>WYBB01000210.1 GCA_011526585.1 Deltaproteobacteria bacterium
GCGCCGGGGAAGTCGTCGGCGAAGCCGAGGATGTTCTCCACCTCGGCGCCGCGCCAGCGATAGATGCTCTGGTCGTCGTCGCCGACCGCGCAGACGTTGGACTCGGCGTTGAGGATCGCCTTGAGCAGCAGGTACTGCGCGCGGTTGGTATCCTGGAACTCGTCGACCAGGATGTAGCGGAAGCGCAGGCGCAGCTCCTCGCCGACCTGCGGCACCTCGACCGCCAGGCGGTAGGGCAGCCAGATGAGATCGCCGAAGTCGACGGCGTTGGCGCGGCGCATCTCCTCTTGATAGGTCGCGTAGACGGCGGCCAAGCGCTCGTCGCGGTAGTCCTCGCGCGGCAGGTCGGGGTGCTCGGGCCCCATGCAGACCTGCTTCATGCGGTCGATGTAGGCGCGCGCGTGCCGCGCCGGGATGACCTTGTCGTCGATGTTCATGCGCTTGAGCACGCGCCTGAGCATCGTCTCCTGGTCGCCATCGTCGTGGATGACGAAGCCGCGCGGCAGGCCGAGGTGGTGGCCGTGCGCGCGCAGGAGGCGCACGCCGATGGCGTGGAAGGTGCCGAGCCAGACGTCGGCGGCGCGTGGGCCGAGCAGGTGGGCGACGCGCTCGCGCATCTCGCCGGCGGCCTTGTTGGTGAAGGTCACGGCGAGGATCTGCCAGGGCGCGAGGCGCTCGACCTGGACGAGCCAGGCGATCTTGCGGGTGAGCGCGCGCGTCTTGCCGCTGCCGGCGCCGGCGAGCACGAGCAGCGGGCCGTGGCTGTGCTGCACGGCCTCGCGCTGTGGCGCGTTGAGGTCGGCGAGCAAGGCCTCGGCGCGCTGCTGCTTCGACTTGTCGGTCGGCGAGACGAGCTCGAGCTGGGAGGTCGGGGGCGCGGCCATCGCCCCTGCGGATTAGCGATCCTGCGTGCGGATGTCGAGCTTCTCCATGACGCGATAGAGCACCCAGCGGTTCTTGAGACCGAGCAGGCGCGCGGCCTGGGCGACCTTGCCGTGGGCGCGCTCGAGGGCGTCGCGGATCGCGTCGGCGCCGAGTCGCCCCGGGTCGGCGAAGCCGGGATCGGGGATCGCATCGAGCTGGGCGAGGACCTCGGGCGTGGCGTCGAGCCAGCCTTCGGAGGCGGTGGTCATCGCGGTCCAGAGGAGGGCGGTCAGCTCGCGCACGTGGGCGTGCCAGCGGTGCCGCACCAGGCGATCGACCAGGGCCGGCGACAGGCGCGGCGCGCCGAGGTGCGCGCGGGCGGACCAGTCGTCGAAGAAGCGCTGGCCGACCTCGGGCTGCTCGGCGGCGATCTCGCGGAGGAGGGCGCGGGCGAGCAGCGGCACGTCGGAGCGGCGCTCGTCGAGCCCGGGCACGCGCACGAGGTGGATGAAGCGCGAGGCGAGATCGGCGCGCACTGGGTCGGTGGGGGGCGCGGCGCCGGGGGCCGCGGCGGCGGCGTGGGGTAGGGCGTTGAGCGGCGCCGAGTTGGTGGCGACGATGCGCAGGCGCGGCGGCGGCTGGCTGCCGACGAGCGAGATGAGGCGCGACAGGAAGGGCTGCACCTCGGGCGCGACGTCGCCGACCTCGTCGATGACGACGAAGGGGGCGTCGTCGCGCGACTGGAGCGCGTCGACCTCGGCGCGGGTGAGGGTGGCGCCGCCGAGCACGAGGTAGGGGCGGTCGCGGTGGGCGGAGGCGCTGTGCACGGCGCGGGTGACGAGGTCCTTGCCCGAGCCGGGCGCGCCGAGCACGAGCAGCGGCGCGGCGGAGCCGGCGGCGAAGCGCACCTGATCGCGGAGTCGCCAGGTCATGGCGGATTCGCCGGTGATCCCGGACGGATCGGTGTCGCCGAAGGGGAACTCGGGGGTGCGGGCGAGCGCGGCGTCGGGCGGCTGCGCGGGGCGTCGCTCGCAGACGACGAGGAGCTCGTTGGCGAGCAGCAGCGTCGAGCCCGGCCCGAGCTGGCCGTCGTCGACGCGAACGCCGTCGAGCTCGACGTGGCCCTTGCCGGTGCGCACGAACTCGATGCCCTCCTGGTCGGCCCAGAGCCGGGCGTGCAGGCGTGAGAGGGTCGGCGCGCCGAGCGGGCCGCGAGCGAGTGTCCGCCCGGGGCGGACGGCGGCGAACTCGACGCGCGGACCGTTGTCCTCGGGGCGCGGTCCGCCGCGGCCGATCACCATCGGGCGCGGCTCGATGAGGGCGCGCTCGCCGACGCGCTCGGGCTCGGTGCGGCTCCAGGCGATGACCAGCGCGAGCGCGTCCGCGGCCGTCGTCGTTGGCACGGGGATCCCGAGCGGGGCGTCGGGGGTCGGATCGTAAGATGGATCGGGACGTCGTCGGGACATCGAGCTTCCGGACCGGGACCAACCTCTGAGACGGGTTTAGCCCGGGTCCTGGAAATCGCAAAGCGAACGTGTGCGGGTTTGTGCGAGCACGGTGCGTGGCTGTGTGCGGGCGCGCACAAGAAGTGTGCGCGCAATCCGCTCGCGTCAGGGGTGGTGACGGCTTCAAGCTGCTCTCATCCAACCGTGCGAGGCCGAGAGGATCGCTGAGAGCGCACGACCCGCCCACCCCGCATCCCCCATGCGGCGAGCATTGCGCGCCCTGGATGTGATGCGCGGGTGTGAGCGCTTCTTCCCGACCACGTACGCAAGGATGGGTGGGGTTCGCCCTGGGGGGGGATAACCCTGCCAAAGCTCGGCCGCTACGTCTCGCATGTAGCGGTCGAGCTTGCTCAGGCAAGACGCCGCGGCTACTCGACGGTCACCGACTTGGCGAGGTTGCGCGGCTGGTCGACGTCGGTGCCCTTGAAGTCGGCCATGTGATAGGCGAGGAGCTGCATCGGCAGCGCGACGACGAGCGGCATCAGCCGGGGCGGGATGGCGTCGGGCAGGTAGAGTACGTGCTCGGCGAGCGAGGCGGCCTCGTCGTCGCCCTGCGAGGCGATGAGGATCACCGGGCCCGAGCGCGCGCGCACCTCCGAGAGGTTCGAACGCACCTTGGCGAAGTGCTGATCCAGCGGGTTGATGACCACCGTCGGCACGCGCTCGTCGATGAGCGCGATGGGGCCGTGCTTCATCTCGCCGGCGGCCTGGCCCTCGGCATGGATATAGCTGATTTCCTTGAGTTTTAGTGCGCCTTCCAGCGCCAGCGGGAAGAGGTTGCCGCGCCCGAGGAAGAGCATCGAGTGCGCCTCGTGCCAGCGGCGCGCGATCGCTTCGTAGGGGTTGGGCTCGCCCTCGCGCGGCAGCGCCGACTCGACGAGCGCGGGGGCGTGCAGGAGCGCCGCGAGCTCGGCGCGCAGCGCGGCGTCGGTGAGGCGACCGCGCAGGCGCCCGAAGTGGATCGCCAGGAGGTGCAGCGCGACGAGCTGGGTGGTGAAGGCCTTGGTCGAGGCGACGCCGATCTCGGGGCCGGCGTGGGTGTAGAGCGTGCCTTCGCTCTCGCGCGGGATCGAGGCGCCGATGACGTTGCAGATCGAGATGATGCGCGCGCCCTTCTTCTTGGCTTCGCGCAGCGCGGCGAGGGTGTCGGCCGTCTCGCCGGATTGCGAGATGGCGATGATGATGGTGCGCTCGTCGATCGGCGCGTTGCGGTAGCGCAGCTCGCTGGCGAGCTCGACGTGCACGGCGAGGCCGGCGAGATCCTCGAAGTGGTAGCGGCCGACCAGGCCGGCGTGCCACGAGGTGCCGCAGGCGACGATGTAGATCTGGGAGACGCGCGCGAGATCGTCGGCGCCGAGCGGGATCTCGGGCAGGACGACGGCGGCGTTCTCGAGGTCGACGCGGCCGCGCAGGGTGTCGGCGATGGCGCGCGGCTGCTCGTGGATCTCCTTGGCCATGAAATGCTTGAAGCCGCCCTTCTCGGCCATGGCCGGGGTCCAGGTGACGTGGGTCGCCCGGTAGGGGATCGGCGCGAAGGTCTCGGCGTCGCGGAGCTCGACGCGCGCGGCGGTGACGACGGCGATCTGTCCCTCGTCGAGGAAGATCATGTCGCGCGTGTGCGAGAGCAGGGCGGCGACGTCGGAGGCGAGGAAGTTCTCGTGCTGGCCGAGGCCGACGACGAGCGGGCTCGCCAGGCGGGCGCCGACGATGGTGCCGGGCTCGGAGGCGTCGACGACGACGATGGCGTAGGCGCCGACGAGGCGCTTCATGGCGGCGAAGACCGCCTCTGGTAGCGG
Source organism: Deltaproteobacteria bacterium (assembly GCA_011526585.1). Classification (GTDB taxonomy): domain Bacteria; phylum Myxococcota_A; class UBA9042; order PHBI01; family PHBI01; genus WYBB01. The sequence continues at coordinate 4,166 of WYBB01000210.1, forward strand.
GGCGTTGCGGGTCTTGCGCTCGTGCGCGATGAGGTGCGCGATCACCTCGGTGTCGGTCTGCGAGGTGAAGGTGTGGCCCAGCGCTTCGAGCTCGCGCTTGAGCGCGACGTGGTTTTCGATGATGCCGTTGTGCACGACGGCGACGGTACCCGAGCGGTGGGGGTGGGCGTTGTCCTCGCTGGGGCGGCCGTGCGTGGCCCAGCGGGTGTGGCCGACGCCGACCTGGCCGGTGAGGGGCTCCTTGCGGAGCTTCTTGACGAGGTTGTCGAGCTTGCCCTCGGAGCGGGCCGAGCGGAGCGCGCCGCCCTCGACGACGGCGATGCCGGCCGAGTCATAGCCGCGGTACTCGAGGCGCCGCAGCCCCTCGACGATGATGTCCATGCAGGGTTCGCTGCCGATGTATCCGACGATGCCACACATGTCTCAGGTCTCTTTGCTCGGAGCGTCGGCCGGCGGCGGCTCGGGTGGGTGCTGGCGCTTAGCTTCCTGGGCGGCCTTCTTTTGTTCTTCTCGAGGCTTGCGGTAGCGATCGTAGTAGCCCTCGAGGTTGCGTTGCTCGGAACGCGCGAGCGCGAGCGCGCCTTCCGGCACGTCGCGCACGACGGTGGTGCCGGCGGCGATGGTGGCGTGCTTGCCGATCCTGACCGGCGCGACGAGCTGGGTGTCGGAGCCGATGAAGGCGCCTTCCTCGATGATGGTCTTGTGCTTGTGGACGCCGTCGTAGTTGCAGGTGATGGTGCCGGCGCCGACGTTGACGCCGCGGCCGATCTCGCAGTCGCCGAGGTAGGACAGGTGCGAGGCCTTGGCGTGCGGGCCGAAGCGGGCCTGCTTGGTCTCGACGAAGTTGCCGACCTTGACGCGCTCGCCGAGCTCGGTGCCTTTGCGCAGGTGCGCGAAGGGGCCGACCTCGACGCCGGAGGCGAGGCGGGCATGGGTCATGACCGAGTAGGCCTTGACGTGCACGAAGTCGCCGAGCTCGCAGGTGTCGATCAGCGCGCCCGCGTCGATGCGGCAGCCGATGCCGATGCGCGTCTTGCCGAGGAGCTGCACGTTGGGGCCGAGCAGCGTGTCCTCGCCGATGTCGACCTCGGCGTCGATGCGGATCGAGCCGGGGTCCTGCATCGAGACGCCGCGGTCCATCCAGGTGAGGCGCATGCGGGCGAGCGCGGTCTCCTCGAGCTGGGCGAGCTGGGCGCGGGTGTTGATGCCGTGGGCTTCGATCGGATCGGCGAGCGTGAAGGCGCCGACGCCTTCGCTGGAGGTGAGCGCGAAGCGCGCGACCAGGTCGGTGAGGTAGAGCTCGCCCTGGGCGTTGTGGGGTGTGAGCGAGGTGAGCGCCGCTTCGACGAGCGCGCCGCGGATGACGCACATGCCGGCGTTGACCTCGGTGATGGCGCGTTCGTCGGCGGTGGCGTCGGCGTGCTCGACGATGCGCAGGACGGCGCCGTCGGGCGCGCGCACGACGCGGCCGTAGCCGGTCGGATCGGCGGCCTGGAAGGTGGCGATGGTCATCGCGTGCGCCGACTCGCGGTGGGCCTGGAGGAGCTGGGCCAGGGTGCGCGCGGACAAGAGCGGGGTGTCGCCGTAGAGCACGAGCACCTCGCCGGCGCCGGCGAGCTGGGGCAGCGCCTGCAGGACGGCGTGGCCGGTGCCGAGCTGCTCGGTCTGGGGGGCGAAGCCGAGCGACCAGCCGGGGAAGGCGTGGGTGATCTCGCGGCCGACGTCGTCGGCCTGGTGGCCGACCACGGTGACGACGCGGTCGACGCCGGCGCGGAACGCGGCGTCGACGAGGTGCAGCACCATCGGGCGACCGAGGAAGGGGTGGAGCACCTTGACCAGACGCGAGCGCATGCGGGTGCCCTTGCCCGCGGCGAGGATGCAGGCGGCGACTGGGGCTCGGCGCGAGCCGCCGGCAGGTGGGGGCGAGGCCATGGCGATCCTTGGGTCTTTGGCGTCCGGTCGGCCGGAGCGACGCCCTTAGCATAGGAGCGTCGGATCGAGCGCGCCAATTTCGCCCGCTGCGCGGCCCGGGAGATTCTGGTTTCGTGCGCCGGCGAAGGCGGTTACCTTGGCGCCCATGACGGATCCCCGGGACCCCGCCGTAGCCCAGGTGCTCGCGCGCCTCGCCGAGCTGGCGCCGAATCATCGCGCCCGAGCCGAGCTGCTCGCGCCGCTCGTCCTGGCGTCGCCCTACCTCGGGCGCTTCCTCATCGCGCACCCCGAGGCGCTGGCCGAGCTCGAGGCCGCCCCGGTCGTGCGGGACCGCGCGGCGATCGCGGCGCGCCTCGCCGCCGAGGCGCCGCTGTCCGAGCCGGAGGCGAGCTTCGCGGAGAAGCTCGGGGTCGCGCGGCAGCGGGCGTTGCTCGGGCTGGCGGCGCACGAGCTCGTCAGCGGCGACCCGCTGGCGACGGCGGCGGGCCTGTCGGCGCTGGCCGAGGCGGCGATCGAGCACGCGCTGGCGTTTGCGACGGCGCAGGTCCAGAGCCGCCACGGTCGGCCGCTCACCCAGGACGGCGCGCCGTGCGGCGCGGTCGTCATCGCGATGGGCGCGCTCGGCGGAGGCGAGCTCGACTTCGCCGCCAGCGTCGACCTGCTCTACGCCTACGCCACCGACCAGGGGCGCACCGACGGGGCGCGCGGCCTCGGCACCCCCGTCGACCTGCACGTCTATCACGCGCGCCTCTTCGCGAAGCTCACCCAGCTCCTGACCGAGCCGGGCGAGGCCGGCGGCGCGCTGAGAGTCGATCTCGACCTGCGCCCCGAAGGGCGGACGGGGCCGCTCTGCAACAGCGCCGAGGCGCTCGAGCGTTATTACGAGTCCTTCGGTCACGACGCCGAGCGCATCGCGTGGATCAAGGCGCGCGCCGTCGCCGGCGACCTCGCGCTCGGCGAGCGCATCATCGCCTCGCTCGAACCCTTCGTCTTTCGGAAGCACCTCGACTACGCCTTCGCCGAGGACCTGCGCGCGATGAAGCGCCGCCTCGATCAAGCGAGCGCGCGCCTCGGCCACAAGGTCGGATTCAACGTCAAGCTCGGGCGCGGCGGCCTGCGCGAGCTCGACTTCGTCGTGCGCGCGCTGCAGCTCGCCTGGGGCGGGCGCCTGCCGGATCTGCGCACGCGCGATACGCGGACGGCGCTACAGCGGCTGGCCCTGGCGGGGCTCGTCGATCAGAGCGAGGCCGACGGGCTCGCCTCGGCGCACCGGTTCCTCTTGCGCATCGAGCACCTCCTGCAGCTCGAGGAGGACCGCCAGACCCACGTGCTGTCCGCGGACCCGGCGCTGCGCAGGCGTGTGGCCGAGCGCATGGTCGGCGGCGACGGCGATCCGCTGCCGCGCTTCGAGGAGGCGCTGGCCGAGCACAGAAAGCGCGTGCGCGCCGCCTTCGAGGCGGTCGTCGCCGGGGCCGACCAGGAGCGGGCCACCGGCGAGGAGCGCGAGCCGCGCGTCGTCGCCCTGGACGCGCCGGGCACGTCGTTCGGGCTCACCGTCGAGGAGCACCTCGGCGCCGCGCTCGATCCCGACGCCGACGCCGGCCTGCGCGATCAAGCGTTGCTCGCGCTCGGCTTCGTGAGACTCGAGGCGGCGCGCAACCGCATCGACGTCCTGGCGCGCCGGCCCGACAGCCCCTTCCATCCGCGCCATGCGGGTGGTGGCGGTGGCGGCGCGTTGGCGACGCTCGGTGCCAAGATCCTCTTCTCCGCGAGCCAGACGCCGGATCCCGACCAGGCCCTGAGCCACGTCGACGCGCTCTTGCGCGCGATCCGCCATCGCCATGCCGCGCTCGAGCAGCTCGACCGCGATCCGCGGCGGCTGACCGCGCTCGTCAACCTCTTCGGTACGAGCCACTTCCTGTCGCGGCTCCTCGTGCGCTCGCCCGGGCTGCTCGATCGGCTCGTGCTCGACGGCAAGGAGCCGGTCACGCGCACGCGCCACGACATGGCGCGGCTCCTGGCGGCCGAGCTCGAGCTGGCGCTGAGCGCCGGGCAGGGCGGCGCCAACGGACAGGGCGGGGCGCCGATCGAGGACTTTCTCGTCGCGGCGCGACGATTCCAGACCGCCGAGATCCTGCGCATCGGCTTCTTCGATCTCGCCGGGCTCGTCGCCGATCCGTCCGAGCAGCTGAGCGACCTCGCCGAGGTGATCGTGCTCGGGCTCGCCGACGCGGTGCGGCGCGAGCTCGCGGCCAAGAGCGAGCGGGAGCTCGCCGAGGTGAGCCCGCTGGCGGTCGTCGCGCTCGGCGCCTTCGCCCGGCGCGAGCTAGGCTATCGCTCGGAGCTCGAGCTGCTCTTCCTCGTCGCCGACGACGCCGACGCCGCGATCGCCCTGCGCATGAGCCGCGCGATCGTCACGGCGCTCTCGGTCTCGAGCGTCGAGGGCAGCCTCTACCGCCTCGACGCTCGCCCGCGTCCGACCGGCACGCAAGGTCCGCTCTCGGTGACGGCGTCGCGCTGGCGTGAGCACCACCTCGCGCGCCCGGGTGGCGCCGAGCCCGAGGCGTGGGAGCTGGCGACGCTCGTGCATGCGCGCGTGCTCGGCCCGGCGCGGCCCGAGCTCCAGGCGGTCGTGAGCGAGCTCTCCGACTTTGCCATCGATGCGCTGACGCGCCACCCGGATGCCGAGCCGTTGGTCGCGTTGCCGGGCTTCGTCCGGCAGGGGCGCGTGGCCGACGAGGACGTGCGCGCGCTCGACGAGGCGCATCGTTTCCTGCGTCGCCTTGATAACCGCCTCGCCCTCGTGCAAGAAGTCGGGGCCGATAGTCTGACGTTGCTCGCCGCCGCTCCGGCCGCGTGGAGCGCCTCCGATCGCGACCACCTCCGCCGCCTCGCGCTGCGCATGGGGTACGGCGAGGCCTCCGCGCGGGGCGGGGACGATGCGGCGGTCGCCCTATATAAGGATGTACATCGCCACCGCCAGGTGGTCGCCGAGGTGACGGCACGACTCGCAGCGCTCGCTCGCGCCGGGGCCGTGCCGTCCGAGGCGAGAGGAAATTGACGCCATGGCCGGAATTCAAAAGAGCCCCTGGATCTGGATGGACGGCGCCTTCGTGCCCTGGGACGAGGCCCAGGTGCACGTGCTCGCGCACGCGCTTCACTACGGCTTCGGCGTCTTCGAGGGCATCCGCGCCTACCAGCGCGCCGACGGCCGCTCGGCGATCTTCCGGCTGCGCGAGCACATGCAGCGCCTGTCCGACTCGGCGCGCATCATGACCCTGCCGCTGCCGTACTCGGTCGACACGCTGACGGCGGCCGTGCTCGAGACGTGCGCCAAGAACGGCCTGCGCTCGTGCTACATCCGGCCGATCGCGTTCTCGGGCTACGGTGCGCTCGGCGTCGGTACGCTCGACAACCCGACCGTCGTCGCGATCGCGGTCTGGCCGTGGGGCGCCTACCTCGGCGAGGAAGGGCTCAACAACGGCGTGCGCATCAAGACCTCGACGTTCTCGCGCCCGCACGTCAACTCGCAGCTCCACAAGGGCAAGGTCATCGGGCACTACGTCAACTCGATCCTCGCAAAGCGCGAGGCGAACGCCGAGGGCTACAGCGAGGCGCTGCTCCTCGACACCAACGGCTACGTAAGCGAGGCCTCGGGCGAGAACGTCTTCGCCGTCATCGGCGACACGCTCTACACCGCGCCGTTCTCGGGGCCGATCCTCGGTGGCATCACGCGCGACACGCTGATCACGCTGGCCGCCGAAGAGGGCATTGGCGTCAAGGAGATGTCGCTCACGCGCGACACGCTCTACCTCGCCGACGAGGTCTTCATGTGCGGCACCGCCGCCGAGGTCACGCCGGTGCGCGAGATCGACCGCCGCGTCGTCGGCAGCGGCACACGCGGCCCGGTGACGAAGCGCCTGCAGGAGCGCTACTTCGACGTCGTGCGCGGCGCGGACGACAGGCACGATCAGTGGCTCTCGTTCTACGAGCCGCAGAGCTGAAGCCGCCGCGCGCACGGCGCCCGAACGAGGAAGGAAGCCATGGCCGGAAGCTCGAAGTCGTCCGTCATCGCCGGCGTGACGGCGAACGCGATCATCACCGTCGTCAAGTTCATCGGCTTCCTCGCCTCGGGGTCGGCCGCGCTCTTGTCGGAGGCGATCCACTCGGTGGCGGACACCGGCAATCAGAGCCTCCTGCTCGTCGGCATCGCGCAGTCGCAGCGCCCGCCCGATGAGTCGCACCCCTACGGCTACGCGCGCGACCGCTTCTTCTGGGGGCTGACCTCGGCGCTCGGGATCTTCTTCCTCGGCGCCGGCATCACGCTCTATCACGGCATCGTCGGGCTCATCGATCCGCACCCGGTCGAGTACTCGTGGATCACCTGGGCGGTGCTCGCGTTCAGCTTCGTCGTCGAGGGTTGGGCGATGTTGGTGGCGGTGCGCGGCGTCAGCAAGGACGCCAAGGCGGCCGGCGTCAGCTTCAAGCGCTACATCAAAGAGGGGCGTGACCCGACCATCGCCGCGGTCCTGATGGAGGACGGGGCGGCGATCCTCGGCGTCGTGCTCGCGTCGATCTGCATCATCCTCACGCAGCTCACCGGCGACGCGACCTGGGACTCGCTCGCGTCGCTCCTGGTCGGGCTCGTGCTCGCGGGCGTGGCGCTGGTCCTCATCATGCAGAACCGGCAGTTCCTGACGATCCGCGCGGTCGACGACGACGTGCAGGACAAGATCCAGGAGGTCCTCCAGACGCACGGCACGCTCGAGAGCTCCGGCGGGTTCCGGGCGGTCATGCTCGGCGTCGACAGCTTCCACGTCTCGGCGGGCATCGACTTCGACGGACGCAAGCTCGCCGAGCGCATCATGACCCCGGCGGATCTCGCCGCCGCCAGGGCGGCCGCCGGCGATGAAGAGAAGCTCAAGGCCTGGGTCGGCGAGTTCTCCGAGCGCATCACCCAGCAGGTCGCGCACGAGATCAACGAGATCGAGGCCAAGATCCGCGAGGTCGCGCCGCAGGCCGTGCGCATCCAGCTCGAGGCCAAGGGCTGATCGAGGGAGTGGCCCGCCGGGCCACCGGTCGCCTCAGGGCGCGTGACAGGCGACGCAGGCGACGCGGCCCTCGGCAAAGAAGAGCGGGTCGTTCAGCGGGTCGGCGTCGAGGTAGAGATCGATGCGCTCGTCGAGGTCGTCGAGCACCGCCTGCGCGTCGCCGGCGTAGTCCCAGGTCGCGGCGTCGGGGCTCGCGAGCGCGAGCTCGTAGTAGTAGCGGGCCTTGTCGCGATCGCCGACGCGCGCGTAGACGTCGCCGAAGAGCATGAGCGCGCCCTCGTTGTTGTGCGGCACGCGCGCGGTGTTGCGGCAGACGTCGTGGTCGCTGCCGCAGTCGGCGACGGCGAGCAGGCGGTCGATCGCCATCTGCGGGTAGGGCGTGTCGAGCGGGAAGCGGCCGAAGGCGATGGCGAGGCTGACGTTGTTGAACTCGGGGTAGACGTCGGCGGCGTCGATCATGAATGCGATCGCCTCGTCGAGGCCGATGCCGAGCGCGCGCGCGGCGCCGACCTTGACGGTGCCGAGCCAGCCGACGATGCGCAGGTCCTCGGGCGCGAGCGCCATCGCCTTCTCGAGCGCGGGCTGGGCCTGAAGGGCGGCGAAGAGGTTTCCGTCCTCCGCGACCGCGGAGAGCTGCGCCATGCCGAAGAGGAGCTGGCCGCGCGCGTGTTCGGGATCGAGGGCGAGCCCGGCCGCGAGCGTGTCGATCGCCTCGGCGCGCAGCGCGGTCTCGCCGGCGAGCGCGCGAAAGAAGAGCGCCTCGCCCTCGGCGATGAGCGCGGCGGCGGGGTCGGCTGGCGCGTCGGTCTCGGCGGCGGTGTCGGTCTCGGCGGGGCTCGTGTCCTCCGCGATCGCGGTGTCCTCGGCGATCGCGGTGACCTCGGCGTTATCGGTGTCCTCGGCGACCTCCGCGACATCGGCGTCGGGGGTGGCGGCGGGCTCCGCGCCGTCGCACGCGGCGAGGGCGAAGAGGAGCGCGGCGGTCGTGCAGGTCATCGCGTCGAGTCTCATCGGCGGCATCCTCCTCATCGGCGTGGCCCTCCTCCGCGCCCGCGCTCGGTGCGCGCCGGGGCCGCTGAAGGGTGGGGTCGGGACCGCGAGCGCTCGGGCGCGTGCTCGCGCGTGGCCACCTTGACGACCGCCGTGCTCGGCAGGTGCGGGCGCGTGTCGATGTCGCGCGGCAGCCCGCGCGGCTCGCCCATGCCGAGCGCGAGGAAGAGCTCGCTCATCTCGTCGTGCGAGAGGTGGCGCCACTGCCCGCGCGGCAGGGTGCCGAGGCGGATGTGCATGATGCGCTGGCGCTCGAGGCGCCGCACGTGGTTCTGCACCGCCTCGGCCATCTTGCGGATCTGCCGGTTGCGCCCTTCGGTCAGGATGATGCGCAGGCTCGCCGGCCCGAGCCGCTCGATCGTGCACGGGCGCGTGCGACCCTTGCCGTCGCCGATGTCGACCCCGCGCGCGAGCTGTCCGATCTGTTGATCGCTCACCGGGTGCGAGAGCTCGACCAGGTATTCCTTCTCGTGGTCGAACTCGCTGCGCAGGATCCCGTTGACGATCTCGCCGCGGTTGGTGAGGAGGATGAGCCCCTCGGACATCACGTCGAGGCGCCCGATGTGCACCAGGCGCTCGGGGTAGGCGACGGCGTCGAGGAGGTTGTTGGGCACCTTCGGATCGGAGGTGCACTCGACGCCGACCGGCTTGTTGTAGGCGATGACGATCGGGCGCGCCTGGCGCGGCACGAGCACGCGCCCGTCGAGCGCGACCTTGTCCTTGGGGTGCACCTTGGTGCCGAGCGCGGCGAGCTCCCCGTTGACGGCGACGCGGCCGGCCTCGATCCAGCGGTCCGCCTCGCGGCGCGAGCAGATCCCCTGGTCGGTGAACCAGCGATTGAGGCGGATACCGGCGGCGTCGGCGGGCTTGGCGGTCATCTGTGGGCTCCGATGATTCACATCATGGGGTGGGAGGCGACATGTCGAGCTCGCCTCGATAGTCGCTGTCACCCGCGATGGGAAGGACAAACGTCCGTGCGCTGGCGTATAGAACGGCGGTCATCGTCAGGAGACACCCATGGTCGCCGAAGCCGTCAGTGCCCAGGACATCCCCGTCGTCGATCTCACCGAGCTCGCCAGCCACGACGCGGACACGCACAGCCGCGCCAGCGACGCGCTCGCTCGCGCCTTCGGCGAGTTCGGCCTGGTCTTCGTGCGCGCTCACGGCGTGCACGGGCCGACCCTCGATCGCTTCTACGATCGGTTCCTCGCCTTCACGGCGCTGCCCGAGGCCGACAAGCGCCGCTACGGCCGCCCGGAGATCTGGTTTCAGCGCGGCTGGACCCCGCCCAACACCGAGAAGGCGGTGATCGCGGGCGGCCAGCCCGACTTCAAGGAGTGCTGGTTCGCCGCGCCCGAGCCGCTCGATCCGCTGGCGCGCCAGCAATATCCGCAGATCTACGCCGACAACATCTGGCCCGACGGCGACGAGGACTTCAAGGCGACGATGCGCTCGATCGGCCACCAGCTCCACCTCGTCGGCCTCGCGCTCCTGCGCGGATCGGCGACGAGCCTCGGGCTGCCGCCCTATCGCTTCGAGGCGCTGGTCGACGGCGGACCGCACGTGACGCGCGCGCTCAAGTACCTGCCGCTCACGCCCGAGCAGCTCGGCACCGGGATCCTCTGGGGCGAGGAGCACACCGACTTCAACCTGCTCACGCTCCTGCCCGGCGGGCGCTTCCTCGATCCCGACGGCCGCCGTTGCCCGCGCCCCGACGATCAGAGCGGCCTCTACCTGCGCACGCGCCCGAGCGCCGTGCACCCGCAAGGCCGCATGGTGCGCGGCCTCGCGCCCGAGGGCTGCCTCGTGGCGCAGGTCGGCCAGGAGCTCGAGATCCTCACCGGCGGGCGCTTCCTCGCGACGCCGCACGTCATCCGCGCGCCGCTCTCCGCCGGCTACACCCGCCTGGCGATGGCGCACTTCATCCACGTGCACGCCCACCAGGTCCTGCAGCCGCTCGAGCCCTTCCGCACCCCCGAGGCGATCGCCGCCTACAGCCCGCCGGTCCTCGCCGGCACCTACGGCACCAAGACCCTGGTCGACATCGGGCTCGCCCCGCCCGAGGCGCTCGCGCAGCTCGGCTATCGCCACTACGACCGCCTGCAGGTCGCGCGACGAAACGATTGACGTGTGCCACATCGCCCGGTAAGTGAGTCGTCACTTACTTATGGCGCGCCCTCGCACCATCGACGACGACACCATCCTCGCGGCCGCCCGCGAGGTCTTCATGCGCGACGGTGGCCAGGCGACCACCGCCGAGGTCGCGCGCGCCGCCGGCATCAGCGAAGGCACGATCTTCAAGCGCTTCGCGACCAAGGACGAGCTCTTCGCCAGCGCCTTCGAGTGCCACTCCGCGTGGCTCGCCGATCTGCCGGCGCGCGCGGGACAAGGAGATCTGCGCGCGCATCTCGCCACCGTGATCGCCGAGCTCCTGGCGATGTTCCGGGTCGTATTGCCGCGCGTGATGATGCGCGCCGCCCACGGCGGCATGACCGCGGCGGCGCTCTTCAGGGACATGCCAGAGCCGCCGCCGGTGCGCGTCTTGCGCCTGCTCGGCGACTGGCTCGCCGCGGAGATGAAGCTCGGGCGCCTGCGCTCGACCGACGCCCAGGTCGCCGCGCGCGCGCTGATCGGCGCCGCTCACAACGTCGCCTTCCTCGAGCTGGTCGCGCCCGAGGCGGCACGGACCGACGATGACGCGTTCGCGGCCGCGCTCGCCGACCTCCTCGTCGGCGGCTTGCGACCCGAGCAGGACGCCGGCGCGCCGGCCCGAGGACGACGATGAGATCGCGCCTGGTCTTGCCGCTCCCGATCGCGCTCTTCATGGCGTGCAGCGTGCACTCGGTCGACACCACCCCCACGCCGCCCCTGGCCGCGCCCGTGCCCGAGCGCTTCGTCGAAGGCGGCGTCGACGGCCCGCCGGTCGAGCGCTGGTGGACGCGCTTCGCCGACCCCGAGCTCGACGCGCTCGTCGCCCGCGTCATCGACGACAACCTCGACCTCAAGCGCGCCTTCGCGCGCATCGCCCAGGCCGAGGCGATCGCTCGCGGCGCCGACTCGGCCTTCTTCCCCAAGCTCAACGCCCAGGCCGGGGTCGGCGGCGCGCGCAGCGTCTTCAACGCCGGCGAGCCGATCGGCATCCGCTCGATCGAGGCCGCCAACTATACGCTCGGGGTCTCCGCCTCCTACGAGCTCGACCTGTGGGGGCGCGTCGCGCACATGAGCGACGCCGCCGCGCTCGACGTGCTCGCCTCGCGCGAGGACATGCAGGCCGTCGCCCTCTCGCTCTCGGCGCGCGTGACCGACCTCTGGCTCTCGGCCGTCGGCGAGCGCGCGCTGCTCGCGCTCATCACCCGCCAGGAGGAGGCCGGCAAGAAGCTGGTCGAGCTGGTCGAGCTGCGCTTCGCGCAGGGACTCGCCACCTCGGCCGAGGTCTACCAGCAGCGCCAGTCGCTGACGGCGATCCAGGCGCAGCGACCGCTGGCCGAGGCGCGCCTCGCGGTCGCGCTCCACCAGCTCGCCATCCTCGCCGGCCGCCCGCCCGGTGCGCTCGAGCTCGGCGTGCGCGAGCTCCTGCCGGATCCGCCCGCGCCGCCGCCGACCGGGATCCCATCGGAGCTGCTCATGCGTCGTCCCGACGTGCGCGCCGCCATGCAGCGCGTCATCGCCGCCGACCACCGCGTCGGCCAGGCGATCGCCGCGCAGTACCCGTCGCTGTCGCTGTCGGGGTCGACCGGCTTCCAGTCCCCCGATCTGCTCGAGCTCTTCCAGCGCTGGATCTGGAATCTCGCCGCCAACCTGCTCGCGCCGCTCTTCGACGGCGGCCAGCGCTCGGCCGAGGTCGATCGCACGCGCGCCGCCCTCGAAGAGCTGATCAACGCCTACGGCCAGGTCACCCTCACCGCGCTCGGCGAGGTCGAGGACGCGCTCGTCCAGGAGCGCCGGCAGGCCGACTACCTCGCCAACCTCGACGCGCAGCTCGAGCTCGCGCGCCTCGCGCACGAGGAATCGCGCACGCGTTACCTCGGCGGTCTCGCGACCTACCTCGAGGTGCTCACCACCGAGCGCGCGCTGCAGCAGATCGAACAGAGCGTGCTTGCGGCGCGCCGACAATTGCTCGCCCACCGCGTGCAGCTCCATCGCGCGCTCGGGGGGACCTGGCCTCGTGACCTCGACCGGGACGCGCCATGACCGCCAAGAAGATCGTGCTCAACGTCGTGGTGCCGGTGATCGCGGTCGTCGGGGCCGTGCTCATGATGCGCCACCTCATCGCCACGCGCCCGCCTGCGCCGACCCGGCCGAGCATGCCCGCCGAGCAGCTCGTCACCGTCGAGGAGGCGCGGCGCCACGACGAGGTCCTGCACCTGCGATCGGTCGGCCGCGTCAAGGCGGCGCGCGAGGTGACGCTGCAGCCCGAGGTCTCCGGCCGCGTCGTCGAGGTCGACCCGCGCCTGGTGCCCGGCGGCATCCTGCCCGAGGGCACGGTGGCGGTGCGCATCGACGACCGCGCCTACCGCCTGGCCGTCTCGCAGCAGCAGGCCCAGGTCGCCAAGGCGCGTGTCGATCTGCAGGTCGAGAGCGGACGCAAGGCGGTCGCCGAGCGCGAGTGGAGCCTCCTCGAAAAGGAGATCGAGGCGAGCGCCGAGGGCAAGGCGCTGGCGCTGCGCGACCCGTACAAGCGCCTCGCCGAGGTGCAGGTCGCGGCCGCGGGATCGGCGCTCGAGCGCGCGCGCCTCGACGTGCAGCGCACGACCATCGCCGTGCCCTTCAACGCTTTCGTGCGCGAGGAGTCGGTCGAGCTCGGCCTCCTGGCGACGCCCCAGACACCGCTGGCGCGCCTGGTCGGGACCGACCATTTCTGGGTCGAGGTCACGGTGCCGCTCGACGAGATCGCGCGTGTCGCCATCCCTGGGATCGGCGGCGTGCCCGACGGCGGTGGGGCGCGCGCGGTGGTGCGGCAGGTCGGCACGGGATCGAGCGCCACCGTCGAGCGCCAGGGGCGCGTGATCCGTCTCCTCTCCGAGCTCGATCCGCTCGGCGCGCAGGCGCGGCTCCTGGTCGAGATCTCCGATCCGCTCGGGCTCGCCTCGGCCGAGCGTGGGTTGCCGCTCTTCCTCGGGGCCTTCGTCGACGTCGCCATCGACGTCGCGGCGCTCGACCAGGTGGTGGCGGTACCGCGGCGCGCGCTGCGCGACGGCAAGGCGGTGTGGGTGCTCTCCGCCGACAATGTCCTGGAGATCCGCGAGGTCGAGATCGTCTGGCGCGACGAGGACGAGGTCCTGGTCAAGCGCGGCGTGGTACCCGGCGAGCGCATCATCACGAGCCGCCTCAGCGCGCCGGTCGCGGGCATGCCGCTCAAGGTGGCGGCGCCCAAGGACGGGGTCGGCGGCGATCCGGCGGGGCCGACCGGCACGCCGGGTGGGGCGGGCGCGGCGGCGAAGAAGGCGGTGGCGCCGTGAGCGAGCCGGAGCCCGCGGCGCCGAGCCCGAGCGAGCGCGCGCTGGCCGACGCGCTGCGCCGCCCGAAGATGCTGCGCACGACCGGGCCGATCGCCTGGATGGCGAAGAACCCGGTCGCCGCCAACCTGCTCATGGTGGCGTTCCTGCTGGGCGGCTTCCTGATGGGCACGCAGCTCCAGCAGGAGGTCTTCCCCGAGATCGAGCTCGACCTGGTCTCGGTCACGGTGCCCTATCCCGGCGCGAGCCCGAGCGAGGCCGAGGAGATCGTCTCGTCGATCGAGCAGGCGGTGGCCGGCCTCGACGGGGTCAAGCGCGTGACCGGCGGCGCCGCCGAGGGGTTCGCCGCGGTCTACGTCGAGATCGAGGAGGGGGAGGACTCGCAGGAGGTGCTCGCCGACGTGAAGAACTCGGTCGACCGCATCACCACGATGCCGCTCGACGCCGAGCGACCGATCGTCAACCTGCTGGAGAACCGGCGCGAGGTGATCTCGCTCGTCTTCTACGGCGACGTCGACGAGCAGGTCCTCAAGGACCTCGTCGAGAAGGCCAAGGACGACCTCAAGGCGTCCCCCGACATCACGCTGGTCGAGACCGTCGGCACGCGCCCGCCCGAGATCGCGCTCGAGGTGCCGCTGCGAAAGCTGCGCGAGCTCAACCTGAGCATCGACGCGCTGGCGCAGCGCCTGCGCTCGGAGTCGACCGAGCTGCCGGGCGGGGGCATCAAGACCGACGGCGGCGAGGTGCTGCTGCGCACGCGCCCCAAGCCCAAGACCGGCGACGAGTTCGCGAACCTGCCGCTGGCGGCCAACCCGCAAGGCGGGCGCCTCGTCGCCGCCGAGATCGGCGAAGTGGCGGACGACTTCGCCGAGGTCGATCAGGCCTCGAGCTTCAACGGCTCGCCGGCCGCGATGGTGCGCGCCTATCGCATGGGCAGCGAGACGCCGATCCAGGTCGCCGACGCCGTCAAGGCCTACATGGCCGAGGTCCGCGCCGCGCTGCCGCCGGGCGTCGAGGTCGCGATCTGGAACGACATGAGCGACCTCTTCAAGCAGCGCCTGTCGCTCCTGACCGACAACGCCCTCCTGAGCTTCGTGCTCGTGCTCTTCGTGCTCGGCCTCTTCCTCGAGATGCGCCTCGCCTTCTGGGTGACGACCGGGATCCCGGTCTCGATCCTCGGCTCCTTCGTCTTCCTCGGCTCGACCGACGTCTCGATCAACATGGTCTCGATGTTCGCGTTCATCGTCACCGTCGGCATCGTCGTCGACGACGCCATCGTCGTCGGCGAGAACGTCTGGCAGAAGCGCGAGCAGGGCCTGCCGCCCATGCGCGCCGCCATCGAGGGCGCACGCGAGGTGGCGGTGCCGGTGACCTTCTCGGTGCTCACCACCGTCGCCGCCTTCATGCCGATGCTCTTCGTGCCCGGCGTGCAGGGCAAGATCTTCGCCGCCATCCCGGCGGTGGTGATCTCGGTGCTGATGCTCTCGCTCATCGAGAGCTTCTTCATCCTGCCGGCCCACCTCGGCCACGAGGGCAAGAAGCGCCCGCTCTGGCAGCACATGCGCACCTGGGCGGTCGTCTTCGCCGTCGCCGGGCTCCTCTTCGGCGGTCGCGTCGTCGGCAACACGCTCCTCGCTCTCCTCGCCGGCGCGCTGGTCGGGGCGGCGATCCCGGTCGTGCTCACGGTGATCTCGCTGGTGATGACCACGCTGCGCCGCCTCGTCACGCGCGCCTTCGAGTTCGTCGTGCACCGCATGTACGCGCCCTTCATCGGTCACGCGCTGCGCTTCCGCTACCTCACCCTCGGCGTCGCGGTGGCGGTGATGGTGCTGATCTTCGCCCAGCCGATGAGCGGTCGCCTGCGCTTTTCGCAGTTCCCGCAGATCGAGCTCGACATGGTCTCGCTTGACGCCACGCTGCCCTTCGGCTCGCCGATCGCCGACAGCGAGGCGGTGCGCGACCGCGTCGTCGCCGCCGCCAAGGCGGTGCTCGCCAAGAAGGGCGACTTCGATGCCGTCTCACGCGGGATCTTCGCGCAGATCGGCGGCGGCGTTCAGTCCGTGGGGCCGGTCGCCGCCCAGGGGCAGGCGGGCGCGCACCAGGTCTCGGTGCGCGTCGCGCTGGTGCCCGCCAAGGAGCGCGACTTCGGCGCCTTCGACTACCTGCGCGAGTGGCGCATGGCGGTCGGGCAGATCGCCGGCGTCGACAAGCTCGGCTTCCGCGCGTCCTTCTCCAGCCAGAAGCCGATCTCGATC
Source organism: Deltaproteobacteria bacterium (assembly GCA_011526585.1). GTDB lineage: Bacteria > Myxococcota_A > UBA9042 > PHBI01 > PHBI01 > WYBB01. Next base: position 19,910 of record WYBB01000210.1, read on the forward strand.
ATCCTGCTCGGCGACGAGATCCGCCAGCTCGAGCACGCCGCCACCGACATCGCCGCCATGCTCGCGACGTTCTCCGGCGTGACCGACATCGATCCCGGCCACCAGCCGGGCAAGCCGCAGATCGACTTCGTACCGACGCGGCTCGGCGAGGCGGCCGGCCTCACCACCGCCGAGATCGGCCGCCAGGTGCGCAGCGCCTTCTTCGGCGCCGAGGCCGGGCGCCAGCAGCGCGACTCGGACGAGCTCAAGGTGATGGTGCGCCTGCCGGCGTCCGAGCGTCGGAGCGAGCACGACATCGAGCGGCTCATGCTGCGCACGCCCGGCGGCCAGGAGATCCCGTTCCGCATGGCGGCCTCGATCACGCGCGGCAACGCCTTCACCGCCATCGCCCACGAGTCGGAGCGCCGCGCCATCGAGGTCAGCGCCGAGGTCGACCTCGCGCTGACGACCGCCGAGGAGGTCTACCTCTCGCTGCTCGGCCCCGAGGGGCGCATCGCCCAGGTGCTCCAGGCGCACCCGGGCGTGAGCTACGACCTCGGCGGCGAGCGGCGTGAGCAGGGCGAGGCCAACCAGGCGCTCTTCCTCGGCGCGATCTTCTCGCTCTTCGCGATCTACGCGCTCATCTCCATCCCGTTTCGCAGCTTCGTGCGCGGCTTCGCGGTGATCTTCGCCGTGCCCATGGCCGCGGGCTGGGCGATCCTCGCGCACATCCTGCTCGGCTACGACATGTCGATGATCTCGCTGATGGGCATGCTGGCGCTGGCCGGCGTGGCGGTGAACGACTCGATCGTGCTCGTCAGCACCGCGCTCGACATGCAGCGCGACGAGCGCGTCTCGGCGTTCGAGGCGATGCGCCAGGCGGGGGCGCGCCGCTTCCGGCCGATCTGGCTGACCTCGCTCACGACCTTCCTCGGGCTGGCGCCGATGATCTTCGAGACCTCGGTCCAGGCGCGCTTCCTCATCCCGATGGCCATCGCGCTCGGCTTCGGGATCCTCTTCGCGACGATCTCGACCCTCATCGTGGTGCCCGCCTTCTACCTCGTGCTCGAGGACATCAAGCGCCTCTTCGGCTACGGCCCGGGCGTTCACGCGCCGCCGCCACGCGACGACGAGGAGGCGAGCCCACCCGGCGCCGCGCCCGAGCCAGGCGCGGCCGAGGCGACCGTGCTGACCGAGCCGGCGACCGGTTGAAGGCGGCGCGGTTCCCGCGTAGCCTCGACCCATGTCGGAAGCAACGCCCATTCGGGGCTCGTGTCTGTGTGGCGGAGTCACCTTCGAGCTCGTGCCGCCGACGGACTTCGTCGCGCACTGTCACTGCAAGAGCTGCCGGCTCTCGCACGGGGCGGCCTTCGTCACCTGGACCGGCGTGCCGATGGCGCGCTTCCGGCTGACCGCCGGCGAGACCCTGCTCAAGTGGTACGCCTCGTCGGCGTGGATCGAGTGGGGTTTCTGCTCGGTGTGCGGCAGCTCGATGCTCTATCGCGCGGTCGCCGAGGGCCATCCCGAGGCGCCCAAGGTCGATCGCATGTACGTCACCGCGGCCAGCCTCGTCGACCCGCTCGACAAGCCGCCGCTGGTCCACGTGAGCTGGGAGGAGCACCTGCCCTGGCTCAGCATCCCCGACGGGCTGCCGAAGCATCGCGGCAAGACCGCCGAGCGCATCGAGTAGCCAGAAGTCGGCTCGGCTTGCATCGAGTCGTCGCGCTCACTACTGCTTGCGCGCATGTCGCTCCGACCCAACCTCCTCCTCTGTTCCCTCGTGCTCACTACCGCCTGCGGCGGTGACGAGCCCGCCACCTCCACCGATACGGCCAACGACACCGGCCAGAGCGCCGAGGTCGACGCGCCCGACCCGTTCGGCTGCACGCCGCTGGCGCGCGCCGATCTCGCGGCGCTCGTCTTCGACAAGCAGGACGACGTCTCGACCAGCTACAGCATGGAGCTCGGGGTCGACGTCGGCGTGCCCGCCGCCGACTATCTCGTGCTCCAGTTCATCAACTACAACGAGCGCATCGAGCAGGCGACCGGCACCTTCGCGCTCGACGAGGCCCCCAACGACAACTTCGGCACCTGCCCCGAGTGCGTGGCGATCTGGGTCGACCAGGCCGACCCGAGCCTGCCGCCCGGCAAGGTGCTCTTCCAGAGCTCCGGCACGATCACGCTCGACCTCGACCCGCGCACGCGCCGCCTCGTCGGGCGCCTCGAGGGCGTGCGCTTCCGCGAGATCGCCATCGATCCGATGACGCTCTCGTCGACCTTCGTGCCCGACGGCGAGTGCATGGTCATGAGCGAGCCCCTCGACTTCGCCTTCCGCTGGGTGCCGCCGGAGTGGACCTGCGACGCGGGCGCCTACCACCATGACGACGGCTGCGACTGCGCTTGCGGCGCGCCCGACCCGGACTGCGCCCCGAGCATCTTCGACTCACCGCTCGCGGTGCCGTCGAGCGACTGCACGGACGGCGAGCTCTGCGTCGAAGGCCGCTGCGCCGCCACGTGCGCCATCGCCTTCGGCGACACCCCTGCGCGGGCCTGCCCGAGCGGTCAGCTCTGCACCATCGAGCTGCCCGACGATCTCTGCGCGAGCGGCGTGCCGGTCGACCCGGCCGCGCTCGGCCAGGCCTGCACGACCAGCGCCACCTACTGCGCGGTCGCCGACGGCCTGCCCGGCGGCCTCTGCTCGTGGGACACGCTGCCGACCTGCCGCCCGCTCTGCGCATCGCGCGCCGACTGCGCGCCCGAGGAGCACTGCTACGTCATGCGCGGCGACCCGATGCTCGGCGAGGGCAAGGGCTACTGCACCGACGGCGCGCCCTCGGCCTGGTACTGCGAGCCCGACAAGTGGGAAGACGGCCAGGTCTGCCACTGCGGCTGCGGCTTCGGCGATCCCGACTGCGACAACCCCGCGCTGCCCGTCGAGGGCTGCGAAGGCGGTGCGCGCTGCGGCGACGACGGTCTCTGCCCCGACACGCCGTGAGGCATGCGCGCGCCGCCGCGCCGATCACTTGCCCGGGTAGCGCAGCGCCCCCTCCTGGGACCAGGGCAGCGGCGTGATCACCGGGTCGAGGCGCACCTCGGACCAGGACAGGGCCACCCCGCGCTCGCCGGCGTCGGGAGCGGGCCCGACCTCGAGCTGGAAGAAGCGCTCGGCGAGCTCGGCCGCGGGGCGGCCGATGAGCTGGAAGAGCGCGGCCGAGGCCTCCTCGGGCTCGAGCATGCGCGGCTGCCAGCGCCCGAAGACCTTGGCGTTGTCGACGTAGGCCTCGGTCATGGCGGTGCGCACGAACGGGTAGCCGACCGAGAACGCCGTGACCTTGGCGGCGTCCTTGCCGAGGTTCGTGCGCAGGATCTTCGGCAGCGAGAGCACCGCCCAGTTGGCGGCGCAGTAGCCGGGCACGCCCGCGCCGGGGTCGTGGGCCTGGCGCGAGGAGATGTACACGATGGTGAGCTCGCCGCCGGCGTGCAGCGCCTCGCTCGCGAAGAGGTGGGTCATCGCCATGAAGCCGTCGAGCTTGGTGTCGATCACGTCGCGCGACTGCTCGAGGTTCTTGACGAAGGCCTGGCGCACGCGCGCGCGGCGGCCGGCCGACGACTCGTCGCCCTTTTCGCGCGGGGCCTTGCCGAAGACGTAGCCGTCCTCGCTGCGGCCGCTGTTGCAGATCAGGAGGTCGGGCGGCGCGCCCATCTTGTTGATGACGTAGGAGCGGATCGCCCAGACGTCGCGCGGGTTGGTGACGTCGGCCTGCACCGGGAAGGCGTTGCCACCGGCGGCGTTGATCGCGTCGACCGTCGCGAGACCGTCCTCATAGGAGGCGTGGAAGTGCACCGCGACCGAGGCCGCGCCCGAGAGGCCGGCCGAGAAGGCGAAGGCCTGGCCGAGGCCATGGTGCTTGCCGCTGCCGGTGATGAAGACGCGGCGGCCGGCGACGGCGCCTGCGAGGTCGGCGGGCAGCTTGAACGGGGTCGGGTCGACGGTCGTGGACATGGGGGCTCCTCGAGGGGCGGCTGGCGGGATGACGCGGCGCGTCACGGCGCATGGTAAGCGGCCCCGGAGCGAGAATCAACCTTGGATTGAATTGCCGTTCAGCGCCCCGTCTGCTATCTCGCGCGCACTTTTCTTTTCGCGACGGAGGACGACATGACGAGCGGCACGCGCATCGAGAAGGACACCATGGGCGAGATCGCCGTGGCCGACGACAAGCTCTGGGGCGCGCAGACCCAGCGCTCGCTCCAGAACTTCGCCATCGGCGAGATCCGCTTCACGCGCCCGATGATCCGCGCGTTCGGCGTGCTCAAGAAGGCCGCGGCCAAGGTCAACCGCGACCTCGGGCTCCTCGCCGAGGACAAGCAGACCCTCATCGCGCGTGTCTGTGACGAGGTGATCGCCGGCGAGCACGACGCACACTTCCCGCTGGTCGTGTTCCAGACCGGCTCGGGCACCCAGACGAACATGAACGTCAACGAGGTGATCTCCAACCGCGCCATCCAGATCACCGGCGGCGTGCTCGGCTCGAAGAAGCCGATCCACCCCAACGACGACGTCAACAAGTCGCAGTCGTCCAACGACACCTTCCCGACGGCGATGCACATCGCCGCGGCCGAGGAGCTGGTTCATCGCCTCGTCCCTGCCGTGCGCGCCCTGCGCGACGTGCTCGCCGACAAGGCCCGCGCCTTCTCGGCGATCGTCAAGATCGGGCGCACGCACCTGCAGGACGCGACGCCGCTCACCCTCGGCCAGGAGATCTCCGGCTGGGTCGCGCAGCTCGACCACGGCCTCCAGCGCATCGACGCGGTCCTGCCGCACCTCTACGAGCTCGCGCTCGGCGGCACCGCGGTCGGCACCGGCCTCAACTCGCACCCCGAGTACGCGGCGCGCGTCGCCGCCGAGATCGCCGCGCTCACCGGCCTGCCGTTCGTCAGCGCGCCGAACAAGTTCGAGTCCCTCGCCGCGCACGACGCGGTCGCCTTCGCCTCGGGCGCGCTGCGCACGCTCGGCGGCAGCCTCATGAAGATCGCCAACGACGTGCGCTGGCTCGCGTCGGGGCCGCGCTCGGGCATCGGCGAGCTCAGGATCCCCGAGAACGAACCGGGCTCCTCGATCATGCCGGGCAAGGTCAACCCGACCCAGTGCGAGGCCCTGACCATGGTCGTCTGCCAGGTCTACGGCAACGACGCCGCCCTCGCGTTTGCCGCCTCGCAGGGCAACTTCGAGCTCAACGTCTACAAGCCGGTGATGATCCACAACCTGCTCGAGTCGGTGCGCCTGCTCGCCGACGGCTGCGACTCGTTCCGCACCCACTGCGCGATCGGCATCGAGCCCAACCGCGCGCGCATCGACGAGCTCGTCGCCAACTCGCTGATGCTGGTGACCGCGCTCAACACGCACATCGGCTACGACAAGGCGGCCGCCATCGCCAAGAAGGCCTACAAGGAGGACACGACCCTCAAGGCCGCCGCGCTCGCGCTCGGCTACGTCAGCGCCGAGGACTTCGATCGCTGGGTCGACCCCACGACGATGACCGAGCCCAACCCGTGACCCCGCCCGCGGGCGACCCATCGTCCGCGGGCGAGCCGTCGCGCCGCAGCGGGAGTGGACCGCGACCGCGGATTTGATCATGCTCGCCGGGATGGTCACACGTCGGTCCCCGGTCATGAGGAAACGGCAGCTCGCGACCCGAAGCTCCGGGGACGCCGCGAGGGCTCGGTCGAGCCCGACGAGGGCGGCGGAGGGCGCAGGGTCGCGAGCGATACGGCGGACGTGCCCATGGGCGCTTCCATCATCCGTGGTGGCGACCGTCCATGGGCACGTCATGCGCTCGTCGTCGCTCGCTGCGGCCGTCGCGTCGATCTGCGCGGCGTGTGCGCCGATCCTGCGCAGCGGCGACATCGAGCCGCCGCCGGACACCAGGGTCGTGGTCGTGATGGAGGTCGAGCCGGAGCGCGAGACGTCGATCCCGCCCGCGGAGCTGGCCGCGGCGATCGGTGACGCCAGCGTCGCGGTCCTGGCGACGACGCCGCAGCCGGAGGTGGCGTCCGGCACCGCGCTCGACGAGATGAGCATGAACGTGCAGGGGCTCTCGGTGCCGGCCGACGACGCGCTCGTCGACGAAGCCGAGCTCGCGACCGACGCGCGCCGCCTCGAGAGCATCTTCATGGCGCGCGGCTTCTTCCGCGCCAAGAGCCTCGGCCACCGCGTCGACGTGCGCGGCGACGACCGCGCCGGCGTGCGCTTCTCGATCCTCGAGGGCCAGGCGACGACCGTCGTCGAGATCGTCTTTCGCGGCGCCTGCGACATCCGCGAGGACGTCGACCGCGAGAAGCTCGCGCGCCTGGCCGAGCTGTGCCGCGACATCCGCGAGCTGATCCCGATGCGCGTCGGCGACGTGTGGACCGAGGAGGCCTACGCGACCGGGCTCGACGTCGTGGCGCGGGCCTTTCGCGGAGCCGGCTTCGTGCACGCGCGCGTCTTCGGGGACAACTGGGTCTCGCGCGATCGCGGCGAGGCCGCGGTGTGGTACCAGGTCGACCCGGGCCCGCTCGTGCGCGTCAAGGGCGAGGTGATCATCGAGGGCAGCGTGCACGTCGACGACGCGCGGATCCGCCAGCGCATCTCCATTCGCGACGGCGACGTCCTCGACAGCGAGCTCTTGCGCACGACCGAGCGGAACATCCAGGACCTCGGCCCCTTCTTCTCGGTGCAGGCGCTGCCCGTGCTGGAGCTGCCCGAGCCCACGCCCGCGCCGCCGGAACCCGCCGAGGCGCCGGCTCCCCCGCCCGCCGAGCCACCCGCCGAGACACCCGCCGAAACGCCCGCCGAACCACCCGCCGCTGACGCTCCATCGGAACAAGAGGGTGAAGAGCCGGAGCCGCCGCAGTTCCGGCCGAGCGAGATGCGCGTCAAGGTGCAGGTCGCCGAGGCGCCGCCCTGGGAGCTGACCGTCGGCCCGAGCGTCGTCACCGACTTCCTGCGCCTCGACCTCGCGCTGCCCTCGGCGTTCACCCACCGCAACCTCTTCGGCGAGCTGGTCGCCCTGCAGATCACCGCGCGCCCGGCGCTCGTGCTTCCCGACTGCTTCACCGGCGCCGGCGGCTGCTTCGCCAGCCCCGAGTTCGGCCTGGACTCGAAAGTGGGCTTGCAGGTTCCGTCCTTCTTCGAGGAGTACCTGCGCCTGTCGATCGAGACCGGCTACAAGCGCGACCCGACGCAAGCGACCAAGTCCGACGTCGTCGGCGGCTCGATCGGCCTCCTGCGCCGCATCGTGGGCGGTCTGAGCGCCCGCATCGGCTACAACCTCTCCTACGAACGTTACTTCGGCGCTCGGGCCATCAGCGACGCGGGCGCGGAGGAGGCGGAGGTCGTGTCGGCCCTGCGCTACGAGCGCGAGGACCTGCTCGCCTGGTTCGACGCCTCGCTGGTGCTCGACCTCCGCGACTCCCCGCTCGACACGCGCAACGGAGCCTTCAGCGCGCTCTCGCTCAACGTCGCCGGCCCGTTCGCCGGCGGCAACGCGACCTATACCCGCCTGCTCGGCGACGTGCGCCTCTACTGGACGCCGCGCTTCGTCAAGTGGCTCACCCTGGCCGGTCGCCTGCGTGTCGGCTGGAACTTCTACGAGCTCGCGCAGGGCACGCCGCTCGGCGCGCGCTTCAAATCCGGCGGCGCCACCAGCATGCGCGGCTTCAAGACCGATCGCCTCGGCGACTTCGTCTGCGCCGAGAGCGAAGACGCCACCCGCTACGTCAACGACCCGAGTTGCCGCGACAGCGCCGCGCAGCGCACCTACATCGGTGGCAACCACCTCATCGAGACCAACTTCGAGCTGCGCTTCCACCTGCGTGGCGGTGTGGGCCTCGTCCTCTGGATGGACGCGGGGCGCGTGTGGAGTCGCAGGGACGACGTGGATCTCGGCGAGCTCTTCGTCGCGCTGGGCCCGGGCTTCCGCTACGATCTGCCGTTCGGCCCGCTCCGCCTCGACGTCGGCTTCCTGCTCGGCAAGAATCGCGACGAGCTGTTCCACATCACGCTCGGGCAGGCCTTCTGATGACGACCGCCGCGCCCGCGCCGGAGCCGGCGAGCGCACCGCCCCCTCCCGCGGTATCGCCGCGGCGCCGCTTCCGCGCCCTGCGCGCCGCGCTGCGCGTGCTCGGCTGGACGCTCGCCATCGTCCTCGTGCTGCTGATCGCGGTCTTCGTCTTCCTGCAGACCGGGCCGGGCAAGGACCTCGTCAGGACGGTCGTGCTCGACGTGCTCAACGACACCTTTCACGGCCGCCTCGAGCTCGACGAGCTCGACGGCTTCCTTCCCTTCGACGTCGAGCTCGTCGGCTTTCGCGCCTACGATCCCGACGGTCTGCAGGTGCTCTCGGTCGCGCGGCTCACCGCCGACTTCCACCCGCTCGAGCTCCTCGACACCACCGTGCACCTGTCGGACGTGCGCATCGATCGCCCCGACGTCGCGATCTTCGACGCCCGTGGGCGCGTGGCGCTGCTGCGCGCCTTCGAGCCGCGCACACCGTCGACCGACGAGACCCCGTCACCCTGGATCGTGCGCTTCGAGGGCATCGATCTCGAGCACGGCCGCGTCGACGGCCTGGTCGCCGGCGAGGATCTCGCGCTCACCGAGATCGCCATCGATCTCACGCTCGGGCTCGGGCCACAGGGCCTCACCTGGCCGCACCTCGAGCTCTCCGGCCAGCCGACCGGCAGCTCCGAGCTCGTCGCGCTGCTCACCACCGCCGCCTCGCCCGACGGAGGTCGCGTCATCGTCACCAGCCGCGGCGAGATCCAGGGTGACACCCTGCGCCTCGACGCGCTCGAGCTCGGCGCGGGCGATCATCACCTCGCCACGCGCGGCTCGGTCGAGCTCGCCGGCCCGCTCGTCGCCGAGCTGGAGATCCTCGACCTCGCCCTCGATCTCTCACGCCTGCCCGCCGCGGCGCGGCAGGCCCTCGTCGGACCGGATCCACCGCCGGGGGTGCTGCTCGTCGACGGCAGGGGCCGTCTCGCCGTCGGTCCCGACGGCGTCGCCACCGTCGACCTCACGCTGGGCACGCCGTGGGGCCATGCGCTCCTGCAGGCCAACGCCGGGATCGTGCAGCCCGGGACGCCCGAGCTCCGCCTGCGCGATTGGGCCTTCACCCTCGACCTCGCCGATCTGGTGCCGCCGCCGGCGCTGCTCGCCGAGATGCCGACCGTGGCCGGCGAGACCCGCGCCGACGTGCGCGTCGAGGGGATCGGCGCCGGGCTGCCGCTGGATTCCGGCGCGCACGCCCGCGTCGCGGTCACGATCGACGAGCGCGCACCCAACGACGGACACCTCGAGCTCGTGCTCACGCGCGTCGCCGACGATGCGCGCGACGGCGCGCCGACCTTCCGCGTCGAGCTGGCGAGCCTCGCCCTCACGCTCCAGCCATGGCTCGCGCTCGCCGGAGAGCCGGAGCTCGTCGGCGAGATCGGCGTGCTCTACGTCGACGGGGACCTCGCCCTGCCCGCGGCCGGCTCGCCGCGCCTCCGGCTGGCCGCGAGCTTCGACGCCGCGGCCAGCGGTCGCATCATGGCGATCGGCAAGCCGCTCGACGCGCCGCGCCTCGACGGCAGCGCGCACCTCGAGTGGGATGGCGTCGGGCTACCGCGCGGCCGCGTCGATCTCGCCGCGGTCGATCTGGGCTTCGATCTCGGCGGCGCGCGCACGCTCGACCTCGGCTTCGATCTGCACGCGCAGAGCGACGGCACGCCCGAGCTCGTCGGCCAGCTCAGCGCCTCGGACCTCCGCTGGGAGGGCATGCGCGTCGCGCTGCTCGAGGTACCGCTCGAGCTCGCGCTCGAAGGCCTCGACACCGCCGCGCCGCGGCCGCGTGGGCGGGTGCGCTGGCGCGCGAGCGGGATCGATCTCGGCGCCCAGCGCCTCGCCGAGACCGCCGGCGATCTGCGCGTCGTGCCCGAGCGCGACGGCCTGCGTGTACGCGGCACCCTGCGCACCGTCGGCCTCGATCTGGACAGCCCCGTCGATCTCGCCGCGCGGTCGAGCGACCTCGTGATCGACGCCTTCGTCGGTCCCGATCCCGCGGGCGATCCGGCGATCCCGCTCGGCGGACCGATCGATCTGCGCCTCGCGGGCGCGCTGGGTGAAGTACGCCAGGGACCGCGTCGCGCCGCGCGCGTGGCCTTCGACGATCTGCGCGTCGTCATGGCGCGCGGCCCCGCGGGACCGATCGCCGTCACCGGCGTCACGCGCTGGACCGGCCTTGCCACGCCCGAGGTGTCGGCCGGCCAGGCGACGATCGACCTCGATCTCGCGCTCGGTCCGGCGCGCGCGCTGCCGAGCGGCGTCGCCAGGGTCGACGTCAGCGACCTCTCCCTGCCCGACGGCCAGCGCTTCGATCGCGTCGTCGTCGACGCGCTCGCGCGGCCGGACGGACAGGTGGAATACAGCGGCAACGCGACGCAGCGCAGGCCGGTCGCGCGCGAGCCCGGCGAGGCGCCGATCGATCGCGGCGTCAGCGCGCACTTCGCCGGCACGCTCACGCTGCCGACACGCGACCGCGCGCTGGTGGTCGGCGTGCGCGAGCTGCGCCTGCGCCGGCCCGGCGATCGCGAGGACTTCCTGGTCGCCGACGCGATCGGCTTCGACGCCGACGGCTGGGTGAGCCTCGAACGCCTGGTCGTACGAACGGTTCGCACGGCCGGCGCGCTCGAGCTGGGTGGGCGTTTCCGACCGTCGGACGGCGCCATCGATCTCCGCCTCGACGCCAAGGGGCTCGCCATCCCGGCCTGGGTCGCGCTCGTCGAGGACGCCCTCGGTTGGGCCGGGCTCACGGCCGCCATCGATCTACCCGCCGAGCTCGACGGCGAGCTCGGGCTGACCTTGCGCGTCGACGGAACGCTCGCCGCGCCGACCGCGACGGCCGAGCTCACCCTCGACCACGTCGCCTTCGGCGCGCGCCGCGACGCCGGCGCCCACGCGCGCCTCGCGCTCACCGAGACCGGCGTCGAGATCCTGGCCGCGCTCGCCTGGCACGACGGCGGCGACCTCTCGCTGGAGGCGCGCCTGCCCGCGCGCGCGTCCCTGAGCCCGCCCGGGCTCGCCTGGGACGACGCCCGCCCCGTGCACCTGGCGCTGTCGATCGACGAGTCCGATCTCGAGGAGGTCTTCGCCTGGGCCGACGCGCTGGCGATGGCCGGCACGCCCTCGGGGGCCGAGCTGCGCGAAGCCGCCGGCGTGCAGGAGATCGCCGGCGCCCTGCGCTTCGATCTGATCGTCGACGGTACGCCGGCCGATCCGCGCCTGCGCACGACCCTCGTCGGTCGGCCCCTCGCCATCGGCGCCTGGAAGGACGGCAGCCTCGTGCTCGAAGGATCGGCGCGCGGGGATGCGTCCTCCTTCCGCCTCGTGATGGCGGACGCGGACAATCGCACCCAGGCGCTCTGCGACGTGGCGCTCTCGTTCGGGATCGCGCGCGCGCTGCGCCAGCCCGATCCGCTCACGTGGATCCGCGACGCCATGCGCGAGCGCGAGTCCGCGATCGAGCTCGACGTGCCGCGCGTGGCCCTCGCCGAGACACCGCTCGTGACCTTCCTGCCCGACGACATGCAGGACCTCGCCGCCGAGGTCGATCTCATCCTGGCCGGCACCCTGCGACAGCCGATCCTCGACGGCTCCGTGCGGCTGACCTCGGCCGAGCTCACGCCCTTCGATCTCGGCCTGGGCTTGGATTTCTCCACCAGCGACGAGGTCGTCGACGTGCGCATCGTCGCCGCACGCCCGACCGGCGACGCGCTGATCGAGGGGCTGCTCTCCGTGCCGATGCTCGGCGACCTGCTCGAGAGTCCCGCGAGCGCGCCGCGCCTCCTCGACAACCCGCGCCTCTCGCTCGAGCTCCAGAGCGCGGACGTCGCCGCCTTCGACTTCTGGGAGCTCAATCAGGCGCTCGGCGATCTCGCGACGCAGCTCTTCCCCGACGGACGCGTCATGCTCGACCTGAGCGCCCAGGGTGGACCCGAGGGGCTCAACGCGAGCCTGATGACGCGCGTGCGCACGACGACGCCCGTCGGGGTCCCACCGCCCGCCACCGCGGAGGCGAGCGGCATCCGGCGCAACGCCGCCGACGACGTGCGCCTGGCGCTCCTGGTCGCACCCGATCGGGTCACGCTCAACCTCGCGCTGGTGCAGGACTCGCGCTCGGTCACCCCGTTCCTGGCGATCCAGTTCGCCGCCGCCGTCGGACCGCGTGTCCTCCTGAGCCCGCCCGACGGCAAGCCGATCGACCTCGCCCGGGTGCCGATCGAGGGCCGCATCCGCGCCGGCGAGTTCCGTCTCGAGGGCTTCGCCTCCGCCTTCCGCGACGTGCTCGGCACCTCCGGCGGCCACCTCACCGGCGACGTCCTGATCTCCGGCACGCTCGCGCAACCGCGCTTCGCGCAGAGCCTGATCGCGCAGTTCCAGCCGATCGTGGTCGCGCCGCTCGGCCTCGCGCACGACTTCGCCACCGTCAACATCGACTTCGTCAACGGCACCGACTGGCTCGTCACCGTCAACGAGCTCTACGACGAGACGCGCAAGACCACCCAGCTCCCGGTCTCGCGCTGCGGCATCGAGCCCTTCAAGTCCGACGTGGTCGACTACACCGTGCACCCCTACCTGGCGATCCAGCTCTCCGGCTCCATCCCCTCGCTCGATCCGAAGAAGATGACGCTCGGCGGCTGCATCGGCTTGCGCGACTACTCGGCGCTCGCCAAGCGCGACATGAGCGGGCGCATCGACGGCGAGCTCAAGCTCGGCGGCACGGTCGCGCGCCCCGAGGTGCGCGGCAAGCTCACCACCATCGAGGCGGTGCTGGCGCCCAACCTCGCCTCGAAGACGATCCGCCCGATCGGCACGCCGCTCGACGTGACCCTGGTGCGTGGAGCGCCGGCACCACCGCTCGAGCGCCCCGAGCGGAACCCCTACAAGACCGGCGTGCTCATCGACGTCGGGGTCGTGATCCCCAAGGACGCCGTGCGCCTCGAGCCGAGCCTGATGCAGCTCCACGGCGAGGTGCGCGCGGTGCTCTACCCGCACGGCACGCTGCAGATCCGCACCGCCAGCGGCGAGCTCGGCATCGTCGGCACCATCGAGGTGCCAAGGGAGCAGGTCCTGCTCTACGGACATGCCTTCAAGGTCGATCCGGACTCGCGCATCGTCTTCACCGGCGACATGAGCACCGATCCGCAGATCTCCTTCACCGCCCGCTACAACATCGCCCACGTCGACCTCAGCTCGATCGGCCTCACCACGACCCGCGACTCCGAGGTGGTCGTGCGTGTCACCGGCAACGCCACCGAGCCGCGCCTGAGCTTCAGCTCGACCCCGTCGATGGACGAGGCGAACATCCTCTCGGTGATCGCGCTGGGGATCCCGGCCGGCAGCGAGGCGATCGGCGAAGCGGTGCAGGCCCAGCTCTTCACCGCCATCATGGGCATGGCCACGCTGCAGTTCGCGCGCGACTTCCAGCGCCGCTTGGGGCTCGACGTGCTGCGCATCGAGGCCCAGTCCGCCGATCCGACCGACTCACGGCTCACCGTCGGCAAGCGCCTGGCCGAGGATCTCCTCCTCTATTACTACCTCGATCCGGCCGCCGACGACGACGAGGACTCGAGCCGTTTCTGGCTCGAGTACCGCCTCACGCGCTTCCTCTCGGTGGTGTCGCGCGCGGGTGACTCGGGGGACGTCGGACTCGAGCTCAACCTGCGCTTCCAGGAGTGACGATCAGCGAGTCGTATAAACGGGAACGGGCGGTGGAGTCGCCCCCACCGCCCGTGATCGGTTCATGAGTCAGGCGCGTGAGCGCGAGCCTCAGAAGCCGCGATGACCGCCACGGCCACCGCCGAAGCCGCCACGGCCGCCGCCGCCGCCGCCCTGCTTCTCCTGCGCCTCGTTGACCCGCACCGTGCGACCATCGAGGTTCTGACCGTCCATACCCGCCACGGCCGCGTCGGCCGCCGCATTGTCCTGGAAGGTCACGAACCCGAACCCGCGCGAGCGGCCGGTCTCACGGTCCATGATGACCTTCGACTCGGAGATGGTCCCGTACTCCTCGAACGCCTGCGCGAGGCTACCGTCCGTCGTGTTCCAGTCCAGGCCACCCACAAAAAGCTTCTTCGACATGAAAATCTCTCTACTCTCGACGGACACGCTCAGTGGTGCCCACCGATACTCACAAGAAGGGCCGAGCGCCCTGATGGAATTCGACGCTATCGCCACCCCGACAGCCATCCCGAACGGGTGGGTGCAAGGGGCTTGCGCTCTCGATGCTGCAAGCGAACGAGCTGCTCATACAGGCCGCCCGCGACAACCACAAGCGATGATCGCATTCTTTGTCGTGCCGCCTCGATGCGTCCACGGCTGGCGGCGTGCCACCATCATCAGAGCGCGCAGCGGAAGCCGACGCCCCCCGAGCGCTCCTCGCGCGCGAGCTCCAACCTCAGGGCCGCGCGTGGATCGGGCGAGCCCCAGAAGCCGCCGCGCGCGACCGAGCCGCGCAGGCGCTCCCACACGTTGCCGCTCAGATCGAGGTGTCCGAACGGGCCGGCGCCTTCGGGTCGGTGCACGGCGTCGGGACGTGCGCCCGCGCCGCGATGCGGCGAACGACCGAAGAGCGCGCGCGCCGGATCGGGCGCACGCTCGCCCCACGGGTAGGTGCCGGTGCCGACCGCGCGCTGCCACTGGGCCTCGCTCGGCAAGCGCTTCTTCGCCCAGCGCGCGAAGGCTTCGGCCTCGTCCTGGGTCACGCCGACCACCGGCTGCGCGGGATCGTCCCAGCCCGGGCGGAAGATCCACGGCGGGCAGGCGGCGCCGGTCGCCTGCGCGAACGCGAGCCACTCGGCGTTGTTGACCGGGCGCAGGTCGAGCAGGAAGCCCAGGACCAGCCGCCGGCGCCCGTCGGGCAGTCGCACCAGGCCCGCCGGCACGCGCGCCATCGGCCCGAGCGCCACGCGCGGCGCGCGGCCGAAGCCCAGGCGTTGGAGCAGGACGATCACGGCCCGAGCTTACGAGGTGAAGCGCCGGCGTCCAGAAACCCGGCGCTGTCTTGTGGCTACTTGAAGGGCGGGCCGTGGATCCAGCCGACCAGCGCGTAGCGCACGCCGCGCGTCACCGGGTGCACGCGGTGCAGCATGAAGCTCGGGAAGATGATGAGGCTGCCGCGCTCGCGCAGGACCGGCGAGAGCCCGGGAATCTCCGGGTTGAGGAGCGGCGAGTAGGTCGCGAACTCGAGGTCGCCGCCGTCGTAGTCGTCGGCCCGCGAGAGCTGAAGCGAGAAGCTCAGCTTGCGTGTGCCGCCCGGCGGGCCGGTGAAGCTGTTGTCGGTGTGCCAGGTGAAGTGGTCGCCGATCTGGTAGCGGTTGATGAAAGTCGGATCGTAGTCGCGCAGCCCGTCGACGTCGAAGCCGTAGACGTGCTGGCCGATCCCGGTGATCAGCCCGGCGAGCTCGGTGACGAGCTCCTTGGGCGCGCCGGTCGACAGGCCGCAGCGCCTCACCTCGGGGGCCACGCCGCGCATGCGCGTCTCGTTCTCGCCGTCGGGTGTGGTGCGGGCGCGCGCGACCGAGCCCGCGAGCCAGCCGGACTCGTTCGCCAACTGGATCACCGCGTCGAAGTCGATCTGGCAGTCGAGGCACATGACGTGGTGGCACGCCGAGACCTCACCCTGCGCGCCGTAGGCGCTGCCCGCGTTGTGAGCGCTCATGGCTCCTTCTTGGCGATCGAGATCCCCGGCAACGCCGCCGCCGGTCCGGGCGTGCCCGCGCCCTGCGGTGCCTGCGCCTGGGCTTGCGCCTTGGCCTTGGCGATCTCGGTCCACTCCGCCTCGTAGCGTCGCAGGCGCTCGTCGACGACCGGCATGTTCTTGCGGTTGACCGGCTCGGCGTGCGCGGCGTCGTGGCGGGCCATCAGCTCGGCGATCTCGGCGAGCCGGTCGCAGACCTCGGAGAGGCGCTGCAGGTTGCGCGTGACGCGCGCCTGCCCGGCGTACTCGCGCTGATAGACCTGGAAGAGCTGATTGGCGACGAGCCCGAGCTGGTTGCTCACGTCGCGCGGGGCGACGTTGGCGATAGCCTTGTCGAGCTCGGGCACCTCCGCGCGCCAGAGCTCGAGGCTCTTCAGCAAGACCGGCAGGTTCTTGTCGTCGTCCGGCGTGAGCGTCGCGAGCTCCGCGGTGATCGCCTCGAGCATCGCGATGATGCGGCGAAGCCGCGCCGGCGCGCAGGTCGGCCGCGGCTGCCCGGCGAAGTGCACGCGATATTGATCCAGCGCCGACTGCGCCTCGGCGAGCAGCGCGTTGACCTTCACCGCCGGCTCGGCCGTGCGCCGCAGCTTGTCGATCTCGCCGCGCTCGTCCTTGAGGAGCTCGAGCTGACCGCGCAGGCTGTCGAGCGAGTCCTTCTTCACCTCGGGGTGCTCGGCCAGCGCCTCGAGCCGCGGCAGCGCCTGCGCGAGCGTGCCGATGATCGCGTCGAGGCGCCAGAGATCGCGCGTGCGTCGGTCGCGGCCGGCGTAGTGGCGTCGCCAGGTCGCCAGTGCCCGATCGACCGCGAGCCCGAGCGCGTGGATCTCGGCGATCTCGGGGCGATCGAACTGCGCCTCGGCGATGGCGTCGCGCTCGGCGCGGTAGAGCTGCAGGCGCTCGACGACGACCTTCTCGAGCGCGTCGCCCTTTTCGCCGGGGATCCCCTTGGCCTTCTTCGCGAGCACCGCCGCCTTCTCGAGGATCTTCTCGAGCTCGGCGAGGTCGCGCGTGTGGCGCGGCTTGCCGGCGAACTCACGTGTCCAGCGGTTGTGGAGCTTGTCGCTCAGGGTGCGGATCGATGCGAGCGTAGCCTTGGCCATGTCGTGTCGTCGGTCAGAGGGTCTTGAGGTACTCGAGCAGCGCCCGGCGCTCCGCGTCGCTCAGCGGGTCACCGTAGAAGTGTCCGCCGTTGCCGTGGCCGAGGAGCGTGGTGTCGTAGACGAAGCGCTTGTTGGCGCTGGTGATCTCGGCGTGGCCGACCTCGCTCACCGTGAAGCGGAGCCCGATCGCCTCGGCGTCCCAGCCGCTCGCGCGCCGCCAGTAGCGCGGGCGCAGGCGCGAGTCGAGGAGCGCCGCCAGGGTCGGCACCGAGCCGTTGTGCAGAAACGGCGCGGTCGCCCAGATCCCGTCGAGCGGCGGCGGCACGTAGCCCGGCTGCGGCTCGAGGTAGGCGGTCTCGCCGTAGAAGGACTGGTTGAACCAGTCGACGAAGCGCGTGGCAGCGTGCGTGGCGCCGAGCGCCAGCGCCTCGTCCGTCGTGACCTCGTCGGCGTGCACCCACAGGTTCGGGTAGGTGTCCTCGGCGTCGCTCGCGCCGTAGGTGCCGTGGCACTTCGCGCAGGTCGCGAGGAAGACCGCCTCGCCCTCGCTCGCCAGCGTGCGGTCGATCGGTCCGAGCGTCTCCTCGGGCCAGCGCGGCGCCTCCAGCGCGAGGATCCACGCACGCACGTCGCCGAAGGTCTCGTCGATCGCGGCGGCCTCCTCGCGCGAGTCGACGCACAGGGTCGCAGTCGTCATCATGATGCGCGCGTGGTCGCCGCGGCCGGCCGCCGCGTAGAACATCGCGTGCTTCTTCTTCATGCGCCACAAGGGGGGCACGTCGACCGGCAGCACGATCTGCGGCGGCGGCTCGATGAGCGGCTCGTCGTGCCACGCGAGCGTCTCCGGATCGCGGTGCGCGAAGAGGATCCCCGCCAGGTTGTCGGCCGGGTTGGTGCCGGCGACCGCGCTCTGCACCCAGGGCGCCACCGTGCTCAGGCGATCGGCGAAGCGCACCAGCTCGGCGTAGCTCGCCGGCTCGAGCAGATCCTCCAGCAGCGCGACCTGGCCCTCGAACTGCGCGATCTGGCTTGCGAATCCGCCGAAGTCCAGCGTGTTGTCAGGCGCGCCGAGCACGAGCTCGCCCGCGACCTCGCCGGCGTGGCAGGTGAAGCAGTTCGGGCCGATGACCTCGACCCCCGAGGCGGTGACGAACTGGCTCAGATAATAAGGTAGCGGACCGTCGCGGCCGGGCAGCGGCGGCTCGTCGCCGAAGACGCCCGCCTGGTCGGCGATCGGGTAGAGCTCGGCGGGCACGCCGCAGCCGACATAGGCGCCGGCCGCCAGGGTCGCGAAGCCGCGCGCCGGATCACCACCGCGTTGCGGCTCGGCGGCGATCGGCGTGCCGGGCAGCTCCTCGGCGTCGACCTCGCTCGTCGCGTCGGCTCCGTCGTCCGCTACGTCCACCAGCGCGTCGGGCGTGGCATCCGGCAACGTGCGCCCGGACTCCTCGCAGGCAGCGCCGAGGACGGCGCCGATCACCGCCACCGAGAACCGAGGACTTCGCGCGCACCCACCGCTCATGCGCGCCGCGATAACACAGATGCGCTCACAAGGGCGAGTTCAGCGTAAACGCATAGATCTTCGACGGGTAGCCGACGAAGCCGTCGACGTCGACCGGCGTCACGCGCCAGAACCACTTGCCCGGCGTCAGCGTGTCGGGGATCGGCAGCTTCTCCATCGTCGCCTCGATCATGCGCCAGCTCTTCGAGAACTGGGCGTCCTGCGCCAGCTCGACGCGATAGCGCGCCGCCTCGCCGACCGGCACCCAGCGCAGGAGGTCACCGGCGTCCGCGCGCCCGAAGAGCGGCCACTCGGGCAGCGGCGAGACGAGCAGTGGGCGGGGCTCCTCGGGGCGGCCGTCGTGATCGACGCGCGAGCCCTTGCCCTCGGGCACGAAGATGTTGCTGATGCGCCCGCCGAAGGTGACCGTGCCGCCGAGCGTCTCGACGCGGCTCAGCTGCGGCTCGGGCTGCGCGATGCGGAAGACCATGCCGCGCACGCCGGCGATGGCGTTGCCGGTGACGAGGTAGAAGGGGCCGTCGCGCTCGGCGGCGATCACCACGGCCTCGCCGCGCAGCATGTGCACCTGGACGTTGCGCCGGCCCGAGGTCTCGAGCTGCACCTGGCCCACGCGCAGGGCGCTGTTCTCCATGAGGAAGATGTGCGACTCGTCGAGCAGCTTGAGCAGCACGACCGAGCCCTTGCCGGTCTCGAGGTAGTCGCTGCCCGAGAGCAGCATGCCCGGTGTCGCCTCACGCAGCTGGCCGAGCTGGTGGCCGGCGAAGACGCGGCCCGAGATCGTCTGCACCTGCGCCACCGAGCGCGCGGCGCGCCGCTCGACGAAGGCGACGTAGATCGCGTCCTTCTCGTCGGGCCGCGCCATCGGCACCACGGTCGAGACCATGCTGCGCTGGAGGCCGTTGTCGGCGAGCTTGTCGGCGACGTAGTTGGCGACGTCCATGCCGCGCTCGCGCATCGCCTTGTCGTTGGGCACGCGCGCGGCGATCGTCACGGTCTGCAGCTCGGCGAGCTTGAGCAGCTCGGCGGCGACCGCCTTGATGCAGGTCTCACCTTCGGGCGACTTCGCGAGGTCGAGGGTCAGGCGCTGGCCGAACGACATCGCGCCCTCGCCGATCTTGATGCCACCGCACGGGTTGCTCGCGGCGCGCGCGCTCGACAGCGCGAGCGCGCACCCGACGACGAGGCCGATGAATGCGAGGCGGGTCGGGCTCATGCTGGCTACTCCGGGATCGGGACGGGCACGCGCTCGAGCGGCGCCGGCGTGTTGGTGTCGGCGTACTCGACGATCTCGAACTCGACGCGCCGGTTGGCGGCGCGCCCCTTCGGCGTCGTATTCTTGTCGATCGGATCGTCCTCGCCAACCCCCAGGGTCTCGAGGCGCGACTCGGCGATCCCCTTCTGGGTGAGGTACGCCGCGACCGAGAGCGCCCTCTCCGAACTTAACCGCTTATTGAAATCCGCCGGTCCGACGTCGTCCGTGTGCCCCTCGATGCGCAGCCTGACGATGTCGTCGCGCGCGACGAGCAGCGCCGCGATCGCGTCGAGCAGCTCGAAGCTGCGTGGCTGGATCGTCGCCCTGCCGGTGTCGAAGTAGATCTTGTCGGTGATGGTGAGCTGGCGCGAGAGATCGTCGACGCGCACCGGTCCCGTCGCGATGTCGGGGCAGCCATCGTCGTCCTCGAAGCCGTTCTTCACCTCGGCGAGGGTGCTGCAGCGATCGGCGACGTCGAGCACGCCGTCGTTGTCGTTGTCGGGCTCGGGGCAGCCGTCGGCGTCCTGGAAGCCGTCGTAGTCCTCGGCGAGATCGGGGCAGTGATCGTAGGCGTTGGGGATCGAGTCGCCGTCGTCGTCGCGCGCGAGCGCGTCGGGATCCTCCTGGCCATCGCGCGCGCGCTCGAACGCCAGCGCCTCGTCGGGGCAGCCGTCCTTGTCGGAGAAGCCGTTCTTCGTCTCGGGCTCGTTCGGGCAGATGTCGGCCTCGTCGAGGATCCCGTCGAAGTCGTTGTCGGGGTCGCCGCAGGCGTCGTCGTCCTCGAAGCCGTCGAAGTCCTCCTCGCCGTAGGGGCAATCGCGGTAGCCGCCGTAGCGCACGCCGAAGAGCGCGCGCACGTCGGGCGAGCCGTAGCCGCGCGTGAGCCCGGCGCCGGCGCCCGCGTAGACCGCGAGGTCCTTGATACCGCGCCACTCGAGGCCGCCGAGGAACTCGAAGGGGGGATCCTCGAGCGCCTGGTCGGGCAGCTCGAAGGCGCCGGAGAAGGACGTGAGCACCGAGAAGAGCTGGTCGCCGAGGAAGAAGGAGAGCTTCATGCCGAGGCCCCAGGTCAGCTCGCCGCCGAGCTCGAGGCCGCCCGAGCTGGTCGTGTCGCGCACGCGCCCGCCGGCGTTCACGGTGAGGCGGAAGTAGTACGCCGGGTTCCAGTCGAGCACCACGCGCGGCTCGATCGAGACGCTGCCGAAGCCGGCGAAGGTCTGGCCGGTGGGCAGCGAGAGCGGCAGCGCCAGCGCCAGCGCGAACTGGCGGCCGCCGTCGACGATGCGCACCTTGGGCACGAAGCGCAGGTCGCCGAGCTGGAAGCCGTCGGGCGGGGCGACGCCCGGATAGAGGTCGGGAAACGCCGGACCGATCGCCTGCGCGACGACGAGCGGCATGGCGATGCCGAGCTCGAGGCGCTCCCAGAGGGAGAACGCCCCCATCACGTTGAGGGTGCCCTGGCCGTCGACGATCCCCGACTTGAAGCCGGCCCCTTTACGATCGGTGAGCAGCACGACGTCGGCGTGGTCGTAGACCAGCCCGAGCGTGAGCCCGGTGTGCGGGGCCATGAAGCCGCCGATCAGGTGGAGGAAGTCCGAGGCGCCCGGGCCCGGACGGAACTGCTGCACGTCGATGCCGTCCTCGCGGGGAGGCGCGGCGGATGCGGGCGCCGCGGCGGCGGCCACCGCGCACGCGAGCGCGACCGAGAGGATGTGGCGATGCAAGGCGAGCAAGGTGACACCCCGGTCCGAGTAGTTGCAGGTTGATACAACGATTCGTCGCAGCGCGCGACAAAGGCGGGCGAGGGGGCCCGGGACCGCACGCCCACGCGCGTTGGCCGGGCGCGCCCCATGACGGAGGGTGATCGGCGCGCGACGGCCAGCCGTGCGGGTCGGGCGCGTCACGGTTACAGGCGGGGCGAGCGCGTGGGCGGCGTGGCGCCCATCGTGCAATCGCCTCGTGCGGCCGCGCCCTTCACGCTTTGCGGCGCCGCGGCCCTTCAAACTCGGAGACGATCATGCGTGACTACACCCCCGACGAGCTGAGGCGCGGACGCTTCCTCCGCCACTTCATGGGGCTCGACAAGCGCATCGACGAGGACCCGACCGACGAGATGCTCGCGATCCCGGCGGGCGCCGAGTTCCCGAAGACGCGCGAGACCGTGCGTCCCGGGCGCATGCGCCGCGCCTCCTGAGCGTTCGACCGGTCGAGTGCACGCGCGGGGTGCGGGCCGCGCGGGGCTCATGCAGATGACGAGACGTTGGGGTCATGGTCATATCGGGGCGGCCACAGCCAGCGTGGAGTCCCGATAATGAGCGATCCCCATGACGCACACATCGCCGCCAACCGCGCGATGTGGGACGAGACGGCGGCGATCCACGAGCGCGCCCGCTTCCAGGCGCTGCTCGACCAGATCGCGG
This sequence comes from Deltaproteobacteria bacterium, assembly GCA_011526585.1. Classification (GTDB taxonomy): domain Bacteria; phylum Myxococcota_A; class UBA9042; order PHBI01; family PHBI01; genus WYBB01. The sequence goes on from WYBB01000210.1 coordinate 41,962, forward strand.
CCGGCGGCTTCTCGACCCTCGACGAGACCGAGCGCGCGATCTTCGATCGCCTCGGCGTCGCGCGCGGGCTCGACGTCGCGCAGCTCTGCTGCAACAACGCGCGCGAGCTGCTCTCGCTCAAGCTCGCCGGCGCGGGCCGCTGCACCGGCTTCGACCTCTCCGAGCGCTTCCTCGACCAGGGGCGCCGCCTGGCGAGCGCCGCGGGCGTGGAGCTCGAGCTGATCGCCGGCAGCGTCTACGAGATCCCGCGCGCCTTCGACGGCGCCTTCGACGTCGTCTACGTCACGGTCGGCGCGATCGGCTGGCTGCCCGAGCTCGATCGCTTCTTCGCCGTGGTGGCGCGGCTCCTGCGACCGGGCGGCGCGCTCTTCATGTACGAGATGCACCCCTGCCTCGACATGCTCGACCCCGACAAGGGCTTCGCGATCCAGCACTCGTACTTCCGCACCGAGCCCTACGTCGGCGAGGGCGACCCGGACTACTTCGACCCGAGCGCGACCGTGAGCGCGCGCTCGTACTGGTTCCACCACCGCCTCTCGCAGGTGATCGGGGGCGCGCTCCGCAACGGGCTCGCGCTCGAGAGCTTCGACGAGCACGCGCACGATGTCTCGATGGTCTTCGCGCACCTGGCGCCGGCGGGGCTCCTGCCGCTGTCGTACACGCTGGTCGCGCGCAAGGCGCCGGCGGCGTGATGGGCGATCAGCCGAGCCAGTCGGTGTGCACCGCGTCGCCTGGCGCGTCCTTGCGCCGATAGGTGTGCGCGCCGAAGGCGTCGCGCTGGGCCTGCGTGAGGTTCTGCGGCAGCTCGGCCGTGCGGTGCGCGTCGTACCAGGCGAGGCTCGCGCTCATCGCCGGCACCGGGATCCCATGGCTCAGCGCGAGCGCCACGAGGCGGCGCCAGCGCGGTTCGACCTCGGTGATCGTCGCGCCGATCGGCGGGTCGAGGGTCAGCGCCGGCAGCGCGCTGTCGCGCTCGTAGGCGCGCATGATGCGATCGAGGAGGCGCGCGCGGATGATGCAGCCGCCCTTCCAGATGCGCGCGAGCTCGCGACGGTCGATCGCCCAGCCGTAGCGATCGGAGGCGGCGCCGACGAGCGCCATGCCCTGCGCATAGGCCAGGATCTTGGCGCCCAAGAGCGCGTCGTGCACGAGCGCGGCGAGCTCGGTCCGCGGCGGCACCGGCGGGGCGTCGGGGGGCGGCGGCGGTGCTGGCAGGAGGCGCGCGGCCGCGACGCGGGCGGCCTTGTCGCTCGAGATCACGCGGGCGTCGAGCGCCGCGGCGATCGACGGGATCGCCACACCGAGCTCGAGCGCGGTCTCGACGGTCCAGCGTCCGGTGCCCTTGGCGCCCGCCTGGTCGAGCACCTGATCGATGAGCCAGCCGTCGCCGCGCGGATCGGCGACCGTGAAGATGCGCGCGGTGATCTGGATGAGGAACGACTCGAGCGGTCCGCGATCGAAGCCCGCGAAGACCTCGGCCAGCGCGGGCGGGTCGAGGTGGCCCAGGCGCCGCAGGACGTCGTAGGCCTCGGCGATGAGCTGCATGTCGGCGTACTCGATGCCGTTGTGCACCATCTTGACGAAGTGCCCGGCGCCGTCGGGGCCGACGTGGGTGACGCACGGGCCGGCCTCGGTGCGCGCGGCGATCGCCTCGAGGATCGGGCGCAGGCGCTGCCAGGCCGCCGGCGTGCCGCCCGGCATCAGGGAGGGGCCGTGGCGCGCGCCCTCCTCGCCGCCCGAGACCCCCATGCCGACGAAGTCCAGGCCACGCTCGGCGCACCACGCCTCGCGCCGGCGCGTGTCGAGGAAGTGCGAGTTGCCGCCGTCGATGACGACGTCGCCCCGGTCGAGGTGCGGCGCGAGCGCTTCCAGCACCAGGTCGACCGGTCTGCCGGCGGTGATCATCACGAGGATGATGCGCGGGGGCTGGAGCTTGTCGGCCAGCGCCGCGAGATCGGCGGCAGGCGTGATCGCGCCGGGGCGCAGGGCGAGCACCTCGTCGACGAGCTCGAGCTCGCGGTTGTAGGCGACGACGGACAGGCCGTGGTCGGCGAGGTTCCAGGCGAGGTTGCGGCCCATGACGCCGAGGCCGACGAGGCCGATCTGGTTCATGCGGGTGTCTCCGGAGGTCGTGGCAGGAGCGCGCCGGCCGCCGCGTCGACGTGCCAGGAAAAGCGCGTGTCGGGCGCGACGAGGGAGGCGATGCGCGAGGCCGGCAGGCCGGGATCGGCGCGCGCGATGCGACCGTGCACGTCGCGCAGGCGCTCGGCCTTGGCGGCGCCGGTGACGAGCACCAGGAGCGCGCGCGTGTGCGCGAGGCGCGCGAGGCTCATGCTCACGCGCTGGTGTGGCGGCACGGGGCTCTGGGTGGCGAGGGCGGGCGCGTCGTCGTGCGGGAGTCCCGAGGCGGGGAAGATCGAGGCGACGTGCCCGTCGTCGCCGACGCCGAGCAGCACGACGTCGAAGCGCTCGAGCGGGCCGAGCAGCGCGGCGTAGTTGCGCGCGGCCTCCTCGGCGCCGAGCTCGCCGGCGATGCGGTGCACGCGCGGGCGGACCGCGCCGAGGCGATCGACCAGCGCGGCGGCGAGCATGTGGTGGTTGCTCGCAGGATCGTCAGGCGGCACGGCGCGCTCGTCGCCGAAGTAGATCGTGACGCGGGCCCAGTCGATCGGCGCGTCGGCGAGCCGTTCGTAGATCGCGCGCGGCGTGCGACCGCCGGCGACGACCAGGGTGCAGGCGCCGCGGGCGGCGATCGCCTCGGCGACGAGCCGGGTGAGCGTGCGCGCGACCGCGTGGGCGAGCGCGTCGGGGGAGTCGTGCACGACGAGGTGCGGCGTGATCATGGCGCGCGCCGATCGTGGTTGAGGTAGCTCTCGCGCCACAGCTCGGTCTCGGGGATGGCGAGGTGGTCGGCCTCGCGCGGGCCCCAGGAGCCGGCCGCGTAGGGCACGGGGGCGGGCGGGTGGGCGAGCAGCTCGGAGAAGTGGCGCCAGGCGTGGTCGACCTCGTCGGCGTGCACGAAAAGGGTCTGGTCGCCGAGCATGACGTCGAGCAAGAGGGTCTCGTAGGCCTCGGGGACCTCGTCGAAGAGCTCGCGGTAGCGGAAGCCGAGCGGGATGCGCACCATGCGGAACTCGGCGCCGGGCACCTTGACGTCGAAGTGGAGCGAGAAGCCGGGGTCGGGCTGCAGGGTGACGAGCAGCACGTCGGCGGTCTCGCGCGGCTCGTCGTAGCTGTCGAAGAGGGCCGAGGGCGTGTTGCGCAGGCGCACCGCGATTTGGCTCAGCGTCTTGCCCATGCGCTTGCCGGTGCGGAGATAGAACGGCACGCCCGACCAGCGCCAGTTGTCGACGAAGACCTTCATGGCGACGAAGGTCTCGGTCGTCGAGCCGGGTGGGATCTGCGGCTCGTCGAGGTAGCCCGGCACGTCCTCGCCGCGCGCGGTGCCGGCCGCGTACTGCCCGTAGACGACGTCGCCGAGGTCGAGGCGGCGCAGCGAGCGCAGCACCTTGATCTTCTCGTAGCGGATGGCGTCGGCCTCATAGGCGGACGGGACCTCCATGGCGACCAGGCTGAGGAGCTGCACCAGGTGGTTCTGCACCATGTCGCGCAGCGCGCCGGAGCGGTCGTAGTAGCCCGCGCGCGTGCCGACGCCGAGGTCTTCGGCGACGGTGATCTGCACGGCCTCGACGCGGTCGCGGTTCCAGACCGATTCGAAGATCGTGTTGGCGAAGCGCAGCACGAGGATGTTCTGCACCGTGTCCTTACCGAGGTAATGGTCGATGCGGTAGATCTGGCTTTCGTCGTACCAGGCGTGCACGACGCGGTTGAGCGCGGTCGCCGAGGCGAGGTCGTGGCCGAAGGGCTTCTCGACGACGACGCGGGTCCAGCCCGCGCTCTTGTTCAGCCCGGCGCCGCCGAGGCCGTCGATGGTGCCGACGAAGGCCTGGGGCGGCAGCGCCAGGTAGAAGGAGCGGTTGCCCGGGAGTCCATGCGCGGCTTCGAGGCGGGCGATGCGCTGCGCGAGCGCCTGGTAGTCGGCGGCGCCGGCCGAGGTGGTGTCGGCGATGGGGCCGGGCGGGCGCAGCGGCTGGTAGTGCAGGCGCTCGAGCAGCGGCGAGCAGTCGGGCTCGGGCACGCCGGCGGCGACGAGCGCGGTCCGGGCGAGCGCGCGGAAGCCCTCGTCGTCGAGCGGGTCGATGGCGACTGCGAGCACGCGCGACTCGGGGGCGAGGCGGCCGGCCCGGGCCAGACGCGCGAGCGCGGGCAGGAGCTTTCGGCGCGCGAGATCGCCGGTGCCGCCGAAGATCACGAAGACGCTCGGGTCGGGGATGCGCGGGTGCGGCCTCATGCGCGTGACTCCTGATCGGGGTGAGGCCAACAGCTTACGTCGGGTGGCGCGCGATTGACAGGGCAGGGCGGGGCGGCCGACAACCGTGACATGATGCTCATCGAGGCGCTCGAAGAGGCCGCGCGGACCGAGCGCGGCATCGACTTCGTGCAGGGGCGCGGGGCGGCGCCCGAGCGGCTCGGCTACGCGGACTTCGCCAGGGCGGCGGCGCAGGCGGCCGGCGGGCTGGTCGCGCGGCTCGGCGACGAGCGGCGGCCGGTGCTCCTGGTGATGCCCAACGGCAAGGAGCTCCTGACGAGCTTCTTCGGCGCGATGATGGCGGGGAAGATCCCGGCGATCCTGCCGCCGCCGCGCGCATTCTCCGAGCCGGCGACCTGGGTGGCGGGGCTCGTGGCCACGGCCGCGCACGCCGACGGCGCGGCGGTGGTGACGACGCCGACGGTGGCAAGGCTCATCGCCGAGCATCCACACGGGGTTGGGCTGAGGGTCGTCGAGGTGGGCGGGATCCTCGGTGGGCCGGCGCTCGGTGCGCGCGCGTGCGCGCCCGGCGACACGGCGTTCTTGCAGTTCACGTCGGGATCGCTCGGGGCGCCCAAGGGCGTCGTGATCTCGCACCGCGCGGCGCACGCGGACGCGGCGGCGATCGCCGAGCGCGTCGCGGTCGCGCCGGGCGACGTCGGCCTCTTCTGGGTGCCGCTGGCGCACGACATGGCCCTGCTCTCGTTCTTGATGATGCTCGTCGGGCGCATCGACCAGATCGCCATGCCGACCGAGCGCTTCGCGATCGACCCGGCAGCGTGGCTCGAGCTCGTCGCCGAGCGCGCGACGCTCACGGTGGGGCCGCCCTTCGCGTTCGGCATGGCGCTCGATCGGCTCGAGAAGAAGGGCGTGAGGCCGGACTTCTCGCGCCTTCGCGGCGCGGTCGTCGGGGCCGAGCCGATCGACGCCGCCATCTTGCGGCGGTTCCTCTCGACCCTCGCGCCGGCCGGCCTGCGCGACCCGGTCTTCATGCCGTCGTACGGGCTCGCGGAGCTGACCTGTGTCGGCTGCCTGGGCGCCGCGGGCGCGCCGCTGGTGACGGCGCGTCATGCGATCGATGGGCGGCGCGAGGTCGAGCTGGTCGGTCATGGGCCGCCGCTGTCCGGGCACGAGGTGCGCGTCGTGCGCGACGACGGGAGCGAGGCGCGCGCGGGCGAGGTCGGTCGCATCCAGCTCCGGGGGCCGGCGGCGATGGACGGCTACTGGCGGACGCCCGAGGCGACGCGCGAGGCCTTCGACGGGGACTGGGTCGTGACGGGCGACCTCGGCTTCGTCGCCGAGCACGAGGCAGGAAGCATGCTCTTCATCGCCGGGCGCGAGAAGGACCTGATCATCGTGCGCGGGCGGCACTTCTTCCCCGAGGAGATCGAGGCGCTGGTAGTCGAGGTGCCGGGCGTGCGCGCGCGCGGGGCGCTCTGCTTCGGCGAGGTCGATCCCGGCGGCGGGACCGAGCGCGTGACGGTGTGCGTGGAGCTCGAGGCCGGCGCCGAGGCGGGTGCGGTCGAGCGCGCGATCCGGCGCGCGGTCGCCGACGAATACGACCTGGCGCTGGCCGCGGTGGTGCCTGTCGGGACGGGCGCCCTTCCGCGCACGACCTCGGGCAAGCTCAGGCGGTCGCGGGCGCGGCAGCTCTGGGGGGTGGCGGCGGGCTGAACGGCCACGCGCGACGGATGCGCCAAGGCGAATGTCCGATTGTGGACATTTGGCGCCTGGGCGCCTAAGACGGCGCCGCGATGGACTTCGAGGAGCTGCGCGCCTTCCTGGCGATCGCCCGCGAGGGCTCCCTGCTCGGCGCTGCCGTTGCGCTCGGCATGCCGCGCACGACGCTGCGCCGCCGCGTCGAGGCGCTCGAGGCCCGCCTCGGCGCGCCGCTCCTCACGCGTGACAAGGGTGGCGCCCAGCTCACCGAGGCCGGCCGCGCGCTCTTCGAGGAGGGGCCGCAGCTCATGGAGCAGACGCAGGCGGTGGTCTCGGCCGTGCGCCAGGCTGGTCAGCGCCCGCAGGGGCGGCTGCGCGTGGCGCTGCCGATCGGCATGGCGCCGCAGGCGCTGGTGCCGGCCTTCGTGCTCGTGCGCGCGCGCTATCCGGCCCTGTCGTTCCGGGTGCTGATCCACCCCGATCCGATCTCGCGCTTGCGCGACGACGCCGATCTGGCCCTCGACCTCGGCTTCGCCGATCCCCCCGGGCCGCTGAGCGCGCGCGTCGTCGCCACCCTCGAGGAGCGCCTCGTCGCGAGCCCGAGCTACCTCGCGCGTGCCGGCGTGCCGACCCGGCCCGAGGACCTGCGCGCGCATGCGCTGTTCACCTGGGACGGCCCCGGCACCGACGCGAGCGAGCTGCCGCTCGCCAGCGGCGGCACCCTCGCCGTCGAGCCGGCGATCGTCGCCCCCGACATCCACCTCCTGAGGAGCCTCGCGCGCGCGGGCCACGGCATCGCCTTCGTGCCCGACGCGCTCCTGCCCGAGGACGCCACCACGGCCGGCGGCCAGCTCGTCGGCGTGCTCGACTCCGAGGTGCGCCGCCGTCGCCAGCTCCGGCTGGTCGCGCCGCAGGTGCTCTCGCGCACGCCCAACCTGCGCGCGGTCTTCGACCTCGCCGATCAGCTCGCCGCGCTCATCGAGCGCATGCGCGTCGCCGCGCGCCGATCGTGACGGACGTCACTCGCAGACGCCGTGCTGGCAGCTCTGCCCCGGCGGGCAGGGGCCGGGGCATGGCGCCGGCACGCAGTGGCCGGCGTCACAGCGCGCGAGCGCCGGGCAGTGCGCGTCCTCCTCGCAGCCGGGCACGCAGCGCGACACACCGTCGTAATGCTCCGCCTCGAGATCGCAGCGCGCGTCGGGCGGGCAGGTCATGTCTTCGCCGAGGCATGGCGCGCACCGGAGCGCGGCTTCGGGGCACTTCGTCGGATCGAGGAAGCACTGCGCGCCGGTCAGCGCCTTCTCGCAGGCCGAATCGCCCTCGGCGCACACGTCCCAGGCGCAAGGCCCGCCGTCGCAGAGCGTGTCGCACGACTCGGTCGCCGGGTCGCAGACGCGCAGGAGCTCCATCATGCCGTGGTCCTCGTGGTTGAGCTTGTGGCAGTGGAAGACGTAGCTGCCGGTGAAGGCGCGGTACTCGGTCAGCACGTCGACCGAGCGCGCGAGGTTGACGAGGTAGGTGTCGCGCCAGTGCGCGAACGGCGGCTCGAAGAGGCGCCCGTGCACGTCGGGATCCGGCGAGCCTTCGGGCGGGAGCGGGCAGACGACGAACGGGTTGATGTGGATGTGGAAGGGGTGGCCGTCGAAGCCCGAGATGAGGCGCCAGTGATCGACGGCGCCGAGCGTGAGCACGCGATCGTAGGGATAGCGTGCGCGGTCGGTGTACTCGAAGTTCTCGCAGTTGATGTTGTGATCGGGGCAGCCGCACTGGTCGAGGCCCTCGGTCTCGAGGAAGATCATCCAGAAGGCGGCGAGCTGGTCGATCGCGTCGGGATCGTCGATCGCCGAGACCTCGGCGCAGCGCTCGAGCACGTCGACCGCGCCGTCCTGCATCGTCAGCGGCGGGGCCAGCGCGGCGACCGCGGCGAGGTCGGGCATCGTCGTCTCGCTCGGTGCACCCGCGCTGGCGGTGACGTTGACGATGGCGATGAGGTCGCCGTTGCCGAGCGCCTGGAGGATCTCGTCGAGCGTCGGCGGGCTGGTGAGCCCGACGGCGATGTCGGTGATGCCGGTCGTGTCCTCCTGGAGGAAGCGCGCCGACATCATGCAGAGCGTGTCGCCGTCGGCGAGCTGGCTGCCGTCGAGCAGCGTGTCGATGCGGTAGCCGGGCGACAGGAACAGATAGGGCGGCGAAAACGGCCAGTCCTCGTCGTCGGCGGGACGCGGCAGGGTGATGCCGTCGCGCCCGATCTGCACGAGGCCGACCGGGCCGGCGGCGAAGTCGAGCGCCTCGCACTCGCTGTCCTTGCCGCGAAAGACGGCGATGAACATCTCGTCGAGGAACGAGCCGTGCAAGAAGCGCCAGCGCTCGATCTGCCCGGGCGGCATGACGAGGCGCGGACGCCGCAGCCCATTGAGGAGGTTGGTCTGCTTCTCGGCGGTGTCGCCGAGCACGTGGAAGGCGTTGAAGGTGATGTGGTCCTCGTCGCACGGCTCGCCCTCGGCCAGCGGCGTGTAGCCGGTCGGCGGTGTGCTGATGACGAAGAGGCGCTCCCTGGCGTCGGCGATCCCCGCGACGGCGTCGACCGGGCCGCGCACGATCCAGGCGCCGGTCGCGCCCGAGGCGACCTGGATCGCGGTCGAGCCGTGGATGTGCGGGTGATACCAGTGCAGCCCCTCGTGATGGAGGTGATCCTCGTCGATGTCCCACCGGTGGCGCACGCCCTCGCCGGGGGCGACGCGGCTGATGACGTCGTCGGCGAAGAAGCACTCACGCGGGGCCTCGCCGCTGTCGTCGCCCTGACAGCGCCGGCAGCGCAGCCCGTCCTCCTCGACGCAGCCGCCGCCGGTCGCGTAGTCGGGGCGCACGTGCGAGCCGTGCGCGTGCAGGTTGGTCACGTTGAAGTCGAAGACGTGGCACGGGTCGCCGCCCTCGGTCACGCAGGTGCAGTCGCCCTCGCCGCCATGTCCGCCGTGGCCGCCGCCCGGCTCGCACGAGGCGCCGTGCCCGTCGGTGCAGGTGCACTGGCCCGACGCGCTGAGGTTCTGGAAGTCGTTCTTCGTGAAGGCGTTGCGCAGATCGACCCGCACGCTGCGCGGCTGCCCATCGACCTGGGCGGGCGTGTCGATCGTCGGGCCGGGGAAGAGGCCGTTGTAGGTGCGCCCGCAATGACGCTGCCCGTCGAAGGTGAACTCGCCGGGCATCAGCGTGAGCTCGTAGACACCCTCGGCGTTGGGCTCGAGCCGCGGCGGGTTCTTGAAGCTCTCGACGACGCAGCGGCCGTCGGCGAGTTCAAAGCACTCACCTCCCGTGTCGGTCTCCGGGCCGGCGTCGCTCGCGGTGTCGCCGTCGTCCGTCGTATCGGCGGTGTCCGGGGCGGCGGTGTCGGGCTCGACGTCCGGGGCGGCGCTGTCGGGCTCGACGTCCGGGGCGACGCTGTCGGGCTCGACGTCCGGGGCGGTGCTGTCGGGCTGGCTCGTGTCGTCGCTGTCTCCGCTGCCGCCGCAGGCCCCGACGCCGACACCACCCAAGGACAAGAACGCACATACCGCGACGATCCGGAACCGCATGCCGACACCCCGTGCTCGAGCCGTAACGACGTGATACCCCAGTGCGCATGCGCACAGGCGGCCGAGTACGGTCAGCGGTTGTCCGAATACGGACACCCGGTCCTGGTCAGGCGCCGATCACCGTACAGACCAGCGTGCGGGTGCTGCCGCGGTGGCGGTGCTCCCAGAGGTAGAGGCCCTGCCAGGTCCCGAGCAGGAGCCGGCCCTCGGCGACGGGGATCTGCTCGCTGGTCCGGGTGACGGCGGCGCGCAGGTGCGCGGGCATGTCGTCCGGTCCCTCGAAGGTATGCGTGTAGGCCGGGTCCTCCTCGGGCGCCAGCCGCGCCAGCCAGGCCTCGAGGTCGGCGCGCGCGCTCGGGTCGGCGTTTTCCTGGATGACCAGCGAGCAGCTCGTGTGCCGGACGAAGACCGTGCAGAGCCCGACCTTCATCTCCGAGGCGGCGACGATCGCACCGACTTCGCGCGTCACCTCGACGAGCCCCTGCCCGTGCGTGCGCACGCGCAGCTCGCGTTGGAAGATCGACAGGGGGCTCGGATGCGGGTGCGCCATGCCTCAACCGTTACACGAAAAGTCGGGCCCGCGCAGGAAGAAGACCTCGTCGATGACGCAGGCCCCGGTACCGAGCTGTTCGACGCGCACGCGCAGCGGCTCGCCGCCGGGATTGCCGTCACCATCGAGCGCCGTCAGCGGCATCTCGAAGCGTGTGAAGTGGCGATCGTCACGGGTGGGCGCGTCGGTCGTCGCGGCGATCGTGTGCTCGATCTCCTGGCCGACCAGCATGACGACGGAGAAGCGCACCTGCCCGCCGGCCTCGCAGCGCACGAGCGCGTCGATCATGTCGCGCGGGGTGGAGTCCTCGAGCCCTTGCACCGTGCGCGCGATCACGGCGCCCGCCGCGAGGCGAAGGCCGCGCTCCCCGGGGTGCAGCGTGGTGACCGAGGCGACCTCGCCGGCTTCGATCTCCCAGCCGCAGGCGACCTCGGCGCACGCACCGTCGAAGCCGTCGTAGACGAGCGTGCGCCGGGAGCTGCCGCAGGGGCACGCGCCGAGCGCGAGGCTCAGGACCGCGATTCCGGACATCAACGCCGAGCGCGCGCTCACCATCGGAAGAAGATCCTCGCGTTGACCGACGGGGTCCACGACAGCGCCGTCGTGAGCGCCAGGGGCCCCAGCTCGCCGACCGCGACGAACGCGTACGAGAGGCGCACGCCGACGCCCCAGCAATCGGCGAAGAGGTTCCAGACCAGCGCCGGGTCGAGGCTCAAGTGCGGCGCAGCGCTCGCCTCGCCGCGCAGGCTCCAGAGCGTCGCGCCGCCGCCGAGCCCGAGCTGGGCGCCGAACTCGATCGCGAAGTCGCGCGTGCAGCCGTCGATGATGCAGTACGCGGCCTGCGCATAGGCGCGCGCCGTGAACCGGTCGAAGCGCGTCTCGCTCTTCGGCTGACGATCCTCGCGCGCGCGGCTCAGCGTGGCCCACCCGAGGCCGAAGCCGACGTCGAGCCATGGCAGGAGCGCGTGCTCGACGGCCATGCCGAGCGCGAGCCCGGTCGCCGCCGGCGTGTAGCCGAAGCGCGTGAGCTCGGCGCCGAGCTCGGTGTCCTCGATGAGGAGGAACTCCGCGCCGACCTCGGCCGCGATGCTCCAGCTCGGATCGGGCGCGACGGGCGTCTCGGCGCGGGCCTGCCCGAGCACGGCCGCGACCAGGCAGGACGCGAGCGCGAGCCGGCGCATCACGGCGCGTCCATGAGCGGCTGCCGCACGACGCGCCCGTCGGCGCCCTGGAACCATACGACCGGGATCGCGTCGTCCGCGGCGCCGACACGGCCGAAGCGCGGCGGGGCCGGCAGCTTCACGCCGCCGCTCAGCGCGTCGAAGCGCGCGACCACCCGGCGATCGGCGACGCGCACGAGGTGCACGTGGAGCGCGGTGATCGCCGCGACCCAGGCGGCGTCGTCCGAGATCGACAGCGACAGCACGTGCTCGCCGAGATCGGCCAGCGCTTCGCCGGGGCCGGGCGCGGAGGCGCGCATCGACACCAGGCTCGAGCCGCACGACAGCGCGACGAGACCCGCCGTCACCGCGACCTTGTGCGGGCCCGGCCGATCCTTGGGACACACGCGGAAGGCCGTCGGCGCGCCGCCCTCGGGATCGACCCGGAGCAGCTCGTTGCCCACCGCCGCCCACACCGTCCCGGGCGCGGCCGGGTCGACCGCGAGGCCCGTCGTGATGGCGTGCTGGTGCTGTTCGCCGAAGCTCACGAAGCGCGCACGCGCGGCGTCGAAGTCGCACTCGATGAGCCCGCTCGTGGCGCTGAAGAAGGCGCGGCGTGGCCCGGCCACCACACCCCGGGTCATACCGGGCTCGGCCTCGAGCGCGAGCTCGCCGATGGCGGTGCCCGCCTCGTCGCGCGCCCAGCAGGTCGCATTGTCGAGCCCGTTCACGCCGAGGACCGTCTTGTCGTCGGCGCCGATCAGCGCCTTGTAGGTGTGCGAGATCCTGGCGCTCACCCGCACCTCGCCGCGCCCTTCACGCTCGCTCAGGACGAGCAGGCGCCCGTCGTCGTCGATCGCGAGGAGCGAGCCGTCGGCGCGCGGGCCCGAGAGCGCGAGCAGGTGGGCCCGCGGTTCGTCCTGCAGGTCTTGCAGCGTTCCGTCGAGCGCGAGCTGCGTGAGGCCGCCGGCTGCGATGACGAAGCCTTCGCCGTCGGGCCGCGCCAGCGCGAGGCCCTTGCGACCGAGCCGGCGCAGCACCGCAGGCGACTCCTCCGACGGCCGGTCCTCGCTGCGCACCAGGTGCACCTCACCGAAGTGACCGAGCGCGACGAGCGCGTCGAAGTCGGGGTGCACGGCGGAGCGCGCCAGCTCTGCCGGTCTCACGCGCGCGCCGAGCCGCCGGAAGCCCGGCACCCCGACGACGACCGAGCGCATGCCGTGGTACTCCGCGTCGACGAGCGCGAGCACCCCGTCGCCGGCGGCGTTGAAGGCGAGGGTGCGCACACTGGCGCCGCTCGACTCGTCGATCTCATCGCGCAGCCGGAGCTTCTTCACCCGGCGCTTGCTTGCGATCTCGAAGGCGTGCAGCTCGCCGAGGTTGTTCGCCGCGACCGCCCAGAGGCCGGCGCGATCGATCGCGCACGCCTCCCACGGCGAGCGCCCCTCGGCGGCCTTGAAGAGCACGCGCTCGCCGAAGCGCGCATCGAAGACCCTGACCGCCTCGGCGTCGCAGACGATGAGCCGGCGCCCGCTCGCGTCGTGACCGATCCCCCTGAGCTCGGCGTGGAAGACCTCGGGGATCGAGCGCAGCAGCGTGAAGGTGTCGGGCTCCCGCACCTCGATGCGCTCGCCGTGCACCGTGACCACGCGCTCGCCCAGCGCGGCCTCGGGATCGGCCGGCAGCCAGGCGATCTGCCTGGCACCGGTCTCGGTCGCGAGCCGCGTCGCCGCGGCGCCGAGCGGCCGGCTCATCACGATCGCACCCGTCGTGCTCACACCGACCAGCGCCTGCCCGTCGGGCGCGAGCGCGGCCGCCACGAGCTCCGGCAACCGCCCGCGCGCATCGCCGTAGGCGAGGGCCGTCGGCGTCAGCGGCGCGTCGGCTTCCGCGTCGCGCGCGTCGCTCGTCTCACCGTCGCTCGTCTCGGTCGGTTCCGGCGCCGCCGTCGCGTCGTCGAGAACCTGTTCGACCTCCGGGTCGCGCGCCGACGTCTCGGCGTTCGTCGGCTCGGACGAGCGACAGGCGCCAGCGAGCAGCAACGCCGGCACCGCGCGGAGGAGCATGAGCCTCTTCATGGCGCGATGCTCGCATATCGTGCGCGCGCGCGCGAGGGTGGCCCGCCTTGTCAATGGCGGCCCCGCCGGCTACCATGCGCCTCCATCAATCAAGGAGGTATGCCATGAGCGTGGCCCGTGTCACCGAGATCACGTCATCGTCCAGCAAGAGCTTCGAGGACGCCGTGCGCGTCGGGCTCTCACGCGCCAGCAAGACGCTGCGCAACGTCAAGGGCGCCTGGATCAGCGAGCAGAAGGTCACCTGCAACGACGCCGGCGAGATCGCCGAGTTCCGGGTGACCATGAAGGTCACCTTCGTCATGGATGACTGAACCGGCAGGGGTGGGGGCCGAGCACGCTCGGCCCGCTTCTCACGCCTCGTCGGCCTGTCTCGCGCGCGCGGCCCCCTCGGTCGCGACGCCGGGCGCGGCCAGCCGCGGCACGGGCCGGTGCTGCACCGCCAGCGGCTCACGCCCGTTGTCGGCGCCGAGCCCGGGGTCGCTGATCACCTGCGGCTCGAAGTCGCGCCGCGCCGCCGCCGTCAGCCACTCGGCGTACTCGGGCAGGCGCTGCGTCATCTGGAAGCCCCACTTGTCGCGCACCTGGCGACAATGGTTGAGGTCGATCTCGCTGACGATGACGCCGTCGCGCGTGCGCGACAGCCCCGGCGTGCGCGAGCCGTCGGGCGCGGTCACGTAGCTCGAGCCATAGAAGTGCCCGAAGTCGTGGTGCGCCGCCTTGCCGTCGCCGCTGGTGAAGGCGTTGGGGAAGCTCTCGGTGCCGATGCGATTGATGCCGACGGCGAAGTAGTTGTTGGCGATGGCGGCGCAGCGCGCCTCGATCGGCCACAGCGGTTCGGACAGGGCGCCGACGGTCGCCGACGGGTTGAAGACGATCTCGGCGCCGTTGATGCCGAACATCAACCAGTTGAGCGGGTGGTGGCGGCCGTAGCAGATGTTGATCCCGACCTTGCCGTACTGCGTGGCGAAGACCGGGTGCCCGGTGTCGCCCTCCATGTAATAGGTGGACTCGTTGAAGTCGCCGACGCGCGGGATGTGGTTCTTGCGGTGGAAGCCGATGACGTTGCCGCGGTTGCCGATCACCACCGCGGTGTTGTGGATGGTGCCGCCGTGCACCTCGTCGCGCTCGAGGATTGGCGACACGATCACCATGTCGTACATGCGCGCCAGGCGCGCGAGGAAGCGCGTCGACGGCCCGTCCACCGGCTCGGCGAACTCGAGCCACGGGTGCTTTTCGCGCGTGCAGAAGGCGAACGGCATCGTCCACGCCTCCTGCAGGCCGAGCACGTTGCAGCCCATCGCGGCGGCCGCGTGCACGAGCTGCTCGGTGCGCTGACAGATCGCCTGGAACTGGGCCTCGACCGGAGCGGTCGTCGGCTCGACGATGCGCGTCTGGATCGCGCCGACGCGCACGATCCGCGGCGGACGGCGCTGCTCGGGGGCCGCGTTGAAGCGGTAGAGCGCGACGTCGAAGTCATGCTCGGTCGCCAGCGCCTGCGCCGGCGCGGGGATCGGCAGCTCGTCGGGGAGCTTGCCATAGAGGATGCGGTAGGCCTCGGCGCGGTCCTCCTCGGGCAGCTTGTCGAGGAGGCTCTCGAGGCTCACGAGCTCGGTCTTCTGGGTCATCGCAACTCGCTCCGTCACGGTCGTGGGCGGCAGATTATGACAGCTCGGCGCGTTTGTCGCGGTCACGCCTCCGCCGCGTTGACGCACCCGCCCGGGCATCGTGTATAGCAGGCACGATCATCCCGTCGCGACCTCGGAGGCCCGCATGGTCAAGCTCGTCGTCAGCCTCTCCCTCCTGGTGATCCTGCTCATCGTGCTCGGGATCATGCACCTCGCCAAGAACGCCAAGGGCCCGGCCGTCGTGCCCGCGCCCGGCCCAGGACCCGACCCCGACGCCCCGCCGCCGGGGCCCGAGGGCGTCGGCGCCCCGCAGCCCCCCGCCGCGCTCGGCACGAACGGTCGCGTCTGGGGCTCGGGCCTCATGCTCACCGGCGGCATCGGCGCCTTCGTCATGGCGGCGACCTTCATCCTGCCGCTCGTCATCTTCGCCGGCGAGATGCGCTCGCGCGAGATCCTGCCGCTCGTGCTCGCGGCCGACGCGCTCAGCGCCGGCGCCTGGGTCTGCATCGGGCTCGGCAGCCTCGGCGCGATCCGCAGGACCAACGGCTACGCGATCGTCGTGTCGGTCTTCGCCTGGATCACCGCGCTCCTCGCCCTCGCCGCGACCGTGCTCATGCACGCCGGCGGCGACACCGGCCAGTTCTTCTCGCTCGTCGGCTTCGCCGCCCCCTTCGTCGCGATGCTCTTCTTCGCGATCTGGGGGCTCGCCGGCGTGCGTGGCTTCGGCCTCGGGCTCGGCCTGCCGATGGGCATCGTCGGCATCCTCGGCAGCGTCGCCGGCACCATCGCCATGCTCTCGCTCGCCGACAGTTGGCGTCACGTGCGCAGCGACGAGTTCAAGCTCTTCATGATCACCGGCGTCGCGCTCTCGTTCGTCAGCCTCGTGCTCGGCGGCGTCGGCCTGGTCGGCCGGCTCAGGCGCGTCTAGATCGTCGCGCCCGGCGCGACGACCGTCGACTCCTCCGCCCGCCCCGACTGCTTGTGCGCCCTGGCCGCCCGCGCCGCCGCCTTCTCAGCGCGCCGCTCGCGCCGCCCGCGGATCGTCAGCCGGTCGAACCAGGTGTAGAAGATCGGCACGACGATCAGCGTGAGCAGCGTCGAGGTGATGACGCCGCCGATCACCGCGATCGACATCGGCGCGTAGAACTCCGAGCCCTCACCGCGCCCGACCGCCGCAGGCAACATGCCGAGCACGATCGCCGCCGAGGTCATCAGGATCGGCCGGAGCCGCGTCGGCCCCGCCTTGAGCAGCGCCTCGTGGATGCCCAGCCCCTCGTCGCGCAGCTGGTTGGCGTAGTCGACCAGCAGGATCGAGTTCTTCGTCACCAACCCCATCAGGAGGATCATGCCGATCATCGACGACAGGCTCTGGTCCTGGCCGGTCACGAAGAGCCCGATGTTGGCCCCGATGAACGCCAGCGGCATCGCCATCATGATCGTCAGCGGATGGATGAACGACTCGAACTGCGACGCCAGCACGAGGTAGATGAAGACGAAGCCGAGCAGGAGCGCCATGCCCATGTTCTGGTTCGTCTCCTCGAGCCGCTCCGCCTCACCGCCGAACTTGAAGCCGTAGCCCTCGGGCAGGTCGAGCGCGGCGAACTTCGCGCCGAGCTCCGGCATCACCTCGCCGAGCGTGCGCTTGTACAGGTTCGCCGTGATCGTCACCTGGCGCTGTCGGTCGCGCCGCTTCACCGCCGACGGGCTCGTCGCCGGTTCCACCGAGGTCACCTGCGCCAGCTCGACCAGCCGCGGCTCGCCCTGGCTGCCCGGCGTCGCCGACGCCACCTTGAGCTGCAAGAGCGAGTCGAGGTCGCTCCGATCCGCCTCGCGCAGCCGGAGCCGCACCGGCACGTCCTCCTCGCCGCGCGACATCTTGCCGACCTCGACGCCCTCCAGCGCGTAGCGCAGCGTCATCGCCACGTCGCTGTTCATCACGCCGCGGTCGGCCGCCTTGCGCCGGTCGAGGTGCACGCGCTGTTCGACCGCGCCAGGCCGGTAGGTCATCGTCGCGTCGCGCACGCCCGGCGTCGTCTTCACCTCCTGCAGGAGGGTCCCCGCCACGCGCCCCAGCTCGTCGATGTCCGGCCCGGTCACGAAGATCGTCACCGGCGCCTCGTCGAGGCTGCCGTCGCCGAGGCCGGCCTCGCGCATGTAGAAGTCGACTCCGGGGATCTCCCGGATCTCGGCGCGCAGGCCCTCGATGATCTGCCCGAGCGTTTCCGTGCGCTCGGTGCGCTTGCTCATCGTCACGCGCATCGTCACCCGCTCGACCTCCTCGTTCGGGCCGACGGTCGTCGCCACCAGCTTGAACTCGGGGTGCGCCTTCAGGATCGCCTCCACCTCCCCGGCGACCTCCGTCGACTTCTCGATCGACGTGCCCGCCGGCAGCTCCAGCGCGATGGTGAACTCGCCGCGGTCACCGCGCGGCGCGAAGTCCTGCCCCATCATCGTCGACAGGCCGCAGCTCGCGAAGGTCGCCCCCAGCGCCGCCCCCACCGTGATGAGCCGGTGTCTCGAGGTCCACTTGAGGATCGCCACGTACGCCCGATCCATCGCGTCGTAGAGCTTGAGGATGCGCCCGACGATCGGCCGCTGCCGCTGGCGCTCGTGGTGGTCGTGCGTGACCTGCTGCGTGATCTTGGTCGAGAGCATCGGGTCGAGCGTGAACGAGACCAGCATCGAGACCAGCACGGCGATCGCCACCGTCAGCCCGAACTCCTTGAAGAACTTGCCGACGAGGCCGCCGGTGAACGCCACCGGCACGAAGACGGCCAGGATGGTGAAGGTCGTCGCCAGGACGGCCAGCGCGATCTCGCGCGTGCCCTCGGCCGCCGCGTGCTTGGGGTCCTTGCCCATCTCCAGGTGCCGGAAGATGTTCTCGCGCACGACCACCGAGTCGTCGATCAGGATCCCGACCGCCAGCGTCAGCCCGAGCATCGACATGATGTTCAGCGTGAAGCCGAGCTGCCACATGAAGAAGAAGGTCGTGATGATCGACACCGGCAACGACACCGACGAGATCAGCGTCGAGCGCCAGTCGAGCATGAACAGGAAGATCACGAAGATCGCCATCAGGCCGCCGACGATCAGGTGCTCCCACAGGTGTGACACGTTGATCTTGATGAAGTCCGCCGAGTCGAAGACCTTCTCGACCGCGATGTCCTTGTGCGCCGGGTCGGCCGCCAGCCTGGCGATCGCCTCGTCGACCTGCTTGGAGACCTCGACCGTGTTGGCGCCACCCGCCTTCTGGATGTCGAAGGTCACCGCCGGGTCCCCGTTGATGCGCGAGAGCGTGCGCAGCTCCTCGAGCCCGAGCGAGACCTCGGCCACGTCGCGCAACCGCAGCACACCGCCATCGGGCAGCGCCGTCAGCACCGTCTGCGCCAGCTCCTCGGCCGAGCGCGGCCGCGCCTCCGTCTTGATCCCCTCCTCGCGCGCCCCGAGCGTCAGCCGACCCGCCGGCACGTCCATCGTCTCGGCGCCGACCTTCTGCGCCACTTGCGCCAGCGTCAGCCGATAGCGCTCGAGCTTCTTGCGATCGACGTCGATGTGCGCCTCGCGCTCGGCCGCGCCGCGCACCTCCACCGACGCCACGCCCGGGATCTTCTCGAGCGCCGGCCTGACGACGTCCTCGACGTAGTCGCGCAGCGTGGTCGGGTCGCGCTCCGAGCGCACCGAGAACATCTGGATCGGGATCGCCGTCGGGTCCAGGCGCACCACCGCCGGCGCCTCGACGTCCGCCGGCAGGAGGTTGCGCGCCGCGTTGATCTTCTCCGCGACCTCGTCGGCCGCCTGCCGCTCGTTCACGTCCAGCTCGAACTGGATGAAGAGCTGCGAGAACGAAAAACGCGAGGTCGACATCACCACGTCGATCCCGTTGATCGAGCTCACCGCCTCCTCGAGCTTGTCGGTCACGCGCAGCTCGACCTCGGTCGGCGACGCGCCGGGGTAGATCGTGTTGACCACCACGAACCCGAACGAGGTGTTCGGGAACAGGTCGAGCCCGAGCCGCCCCATCGACAGGAAGCCGAGGATCATGCAGCACAGCGTGACCATCGTCACGAAGACCGGGCGCTTGATCGAGACGTCGGTGATCTTCACGGCGCGATCCCTCCGAGCGCCTCGCCGCCCTCACGCTCGACCCCGCCCGCGCTCGGCGGCTTCCGCTCGTCCGCCCTCCTCGCGACCTTGACCTCCGCCCCGTCGCGCAGCGTGTCCTGCCCCGCGACGACCACCATCTCGCCCGCCGCGACTCCCGGCACCGGCACGTGCGTCCGGTCCGCCCCGTCCATCTCCGGCACCACGCGCCGCGCCTTGCCGCCCTCGACGACGAAGACCGACGGCCCCTCGGGCCCCGTCACCACCGCCGCGCGCGGCACCGCCACCACGCCCGCGCGCTCGCCGGTCTTGATGAAGACCGTCGCCAGCATCGCCGGCAACACGCCGTCGTCGACCACCGCCCCAGGCACCGTCAGCTCCACCCGGATCCGCCGCGTCACCGGATCGAGCGACCGCCCGACCGCCGAGACCGTCCCGCTCCAGCGCCGCCCCGGCCGCTCCGCCACCTCGAACTCCACGACCTTGCCGATCTTCACCGCGTCGAGCGCCAGCGCCGGCACGTCCACCCGGATCTCCAGGCTCGACTGGTCCTGCAGCTCGAAGAGCGGTTGCGGCGGCTGCCCGCCCACCGTCGCCCCGAGCTCGGTCAGCTTGCGCGTGACCACCCCGTCGATCGGCGACTCGATCACCGTCCACGAGCGCGCCTCCTTGGCCAGCCCCGACCCGGCCCGCGCCACCTCGACCTGCGCCTGCGCCGCCGCCAGCGCCGCCTGCGCCGCCTTGAGCTGCCCCTCGACGCGCTGATAGTCCGCCTCGGGCAGCACCTGGTCCTCGTGCAGCGCCTTGGCCCGCGCGTGCTCGGTCTTGACCACCTCGAGCTGCGCCGCCGCCTGCTTGACGACCGCCGCCGCCGCGCGCTCGCCGGCCACGCCCTGCTTCTCGCGCCAGCCGAGATCGTTTTCTTCGACCCGCGCCAGCATCTGCCCCTGGCTCACCTTGTCGCCGAGGCCGACCGCCAGCTCCTCCACGCGCCCGCCGACCTTGGCGAAGACGTAGACGACGCGCCGCGCGCGCACCTCGCCGCTGACCTCGAGCTCCTGCACGAAGTCGCGCGTGACCGCTGCCTCGACCTCGACCGCAACCGGCGGCAGCACCACCGGCTTCTTCTGTTCCTCGCGCGCGGTCTGCACCTCGCCGGCGCGCTGCGCGATCAGCACACCCAGGCCGGCCAGGGTCGCCACGACCACGACGATCGCAATCCACTTCTTCACGGCGTGCCCTCCCGCGCGATCTGCTCCGCGCTCATGCCCATCGCCCGCGCGAGCCGCGCCCGCGCCAGATAACCGTTGATCCTCGCCATCTTCTCGTCCGCGCGCGCCCGCGTCAGCGACGTCTCCGCCTCGACCAGATCGAACGTGGTCGCCGCCTTGTTGGCGAAGCGCTTCCTGACGTTGTCGTAGTGGTCGGCCGCCACCTTCACCGCCTCGCGCGCGAGCGCGGCCTGGTCCAGCGCCGACGCGTGCTCGACGTGCGCCGCCTCGACCTCGAGCAGGATCCCCTCCTCGAGTTGCACGAGCCCGGCCTTCGCCTCGCGCACCCGCGCGCGCGCCTCGTCGATCCCGTACGCCTTCGCGCCCCACTCCCACACGGTCCAGTTGAAGGTCAGCCCGACGAACGCCGCCGCCTCCTCCCCGAATGCCGACGCCCGCGCGAACTGCGCCTGCGCCACCAGGTTCACCTCGGGCGCCATCTTCGACCACGCCAGATCGACCGCCGCCTCCGCCTGCGCGATGCGCGTGCGCACCTGCGCGAGCTCCACCCGCCGCGCGAGCGCCGCCTCCTTCGCCGCTTCCAGCGTCGCCACCGGCGTCGGCTCCCGGTCCCCCGCCCCATCGGCCGGCACCACCGCCACCCCGACGAGCTGCGCCAGCCGCGCCCGCGCCAGTGCGACCTGTCGCTTCGCCACCGCCAGCGCCTGCTTCGCTTGCGTCACCCCGAGCTCGGCGCGCAAGAGCTCGCTCTCGACGATGACGCCCGCCTTGACCAGCGCGCCCGCGCGCTCGCGATCCGACTCGCGCGCGCCGAGCGACGTCTCCGCCACCCGCACCAGGTCCTCGGCCAGCACCGCCGAGAGCCACGCCTCGCTCACGTCGAGCGCGCGCCTGACCTTCGTCGCCTCGCGCTCGAGCTCGGCCACGTCGATCCCCAGCGCCGCCAGCGTGTTGGCCTCACCGATCTGCCAGAGCCCGACGAGCGGCTGCGCCAGCGTGACGTTGACCTGCCACGTCACCTGCTCGCGCACGATCGTCGGCGGGATCTCGATCCCCGGGATCCCGACGTCGAAGTCGGCCGCCAGCTCGTCGTCCCACACCTGCACGCCACCGTCGACGACGAGCTTCGGGCCGTAGTTGCCACGCAGCGCGTCCTTGCCAGCGCGCGCCGCGTCGATCGCCGCCTCGCGCCCCACGAGGTCCGGCCCGTGCGCGAGCGCGTCGCGCACGCAATCCTCCAGCGTGCACGCCCGCGGCTCGGCCGCGTGTGCCGACGTGGCGACCACCGCAGACATCGCGACGCCCAACACCACACCCCATCGTCTCATCGTTTGCCTCGCAGTCCGTAGAGCAGGAGATCGACGATCGCGTCGGCGTCCTCCGCCAGCGTGCCACCGCGCATCAGCAGGTACTTGCGCACGAAGAGCGTCTCGATGGTGCCGCTGACCAGCGAGGCGAAGACCTCGGGATCCCAGCCGAAGCGGTCGACGCCCAGCGCCTGCCACACGCGCGTCATGTAGCGCACGAGCCGGAACGGGCCGTGGCGCTCCTCGCCTTCGCCGCCGTCTTCGCACGCGGGCACGGCACACGCGCCCGGCTCCTTCGGACGGATCTCCTCGAGCACCGCCTCGCCGCTCCAGCGCAGGCGCATGAAGAACAGGAGCACCTCGCTGCGCTCGTCACCGTAGGCGCACAGGCTCTTGATGCGCACGCGCATGTCCGCGGCGAAGGCCTCGAAGTCCGCCGGCGCCGCCTCGGGCACCCCGCCCATCGCCTCCTCGACCCCGCTGATGAAGTGATCGGCCGCCGCGACGAAGATCTCCTTCTTGCCCGGGAAGTAGGTGTAGAGCGAGGCCGCCGTGTAGCCCGCCGCCGCCGCGATGTCGGCGATCTTGGTCTGGGCGTAGCCCGCCTGGGCAAAGCACTTGAGCGCCGCCTCCAGGATGTGTTCGCGCGCGAAGGCAAAGGCCTTTTCCTTACGTGCCCTTGCGCGATCTTCTGAAATCGTCATTCGAGATCTCCGAATCGCCGTTCGGCACGATGGACACTCATTCGGGGTGGGTCAAGGGCCAAGCCACCACATCCCGCCGCGCCCGGAAAAACCGCGTCACGAAACGCAACCTCGGGTGATGACCCCAAACACCCTCGGTATCGCCGGCGGCCGGCCTTCGTTTCAGGTTTCGACCCCCGCGCGCTTTGAAACACGACGCCCCCCCGCGCTAAGCTGCGCAGGCATGCCCCCCCGCCTCGCCGTCACCGCGTTCGCCATCATTAATATATGGGCCTGCGTGAGCGAGGGCCGTCGCCCTGGCCCGGGCGACACCGACGGCGACCTCGCCTGCCAGAGCACCTGCGCCGACGACTACCCCGCCCCGCCGCCGTGCTTCACCGCGGTCTGGAACGAGGCGACCTGCGCCTGCTCCCTCGTCGCCGCCGAGGACGACGCCCCCTGCGACGACGGCAACGCCTGCACCCTCGAGGACCGCTGCCGCAACAACACCTGCGTCGGCGCGCTGGTCGACCTGCGCACCCACTGCGACGACGGCGACGACTGCACCGAAGACAACTGCGATCAGCGCCTGGGCTGCGTGCACGACCCGGTCGACGCAGGTCAGCTCTGCGACGACGGCAACCGCTGCACCATCGACTCGCGCTGCAACGAGCTCGGCCAGTGCCGTTGGGACAACCAGTACGTCTGCGGGCTCTGCGACCCCGACGCGCCCGATCCCGAGGCCGCCTGCGCCGCCGAGAACCTCGAGCAGGACCTCTGCGACGGCCGCCTCGCCTGCCGCGCCGGCTTCTGCGAGGTCGATCCGGCCACCGTGCCCCGCTGCGACGATCCGCGCCTGGGGCCCTGCGTCGTCACCGCCTGCGAGGACGGCGCCTGCACCTCCACCCCGCGCCCGGACGGCACCCCGTGCAGCGATCTCTCGAGCTGCACCCTCGACGACACCTGCCAGGACGGCGTCTGCGTCGGCACCCCTTCGAGCGCCGCCGCCTGCGCCTGCAAGAGCCCCGACGACTGCGCCGCCTTCGACGACGGCGACCCGTGCAACGGCGCGATGACCTGCCGCGCCACCCCCGGCGCACCCAGCGTCGCCGGCTCCTCCGGCGTCTGCGTCTTCGACTTCGCCTCGATCGTCGTCTGCGATCCCGCCGAGGACACCGCCTGCGCGCTCAACCGCTGCGCCCCCGAGACCGGTCGATGCGCGCTCACCCCGATCGCCGACGAGTCCGCCTGCGACGACGGCGACCCCTGCACCGTCGGCGACACCTGCCTCGCGGGCGCCTGCCGCGGCACCGAACGGGACTGCCGTGCGCTCGACGGCCGCTGCCTCGTCGGCGTCTGCGATCGCCTGCTCGGCTGCGTCGCCGAGCTCGCGCCCGCCGACACCGCCTGCGTGCCCGCCGCGCCCTGCGCGAGCGCCGGCACCTGCGACGCCGACGGCAACTGCGTCGCCCCGATCGTCGGCTGCGACGACGGCGACCCGTGCACCGTCGACCTCTGCGACGAAGAGTCCGGCGAGTGCCGCTTCACCGGGCCCGAGCCCCCGACCTGCGACGCGCTGGGCGTCTGCGCCGGCGGCGTGCCGCTGCGCTGCGAGCTCGGCAGCTACCTCTGCGACTACCAGCGCGTCGCCGGTTGGTCGGCGATCGAGAAGTGCGACGGGCTCGACGACGACTGCGACGGCGCGACCGACGACGCCTGCATCGCGGGCGAAGCCTGCGCCGAGGGCGCCCTGCTGTCCGCCTGGAGCGGCACCATGCAGGCCTGCGCCGGCCCGACCTCGATCGCCGACACGACCTGCGGCCAGGGCTGGCACCCCTGCTCCTACAGCGCGATGGTCGACTCGCTCGCCGGCGACGCGCCGCCGGCCGGCTACTACATCGCCGCCTCGATCGCCTTTTCCCCCGGACAGGGCTATCAGGTCCACGACCGGCCGCCCGGCGCGTGCTTCGAGTTCGAGGGCGTCTGCACCAACGCGCGCGAGGTCCAGGCGATGAGCTGGGACGGTGTCTTCGGCCAGACCGTGGCCTACGCCGCCGAGGCCTGGGGTTGCGACGCGGGGATCCCGCAGGCCTCCTGCGAGACCGTCGTCTTCGACGGCGTGCTCTGCTGCGCCGACACCTGCGACGAGGACGCCGACTGCGCCGACGAGAGCCCGTGCACCGAGGATCGCTGCGTGAGCGGTCGCTGCTTCAACGACCCCGGCCCGCAGCCGAGCTGCAGGAGCGGCGGCCCCTGCGCCGGTCTTCAGCCGAGCTGTCAGGCCGACGGCACCTGGATCTGCGACTACGCCGGCGTCGCCGGCTACGAGGAGATCGAGGCGACCTGCGACGCGCTCGACAACGACTGCGACGGCAAGGTCGACGCCGCCGACCCCGACTTCGCCGGGCTCGGCGATCCCTGCGAGCTCCAGGCCGGCGTCTGCGACGGCGCGCGCAAGCGCTCGACCGCCTGCGTCAACGGGATCTGGCGCGTCTGCGGCGAGGACGACTACGCCGCGCACTCGCTCCACTACGAAGACGCCTTCGAGGGACTCTGCGACGGTCGCGACAATAACTGCGACGGCGCGACCGACGGCGGCTTCGCCTGGCGTGGCGTGGCGCTCGGCGAAAGTTGCGACGGACAAGGCGAGTGCGGCACCGGCGTGGTCGAGTGCGCTCCGTCACGGGCCGGCGCGACCTGCTCGACGAACCCACTCGGCAGCGCGTCGCAGGCCAGCGCCGAGCTCTGCAACGGCCTCGACGACGACTGCGACGGGCAGACCGACGAGGCGAGCGACCTCGATCCCGACCAGTCCGGCTGCGGCGCGGTCGGGGTCTGCCAGGGCCTTCGGCTCGGGCGCTGCGTCGGCGGCGGCTGGGTGTGTGAGACCTCGGCGCTGCCCGGTTTCGGCGCCGAGATCTGCGACGGGCTCGACAACGACTGCGACGGTCAGACCGACGAGGGCTTCGCCGTCGGCGGCCTCGCGCTCGGGGCGAGCTGCGGGCCGGCGGGCTGCCCCAACGGCGTGGTGATCTGCGCCGAGGGCGGCCAGCGCGCCATCTGTTCGAGCGATCTCGGCCTCGAGCTCTGCGATGGGATCGACAACGACTGCGACGGCCAGACCGACGAGGAGGTGCGCTACGCCGATCCGGCGCTCGGCGCGCGTACGCTGGGCCAGAGCTGCTCGGCGCGCGGCACCTGCGGCACCGGCGTCGTCGAGTGCGGCGCGGACCGACAGGCGATCTGCTCGACGCACGCGGGCGGTAGCGCCTCGCAGGCGACCCTCGAACGCTGCGACGGCCTCGACGACGACTGCGACGGCCTCACCGACGAGGGCTTCGCGTGGCACGACGTCGCGGTCGGGCAGGCCTGCGAGGGCGCCGGCGTCTGCGGGGCCGGCGTCGTGGTCTGTACCGCCGACGGCGCGCGCGCGACCTGCTCGACCCAGCCTGACGCGCCCGGCGCGACGCTCACGACCGAGACCTGCAACGGCCTCGACGACGACTGCGACGGGCAGACCGACGAGGCGCTCGTCGCCGGCCCCGAGGACTGCCCGGTCGAAGGGGTGTGCCGGCCGGAGATGGTCGACGCGCGCTGCCTCGGCGCCACCGGCTGGTCCTGCGATCACGGCAACAATCCTTATTATCAAGCCGGCGACGAAGGCGGTCGCTGCGATCGCCTCGACAACGACTGCGACGGGCTCACCGACGAGGACTTCCCGACCCTCGGCGAGTCCTGCGACGGTCCCGATCCCGACGCCTGCGCGCTCGGCGTCGTCACCTGCGATCCGAGCGACCCGACGAAGACGCGCTGCGCCGGCGACTTCGCGCGCGCCGAGACCTGCAACGGCGTCGACGACGACTGCGACGGCGAGACCGACGAGATCGGGGCCGCCGGCTGCACGGTCTACTTCGAGGACCTCGACGAGGATGGCTTCGGCGCCGCCTCGCGCTGCGCCTGCGCGCCCGGCGACGGCTTCACCGCCACCGTCGGCGGCGACTGCCGGGACGATCTCCTGGCGGTGAACCCCACCGCGCCCGAGCTCTGCAACGGCGTCGACGACGACTGCGACGGCAAGACCGACGCCGCCGACGCCGCCGACCTGGTCGTCGACGACGTCGTGCCCTGCGAGCTCCAGCTCGGGGTCTGCCAGGGCACCGACAAGAACGCCAACCGCTGCGTCGCCGGGGCCTGGCAGCCGTGCCAGCCGTCGGACTACCTCGCCAGGAACGCCGCCTATCAGCACGACAAGGAGACGCGCTGCGACGGGCTCGACAACGACTGTGACGGCCACGTCGACGCCGCCGACCCCGACGTCGCCGGGAGCCCGCCCGCCTGCGAGCTCACGCAGGGCCTTTGTGCGGGCGTGAAGAAGCCGCTGTCGCTGTGTCAGCCCAGCGGCTGGGCGCCGTGCACGACCGAGGTCTACACCGCGCACGCGCCCGCCTACGAGGCGGGCACCGAGGCGAGCTGCGACGATCGCGACAACGACTGCGACGGGCTCGTCGACGACGAGTTCGCCTTCACCGGCAAGAAGGTCGGCCAGAGCTGCGACGGCACCGGCGCATGCGGCCTCGGCACGGTGGAGTGCACCGCCGACCAGGCCCGCGCCACCTGCTCCACCAACCCCGACGGCAGCGCCCCGCAGGCCGTCGCCGAGACCTGCAACGGCCTCGACGACGACTGCGACGGCCAGACCGACGACGGCCTCGGCCTCGCGCAATCCCCGTGCCGCAAGACCGGCGTCTGCACGCCCGACCAGGTCCTCGCCACCTGCGTGCAAGGGATCTGGAGCTGCGACTACAGCGAGGTCGACGACTACGAGACGCCGAGCGAAGCGAGCTGCGACGACCTCGACAACGACTGCGACGGCCAGACCGACGAAGACATGAGCGTCGTGGTCGACGGGCAGACCCGACGCAAGGGGGACCCGTGCGGATCGGGAGCGTGCTCGGGGGTGATCGTGTGCGACACCGGCACGGCCGCCGCGGGCGATCTGATCTGCAGCGCCGAGCTCTCGGGCGGCGCCGAGATCTGCGACGGGCTCGACAACGACTGCGACGGCGAGACCGACGAGGGCTTGAGCTGGACGCCGACGGGCGGCAACCCCATCGCGCTCGGCCAGCCGTGCGAGGGCTTCGGTGAATGCGGGACCGGCGTGGTCGAGTGCACCGCGACCGGCGGCACCGCCTGCTCGACCAACCCGGACGGCTCCGACGCCGAGGACGAGGACGAGCTCTGCAACGGCCTCGACGACGACTGCGACCGCGCGAGCGACGAGGGCTTCGCCTGGCAGGGGATCGCGGTCGGGCAGAGCTGCGACGGCATCGGCGCCTGCGGCCCGGGCGTGGTCGAGTGCATCGGCGGCGGCAGCGCCTCGACCTGCTCGAGCAACCCCGACGGCAGCGCGTCGCAAGCCAGCGCCGAGGTCTGCAACGGCGCCGACGACGACTGCGACGGACAGACCGACGAGGGCCTCGGGATCGCCCAGAGCCCGTGCCGCGTGACCGGGGTCTGCACCACGCAGAACGTCATCGCCACCTGCAACGGGGCCGGCGGCTGGAGCTGCGACTACTCGCAGGTGCCGTACTACCACGCCGGCGATGAGCTCGGCTATTGCGACACCCTCGACAACGACTGCGACGGCCAGACCGACGAGGACTACCCCGAGCTCGGCGAGTCCTGCGACCTGCCGAACGACCCCGACCTCTGCGCCTACGGCACCTGGCGCTGCAGCAACGTCTCGACCCAGCCCGTCGATCCCGCCGAGGAGGACGGGGCCCCGGTCCCCGGCGACGCGACCGGCGCGCCCTACTGCGACGGCGACACACCGAGCCCCGAGGTCTGCGGCGGTGGCGACGACGACTGCGACGGTACGACCGACGAGGAGGGCGCGCAGGGCTGCAAGGTCTACTTCCGCGACGGCGACGGCGACGGCTACGGCCGCGAGCACGACTTCAAGTGCCTCTGCACCGCGACCGCGCCCTACACGAGCCAGAAGAACCAGTTCGACTGCGACGACGGCGACCCCTTCATCCACCCCGGCATGGACGAGTCGTGCAACGAGGAGGACGACGACTGCAACGGCGTCACCGACGACGACGGCACCTTCGGCTGCAGCAACTACTACTACGACTTCGACGGCGACAGCTTTGGCGTGAGCGCCGACGCGCGCTGCCTCTGTTTCGCCCATCAGGGCGAGGCGACCGGGCACACCGCCGAGTCCGGCGGCGACTGCGACGACACGCTGAGCACCGTGCACCCGAACGCGCCCGAGCTCTGCGACGGCGATGACAACGACTGCGACGAGAAGGTCGACGACGCCGACCCGCCGGTCCAGGACTGCACGACCTTCTACTACGACAACGACGGCGACACCTTCGGCATCGCGGCCAACAGCCAGTGCCGCTGCCTGCCCTCGGGCAAGTACACCGCCACCCAGACCGGCGACTGCTGCGATCTCGACAACCGCTCCAAGCCGACGCAGCAACAGTTCTACCCGAGCCAGGACGCCTGCGGCAGTTGGGACTACAACTGCTCGGGCATGGCCGAGAAGCAGAACCCCGACTTCGGCACATGCGCGTGCAAGCTGACGGCACCCGGCGGCACCACGTGTCTCCTCGACACCGGCGGCTCGTGCACCTTCGAGCGTGGCTGGGCGCGCGACCAGGACGGCAGCCTCCGCGTCATCCCCGACTGTGGCGGCAGCGGCGAGATGATCAGCCAGTGCAACCTGGACTTCGACCTGCTGCGCTGCGAACCGACGTTGGAGTCGCGGACCCAGTTGTGTCATTGACGCTGGCAGAGGAGCTCATCGCCATGTGTCGTCGCATTCTCGCACCCCACCTCATCGGCCTCGCGCTTGCCTTCGCGGCTTGCGGCGACGACGGCGGCACGAAGAGCCTCGCGCCCGACGTGAGCGCCGACGTCGCCGACACCGGCACTCCGCCCGACGGCACCGCCCCGCCGCCCGACACGAGCACGCCCGGGCCCGACCTCGTCGATCCCGGCCCCAACGCGCTCGCCTACGGCCCCGGCCTGCTCGGCTCCGACGGCACGCCCTGCGCGACGAGCTGCGCCATGCGGCGCCTGGCCGGCGAGGAGATCGAGCTCGCGGTCGTCTACAAGAACGGCCAGGGCCAGCCGCTCCAGGACGTGCAGATCACCTGGGACGCGGGCGATGCCCCGACCGATCTCGCGCGGCTGACGGCGCTGTCGAGCTACACCGATCCCAACGGGCTCGCGCGCGTCACGGTGCGCTCGGGCGGGCTCACCGGCAGCGCCACCATCACCGCCAGGGTGCTCGGCGATACCGCCAGCCTCACCTTCGTCATCACCTACGACGCCCCGGCCGAGCCCGACCTCGCTGCGAGCTTCGAGTACGTCGGCCAGGCGAGCTTCGTCGGCTTCGAGCTCCGCCTCTTCGAGCAGCGCGACGGCACCCCGAGCTGCGCCTCGGTGCACCCCGACGCCGGCGCCAGCATCGCGCCGACCCTGACGCTCGGCCCGCTCGAGGCCGGCACCCAGGCCCGCGTCGCCACCCTGCCCGGGCTCGCCACCGCCGGCACCCAGCGCTGGGTCGTGCAGTTCGTCGGCCCCTGGCCCGACCCGGCCAACCCCGCCGCCTCGCGCGTGCCGCTCGCCGTCGGGTGCGTGGACGGCGTCGTCGCGACCGCCGGCCAGACCGCCACCGCGCTCGTCTACGTGCTCGACCTGCCCAAGCACTTCCGCGGCGTCTACCAGACGGTGACGCGCCTCGACTCGCTCTCGGGCGGCGAAGGCACCGCCATCGGCGACGTGCTGGTCACCTTGAGCGAGCTCTTCACCCGCCCGGGTCGCCTCCTCGTCACCTGGGCCTGCGGCGACGATCCCGGCGGCACGCTCGGCACGGTCTGCTCCTGGGTCACCAACAACCAGGGCGAGCCCAACGTGCTCGGCGGCATCATCACCGACGCCGCCGACGCCGCCCTGCTCGCGCTCTTCGAGGCCGCGGTCGGCCCGGAGATCCAGGACGCCTCCCAGCTCATCTCCGAGATCCTGCGCGACCTCCGCCTCGTCGCCGTCACGACCTTCGCCAGCGAGCCGGCGACCCCGAAGCAGGGCTTCTCCGGTGCGCTCTTCGCCCCGGGCGACGCCGACGAGGAGTGGACGCACGTGCGCTTCCGCTGGAAGTTCGACCCGCTCTGCAAGAACAGCGCGACCCCCGACGACTGCGGCTGGACCTCGATCCCCCTCGAGCAGGTCTACGGCCAGCGCCCGACCAGCAACCTCGAGGCCGGCGTCGATACGAACCTCGCGCTGCACGTCACGCCGCACACCGTGAGCCGCCTGACCTACGGCCCCCTCGTCAACGCGATCATCGAGAAGCGCGTCTTGCCGCTGGTCTTCGCCGCCGGCGGCGACGAGCCGCTCGACAGCTGGGACGATTTCGTCGCGACCCTCTTCGGCGACCGCCTCTGCCTCGACTACGGCGACTGCTGCGACTACTTCGCCCAGCGCCTCGAGGACACGACGCTCGGCTCGCTCGTCTCGTTCGAGACGCGCGTGCTCGCCTGCGAGGTCGCCATCCCGCTGGTCGCCGGCCTCATCCGCCGGCAGCTCACCGACCTCGACGGCGCCCTCCACCTGGGCACCTACGCCGACCGGCCCTGCCCGGCGATCGATGGCGACCAGGATCGCTGGGTCGACGCCTACGGCGCGATCGCGACGCCGTGTGCCTGGGATCTGCACTTCCCGATCGGCGGCTCGCAGTTCCGGCCCGACAACGACTGGCGCTCGATCGCGCAGTGAGCCCCTTCGGCGGCGGCCTGCGCAGGCGCGCGCGTGCCCTCGTCGCCGATCCGGTTTCGCGCTATATCGAGCGGCGGACAGCGCAGGAGAGTGCCCGTGATCGTTGGCGTACCCAAGGAAATCAAGGCTCAGGAGAACCGCGTCGGCATGGTCCCCGGCGGCGTGCAGCAGCTCGTGCAGGGCGGCCATCGCGTGCTGGTGCAGCGCGGGGCCGGGCTCGGCTCCGGCATCGCCGACGAGGCCTTCGAGCGCGCAGGCGCGACGCTCGTCGACGAGGCGGCCGAGGTCTGGGCCCGCGCCGAGATGATCGTCAAGGTGAAGGAGCCGATCCCCAGTGAGTACGGCTACTTTCGTGACGGTCTCATCATCTATACCTACCTGCACCTGGCGGCGGTGCCCGAGCTCGGCCACGAGCTCGCCAGGAAGAAGGTGATCGGGATCGCCTACGAGACGATCGAGGATCGCAACGGGCACCTGCCGCTGCTCAAGCCGATGAGCGAGATCGCCGGCAAGATGGCGGTGCAGGTCGGCGCGCACTGCCTCGAGAAGCACCAGGGCGGCATGGGCCTCCTGCTCGGCGGCGTGCCCGGCACCAAGCCCGGCCACGTCGTGATCCTCGGCGGCGGCACCGTCGGCACCAACGCCGCCAAGATCGCCGTCGGCATGGGCGCGCGCGTCACCATCGTCGACAAGAACCTCGACCGGCTGACCTACCTCGACGACGTCTTCCTCGGGCGCGCGATGACCCTGCACTCCAACCCGGAGACGATCGAGCACGCCGCCCTGCAGGCCGATCTGCTGGTCGGCGGCGTGCTGATCACCGGCGCGCGCGCGCCCAAGCTCGTCAGCGAGGAGCAGGTGCGGCGCATGAAGCCGGGCGCGGTCATCGTCGACGTCTCGGTCGACCAGGGCGGCTGCATCGAGACCTGCCGCCCGACGACGCACGAGAACCCGACCTACTTCGTCGGCGACGTGCTGCACTACTGCGTCGCCAACATGCCGGGCGCCGTCGCGCGCACCTCGACCTTTGCGCTGACCAACGCGACGACCGCCTACGCGGTCAAGCTCGCCGAGCTCGGCGTCGCGCGCGCCATCGCCGCCGATCCCGGCCTGCGCCTCGGCGTCAACACGATGGGCGGGCACTGCACGCACGCCGCCGTCGCCGAGGCCATCGGCCTTCCCTACGTGCCGCCCGAGGAGGCTTGACCCGCTCCCGCTCCCGCTCCCGCTCCCGCTTGTCAGCACGTGTGAACGTGCACAGGGTGCACGCTTGTAAGGGGACGGTAAAAGCGATGTATGCCGTCCGCGATTCTTGGTGTTTTATCGATTTGTTCTAGCTAGTTACAGCACATTCCCGGCGATGAAACTATTTGGGGGGTTCCGGCGTCCATAAGCTCGTGCCCGCCACCGCGGGCGCTTTTTCGAGGAGGGCGGCCGTGCTGGGAAGTGACGCACAGGAATCCGGTGAGCTCGGGAATGTCGGCCGGACGGCTGGCGTTGGCACCGCTCGGCCCGAGGAGGGAGACGTGACGATGTTCGGGCGCAAGAAGGACGACGAGGCCCGGCGCGCTTTCGAGAGCGAAGCGCTGCCACACATGCAGACCCTCTTGAACGCGGCGCTGTACATGACGCGCAACCCCGCCGCGGCCGAGGACCTGGTGCAGGAGACCCTGCTCAAGGCCTATCGTTTCTGGCACCGCTACGAGCAGGGCACCAACTGCAAGGCCTGGCTCTTCCGGATCCTGACCAACACCTTCATCAATCGCAACCGCAAGAAGCAGCACCTGCACGAGTCGCTCGACGCCTCCGAGCGCGAGGTCGCCGGCACGACGCTCGCGCACAGCTCGGCGTTCTACGAGACGCCGGAGATGGACTACGTCGGCAAGCTCTTCCCCGAGCACGTCAAGGCCGCGGTCGAGGCGCTGCCCGAGAACTTCCGCATCCCCGTCATCCTCGCCGATCTCCACGACTTCTCCTACAAGGAGATCGCCGAGATCATGGAGTGCCCGGTCGGCACCGTCATGTCGCGCCTGTTCCGCGGGCGCAAGCGCCTGCAGGAGCAGCTCTTCGAGTACGCGATCGAGCTCGGCGTCATCGACAAGGCGTCGGCGCGCGACGCTACCGGCGCGATTTCGCTCGACGCTTATCGCGAACGCAGGAAGGCGTCGGGCCTGGACTGAGTTGTAGGGCCCGATCGCACGACGCGCCGCTCCGGCAGGCGCGCCCGCGCGATCGCCCGGTGCGCGCGGGATGGCGCTTGCACCGGGAGCGGACCCGGGGCAGATCATGGATCCCGGCGGGTCCGAGCGCATCGACTGCGCGCGAGAGCCTGAGCATGAACTGCGACGACATCCAGAAGGGCATCTACGTCTATCTCGACGACGAGTTCGCCGAGCCCGAGCGCCGCGACTTCGACGAGCACGTGCGCGCATGCGTGCGCTGCCGCCAGCGGGTCGAGCGTGAGCGCGGCTTCCTCGTCAGCTTCCGCGACAAGGTCCCGCAGGTCACCGCGCCGCCGGGCCTCGAAGCGCGCATCCGCGCCGCGCTCGCCGCCGCGCCCGCGCCCGAGTCGAAGGTCGCGCCCCTGCCGCGGCGCTCGCGCCTGTTGCCATGGCTCGCGGCCGCCGCCGCGCTGCTCCTGGTCGCGAGCTCGCTGGCGATCGGCTGGCGCCTGTCGGCGACCCCAGGCGGCGTCGAGCGCGTCGCGGCCGAGGCGCTCTCGACCCACCAGGAGGACCTGCCGATGGAGGTGCGCGGATCGCAGCGCCAGATCCGCGAGTTCCTCGAGGCCAACGTGCCGTTCTCGGTCGAGATCCCGCGCGGCGACGATCCGCGCGTCGAGCTCATCGGCGCGCGGCTCACGCGCGTGGACGGGCGCGAGGCGGTGCTGCTCAACTACGCCATCGACGACGAGCGGCTGTCCGTCCTGCAGGTCGCCGCGCCCACCGCGGAGATCCCCGACGAGGACGCGCCGCCGACCTTCCACAGCCACGCCGGCTTCGACATCGCCACCTTCAGGAAGCGCGGCGTGCTCTCGTCGGTCGTCGGCTCCGGCGGCAGCGGCGGCGTGCAGCGGCTGGTCCGCGCCGCCTACTCGGGGCCCTGAGCCCGCCCGAGCTCGCACGCGCCTTGCCCGTCTCGCTGTCACGGGCTATCGAAGAGCGATGCCCGAACTGCGTTTCGCCCAACACGATCTCCCGCTGCGCGATGACGTGCGCACGCTCGGCAGCATCCTCGGCGAGGTGCTGGCCGTGCAGAGCGGGCGCACGCTCTTCGAGCGCGTCGAGTCGGTGCGCCTGACCGCACGCGGCTTCCGCACCGGCGACGCCAGCCTCGACGACCTGGCCGAGCGCCTCCTCGATCTCTCGCCGCGCGAAGCGACGCTGGTGATCCGCGCCTTCTCCTCGCTCTGCGCGCTGACCAACCTGGCCGAGCGCGTGCACCGCCTGCGCCGTCGCCGCGAGGCGACCTTCGACGACGTCCCGGCCGAGGGCTCGTTCGAGTCCGCGCTGCGCGTGCTCGCCAACGCCATGCCGGTCGACCAGGTGCAGCGCCTGCTCGATCGCGTGCAGGTCGTGCCGGTCCTGACCGCGCACCCGACCGAGGCCACGCGCCGCACCGTGCTCTCGAAGGAGCTGCGCGTCGCCGAGGCGCTCCTGTCACGCGTGCGCGCCGGCCGCCCCACGCGCCAGGAAGAGCACGAGGTCCTCGGCGCCATCCGCCGCGAGATCGCGATCACCTGGCAGACCGACGAGCACCTCGCCGAGCGCCCGACCGTCGCCGACGAGGTCGAGCACGCCCTCTTCTATCTCGCCAACAGCATCGTGCCGGCGCTGCCCTCGGTCAGCGAGGCCTTCGACGACGCCGTCAGCCGCGTCTGGGGCTACCGCGCCGTCTCGCTCCGCCACCCGCTCGTGCGCTTCGCCTCCTGGGTCGGCGGCGACATGGACGGCAACCCCAACGTCGGCGCGGCGACGATCCGCGAGACCGTCGCGCGCCATCACGCCCAGGCGCTCGCGCTCTGGCAGGCCGAGGTGCGCGCGATCTTCGGCCAGCTCTCGCACAGCCTCTCGCGCGTCGCGGTCGAGCCGGCGATCCTCGAGACGATCGAGCGCTACAAGCAGCTCATGCCCGAGGCCGCCGCGACCATCCCGCGCCGCTACGCCGGCATGCCCTACCGCGTCCTGCTCTGGCTCATGTGGGCGCGCCTGGGCGGTGGCGCGCCGAGCTCGAGCGACGGCGCCGAGCGCACCGCGCCGCCCCGTTCACCCGGCCTCTACCCCGGGCCCGAGGCGCTCATCGCCGACCTCGCGCTCATCGCCGACAGCCTGCGTCTCAACCGCGGCGAGCACGCCGGCCTCGACCTCGTGCAGCGCCTGATCGGCCTCGTCGAGGCCTGCGGCTTCCACCTCGCGACGCTCGACGTGCGCCAGGACTCGGCGGTGCACAAGAGCGTGCTCGACCGCATCGCCACCGTGCTCGCGCTGCCGATCCCGTCGTCGCAAACGCGCGCCGAGCGCATCGCGCTCTTCGAGTCGCTGATCAAGAAGCCGCCGGTCCTGCCCGACGGCCTCGACAAGGAGCCGGGGCTCGAGGACACGCTCGAGGTGTTCCGCGCCATCGAGGAGGCGCGCAAGGCCTACGGTCCACGCGCGGTCGGGCCCTACATCATCTCGATGGCGCGCGGTCCCGACGACGTGCTCGCCGTGCTCGCGCTCGCGCGCCTGGCGACCCAGGCCGCCGTGCACCTCGACGTCGCGCCGCTCTTCGAGACCGTCGACGACCTCGACAACGCCGCGACGACCCTCGACACGATGCTCTCCGACAAGACCTATCGCGCCCACCTCAAGACCCGCGGCGACGAGCAGCTCGTCATGCTCGGCTACTCCGACTCCAACAAGGACGGCGGGATCGCGTCTTCGCGCTGGGCGCTCCAGCGCGCCCAGGCCGCGCTCGTTCGCGTCGCCGACAGCCACGGCGTGCGCCTGACCCTCTTCCACGGGCGCGGCGGAACCGTCTCGCGCGGCGGCGGCTCACCGCGCGCCGGGATCCTCGCCGCGCCGTCCGGCGCGGTGCGCGGGCGCCTGCGCGTCACCGAGCAGGGCGAGATCGTGCACTCGAAGTTCGGGATCCCCGAGCTGGCGAGCTGGACCTTCGAGGCGACGATCTCCGCCGTGCTCGAGGCGACCGGCACCACCCACCAGCCCCCCGGTGGCGCCGACGAGCTGATGGACGCGCTGGCCGGGGCGAGCCGCGCCGCCTACCGCCGGCTCGTCGAGGCGCCCGAGTTCATCGCCTACTTCCGCAGCGCCACCCCGATCGACGTGATCGAACGCATGACCCTCGGCTCGCGTCCCGCCCGACGCAGGAGCGGCACCCCGTCGCTGTCCGACCTGCGCGCCATCCCCTGGGTCTTCGCCTGGACCCAGGCGCGCAAGATCACGCCGGGCTGGTTCGGCGTCGGCACCGGGCTCGAGGACGTCATCGCCGGCCACGGCATCGACGCCGTGCGAAAGCTCGCCAGCGAGTGGCAATTTTTCGCCGCGCTGCTCTCCGACGTCGAGATGGTGCTCGCCAAGGTCGATCTCGCCATCGGCGCCCGCTACGCCGCGCTCGCCGAGCCCGAGCACCGCGTGATCTTCGGCGCCATCGAGGAGGAGTACGCGCGCACGGTGGCCGCGGTGCTGCGGATTCGCGGCGCGACCGAGCTGCTCGCCCACGACCAGGATCTGGCGCGCGTCATCAGGATGCGCGCGCCCTACATCGATCCGATGAGCGTACTGCAGGTCGATCTCCTGGCGCGCTGGCGCGCCGCCGATCGCGACGACCCCGCGCTCGAGCAGGCGCTCGTCGGCAGCGTCATCGGCGTGGCGCGCGGCATGCAGAACACCGGATGAGCGCCGAGCTGCACCAGCAGGCTGTCTCCGCGAGCCCCACGCGCTTCGCGCTCTTGATCGGCGCGATGAAGGCGGGCACATCGAGCCTCTTCGCGCTTCTGGCTCAGCACCCGGAGGTCGCGGCGTCGCATACGAAGGAGCCGCACTTCTTCACCCGCGAAGACGCGTCCGACCCGCGTTCGGACGAACGCTACCTGCGCCTCTGGCAGCAGTGGGATCCGAGTCGGCACCGCATCGCGCTCGAGGGCTCGGTCGGCTACTCGAACCTGTTCCGGCGCCCGGACACCGCCCGACGCGCGCTCGCCTTCATGCAGCGGCACGGCGCCGAGGCCTTCGTCATCTACCTCATGCGACACCCCATCGAGCGCATCGAGTCGCACCTGCGTCACATGGCCCACGGCCGCCCGCGGCGCATCGTCTTCGAGCGCAGACGCGTGCTCGAGAGCGCGATCCTCTGCTCGTCCTACGCCACCCAGTTGGAGCCCTGGGTCGCGGCGTTCGGGCGCGAGCGCGTGCTGCTCCTGTCCTTCGACGCGCTGCGCGACGCGGGCGACGCGCTGCTCGCGCGCACCTGCAGCTTCCTCGGCGTGGACCCCGAGTTCCGCTTCAGCGACATCGCCGAGCCCCGCAACAAGAGCCGCCTCGTGCACCCGGTGGCGCGCCTCTTCACCCACACGCGCCAGATCCGCTGGGCGCTCTCCCACCTGCCCGAGCGCTGGCGTCACCGCTACGTCACGACGGTCGAGGGCGCGCTCGCGCCGCCGGCCACCCTGCTCCGGCCCGACGAACGCCGCGAGGCCGCGCGCCGCCTGCGCCCCGAGCTCGTGCGCCTCGAGGCCGAGTACGGCTTCGAGACGCGCACCTGGCTCGAGACGATGTGACCGTCTCTCGCCGACCACTCGGTCAGGCGTGCTTCTGTGCAAGCACCACACGATAGCTGTCGGTGCCGTCCCTCATCGTCTTGTACAGGTTCGTGCCTGGATTGCGATAGAAGTTCTTGAGCGCGAGCTCGGCCTCGCGGCGCTTGCGTCGTCCGAGCCACGGGATCTTGAAGCCGTGGAAGCGCGCCAGGCACTGCTCGACGTAGGCGTCGACGCGGGCCTCGTCCTCGTCGCGGGCGGCGATCGCCTCGCGCGTCACGTCGCGCGTGTCGCTGATCGTCATCCCGATCGAGCCCAGGTAGTCGAAGCACGGCTGCCAGGTCGAGTCGGGGATGGCGTTGCCCCAGACCAGGAAGCCACCCGGCTTGAGCGTGCGGCGCACGACGTCGAAGAAGCGGCGGTCCTCGTCGGACACCAGTCCGGCGTGCTCGGTGATGTGGGTCTCGCAGATCACGACGACGTCCGCGCTCTCCGGCTCGAGCGCGAGCTGGGTCACGTCGCCGCAGGTGGCGACGAGGCGCTGGTCGAGCTCGGGCACGAAGCGGCGCTCGCAGGTCTCGATGGCGGCGCGCTGCATGTCGACGGCCTGGTAGGTGCAGTCGGGCAGGACGTTGGTGCACAGGTGGTGGGCGCCCGCTCCGGTGCCGCAGCCGAGCTCGACGACGTGGACCTTGCCGCCGCGCTCGGCGAGCAGCGCCTGCACCGGCGCGAACTGGAAGAGGCCGCTGTAGGCGTTCTTGCCGAAGCGCTGCGGGTCGGTCGGAGATGTCGGCGCCGGCCCCCACGCCTCGGGCCAGCGGTAGCCCCAGGTGTTGAACGTGAACTCGTAGGGCTCGCCACGGTCGCTCTCGACGTTGCCGATCGAGCGGTACATCGCGTAGAGCAGCGAGTAGATCGACTGTTTGGTGTAGTCGTCCTCGTCGACGTCGCCGCTGTCGAGCGAGACCTTGCGCCGGCGCTGGAAGGCGCCGCTGAGGACCCAGGCCGTCAGGATGATCACCGGCTCGGGCCGCCGAGAGCCTCGCCCAGATCGAGCCCATAGCGGCGCGTGAGCTCGGTGACGAGCGCGCCGATGGGCAGCTTGAAACACACGCGCGGTTGCATCAGACGGCGACCACCTTCCGCAGGCTTCAGCATCCGAGTTGTTCACGCATGCGTCAATAGCCGGCTGCGCGCGGGTGGCGAGAACGCAAGAATCCCGGCCGAGTGGGGGCTCGGCCGGGATCGCGCTCAGGGGATCACGAGCTCACTGGCAGTTCGAGAACCCGCCCACGCCGGAGACGCAGGTCTGGCCGTCGGCGCACCAGCTATCCGCTTCGCAGTGCGAGCTGTCGCCCACCCAGGCCTGGCAGGTGTCGGAGATCCCGTCGCAGAAGTAGCCTGGCGCGCACTGACCCTGGCCGTTGTCGGTGTCGCAGGCCCCACCGGCCGCGATGTCGTCGGCGCACGTGTTGTTGATGCACGCGCCGCCCTGGCACTCGTTGTTGGTGAAGCAGGTCTGGCCGTTGGCGAGCGGGCTCTGGCAGGTGCCGTCGAGGTCCGAGCAGATGAGGCCGGCCTGGCAGGTGCTGTCATACTGGCAGCCGCCACCGACGCCGAGCGGCGGCTGGCAGGTGCCCGTGACGCAGGTGAGGCCCGGCTGGCACTGGTTCATCCACGTGCTCCACTGCTGGCACGCGCCGCCCTGCGCCACGTCGCCGGGCACGCACACCGACGGCCACTGGTTGGCGTCGCAGTAGAGGCCCTCGGCGCAGGTCGGGTTGCTCGTCTGACCGTCGCAGAGCGCGCCCACCTGCCCGACCTCGCGGCAGAAGTGGCCGTCGCAGAAAGTGCCGGCCGGGCACATCGCGCCGTTGGCCTCCCAGGCGGAGTCGCAGGCCGGGCCGAGCGTGCCCTGCGCCATGCAGTAGGGGGTGTCGTCGACCTCGTCGAAGCAGAACTCGCCGGCCCCGCAGTCGCCGTCGCCCGTGCAGAAGGTGATCGCGTTGAGCGGCGCGCACTGACCCATGCCGGCCCAACCCGTGAAGTAGCAGCCATCACCCGGGTCGCAGTCGGCATGGTCGGCGCACGGTGCGGTGTAGGCCGGCGCGGCGTTGAGGGTGGGGCCGACGCTCGGCGCCAGCGCGAGCTGGTGGTCGAACTGCACCGGGGTGTCGATCTCGGTGTAGGTCGTCGCGACGCCGTTGCCGCCGTCGAGCGGGTGGCGCGTGCAGGTGCGGGTGGCGCCATCGCTGAGCTGCACGCTCCAGGTGATGTACGGGTAGCGGTTGTGGGCCGGGGTCTCGTTGTCGGTGAGCTCCGTCTCCGAGACCGTACCCGACGTGGTCAGCGTGCAGCTGCCGTTGTTGGCGTCGAGGTTCATGCCGAGCAGCACGTTCCAGTAGTGCGAGCCCTGAAAGCCCGCGCCGGTGTTGACCGCGGCGCCGAAGAGCGGCGCGTTGCCGGTCTGGGTGAGGTCGGGCGAGCCCAGGTTGCCGGGGCCGCCGGAGACGTCGATCGTTGCGTCACCACCCTCGCAGTCGACGGTGATGTCGTCGAGGTACATGGAGATGTCTGCGCCGCTGCCGCCGAGGCAGACGAAGCCGAGCACCGCGGTGGGGCCGTCGCTCTGGGTCGCCGGGTTGTAGAGGTACTCGAGCGTCGTCTGGCCGTCGTTTTCGACGCAGTCGAGCTTGGCCGCGCAGAAGACGTCCTGGAAGCGCACGACGGTGTCGAAGAAGCCGAGCTCGGCGTTGCGCATCACGGTGAGGTTGAACTCGA
>WYBB01000211.1 GCA_011526585.1 Deltaproteobacteria bacterium
GAATCCCGCCGACCGAGCCACGCTTGTGCTTGAACGATCCACGCCTTCCGTGAGTTTTTCCGCTTCGTCGAGCGCGTCGCTCGCACCCGAGGTCCCAACGATGCCGCGTCTCCGTCGACTATCGATCTCATTGATGACATCCATCGCCCTCATGCATGGTCCGCTGCTCGGCTCGCCTGCGTTCGCCGATCCCGACGCCTCGCCGCGCCTCGATCCACCATCGGCCGGTCACATCGCGCTCGCGCTCGATCGCCTCGCCGTCGCCGGCACCGTGCTCTACGTCGCCGCACACCCCGACGACGAGAACACGCGCCTCCTCGCCTGGCTCGCCAACGCGCGCGGCCTCCGCGCCGCCTACGTCTCGCTCACCCGCGGCGACGGCGGGCAGAACCTGATCGGCTCCGAGCTCGGCCCGCTGCTCGGTTTGATCCGCACGCACGAGCTCCTCGCCGCGCGCCGCATCGACGGCGCCGAGCAGTACTTCACCCGCGCCATCGACTTCGGCTACTCGAAGCGCGCCGAGGAGACGCTCGCCATCTGGGGCGAAGACGCCGTGCTCGGCGACCTCACGCGCGTCGTGCGTCACGTGCGCCCCGACGTCATCGTCACGCGCTTCTCGATCGACCCGCCCAACCACGGTCACCACACCGCCTCGGCGCTTCTCGCCCGCGAGGCCTTCGTCGCCGCCGCCGACCCGGCGCGCTTCCCCGAGCAGCTCGCTCACGACGGCCTGCGACCCCACCAGGCCCAGCGCCTCTTCGAGAACAAGTCACCCTGGCGCTTCAAGAAGGACGAGGACCTCTCGCGCTACCTCGCGCTCGACGTCGGCGGCCGCTCGCCCGAGCTCGGCCGCACCTACGCGGAGCTCGCCGCCCAGAGCCGCACCATGCACAAGAGCCAGGGCTTCGGCAGCGCCCCTGCGCATGGCCCGCTGCTCGAATACTTCGAGCCGACGATCCCCGAGCGCTGGCCACGCGCGCTGCCCGCGAAGGCCTCCGATCCGCTCGCCGGCCTCGACTTCAGCTGGGCCCGCTTCCCGGGCACGGCCCCCCTCGTCAAGGCCATCGCCGCCGCGCGCAAGGCCTTCGACCCCGCCCACCCCGAGCGCCTCCTGCCGCACCTGTCGCGCGTGCACGCCGCGCTCCTCGCGCTCCCCGAGGACAACCCCTACCGCGCGCCCAAGCTCGCCGAGCTGCACGCGCTCGTGCTCGCGGTCGCCGGCCTGCACCTCGAGGCGCGCGCAGCATCCCCCGTCGCCATTTCCTCGGAGCCCCTCGCCGTCGACGCCACCGCCATCGCCTATCGCGACGTCGCCGTCGAGGTCGCGCTCACCTTCCCCGACGGCCACCTCGCCCCCGCGCGCACGCTCGTGCCCGGCACCCCCGCGACCCGCTCGCACACCCTGACACCGAGCGGCTCCCCCTCGACCCCGTACTGGCTCGCCGCCCCCTCGCGCGGCGGCCTCTTCACCCCCGCCGAGGGCCACTCCGGCATCGAGCCCACCGGCGCATCGAGCCTCGCCGTGCGCTTCGCCGTCACCGTGAAGCCCCCCGGCGCCGTGCCGATCGCCTTCGAAGTCTCCCGCCCCCTGCGCCACACCTGGGTCGATCGCGTGCACGGCGAGCGCTTCCGCGAGGTCGAGCTCCTGCCCGCGCTCACCGTCACCCCGCTCTCACCGCACCGCATGTTCCCCGGTCCCGCCGCGCGCACCGTCGAGCTGCGCGTGCGCGCCCACGGGCAGGCCCGCCGCGGCGAGGTCTCGCTTGGCGCGCCGCCCGACGCCCGCGGCTGGAAGATCACCCCGTCGTCGCACCCCTTCGAGCTGCCTGCCGACGGTGAGGCGGTCTTCGCCTTCGACGTCACCCCGGCCGGCACGGCCCCGGTCGAGCTGCGCGCCAGCGCCACCGCCGAGGGCCGCACCTTCGACCGCGCCGAGGCGGTCATCGACTACCTGCACGTGCCGCGCACGACGATCCTCTCGCCGGCGACCGTGCGCGCCGTGCCGCTCGATCTCGCCATCGGCGGCGCGAAGATCGGCTACCTCGTCGGCGCCGGCGACGAGATCCCGCAGAGCCTCGCCCAGGTCGGCTAC
Organism: Deltaproteobacteria bacterium; assembly: GCA_011526585.1. Classification (GTDB taxonomy): domain Bacteria; phylum Myxococcota_A; class UBA9042; order PHBI01; family PHBI01; genus WYBB01. Next base: position 2,093 of record WYBB01000211.1, read on the forward strand.
CAGGTCACGCTCCTCGATCCCGCCGCGCTCGGCGACGTCGACCTCGCCTCGTTCTCGGCGATCGTCGCCGGGATCCGCGCCCACAACGTGCACCCCGCGCTGCGCCACCTGCACCCCGCGCTCATGCGCTACGTCGAGGGCGGCGGCACCTACCTCGTGCAGTACATCACCTCGACCCGACACCGCCCGCTCGGCGACGTGCCGATCGGGCCCCATCCGTTCGTCATCGACCAGGGCCGCGTGACCGACGAGACCGCCGCCCTCACCGCGCTCGACCCCAAGCACCCGGCGCTCACCACCCCGAACCGCATCGAGCCCGCCGACTTCTCGGGCTGGGTCCAGGAGCGCGGCCTCTACTTCGCCGCCTCCTGGGACGAGCGCTACACCCCGCTCTTTGCCGCCGCCGACCCCGGCGAGGACCCGCTCCAGGGTTCGACCCTCGTCGCCCGCCACGGCAAGGGCGCCTTCATCTACACGGGCCTGGCCTTCTTCCGGCAGCTCCCCGAGGGCGTGCCCGGGGCCTATCGCCTCTTCGCCAACCTGCTCGCGCTCGGCGCACCCGCGCACAAGGGCGCCGGGCGATGAGCACGCCC
>WYBB01000212.1 GCA_011526585.1 Deltaproteobacteria bacterium
GGGCACGCCAAGCCCCTCGACCGCCTCTACCTCTTGCTCGTCACGAGCAAGGACGCCACCGGCCAGACCGTCTATCGCGCGCTCGGCGCCGGCGAGGACCGCGCCGAGGTCCACGCGCTCGCGCGTCGCTACCTCACGGGCGCGCCGCTGTCCCCGCCCGCGAAGGAGCCCACGCCCGCCGAATGATCGTCGCGCCTGACCGCTCCCCACGGGCTTTTCTGCTCGTCGTCGCCGCGCTCGTGCTCGCGCTCGCGCCCTTGCCCTCCGGCGCACACGCCAGGGACCGGCCGACCTGGATCGCGCGCGACGGCGTCGAGCTCAACGACCTCCTGCGCGACAAGATCGCCGCCATCGCCGCGATCTATCACGCCAAGACGCGCCGCTCCCTCGAGGTGACCAGCGGCTACCGCTCACCCGAGCGCCAGGCCGCCGCCCTCTACGCCAAGCTCGCCGTCGGCGGCTCGCTCGCGATCTACAAGAACCAGGAGCTCGTGCGCCCGCTCGCCAAGGCCTACCGGGACGGGCGCCGCAAGCGCCGGAAGAAGCCCGAGATCGTCGCGGCGATGACCGCGATCCTCGAAGAGCAGGTCGCGCGCGGTATCTACCTCTCGCGCCACATGAAGGGCCGCGCCTTCGACCTGCGCTCGCTCGGGCTCAGCGCCCGCCAACGCGCCGCCCTGCGCCAGGCGATCGCCGAGGTCGGCGGCATGCGCGTCATCCTCGAGACCAAGCCGCCGCACTTCCACGTCGAGATCCTCGATTGAAGCCGGCCGCGCTCACGCGCCTCACGTGACCACGGACACTCGCGCCGGGCGAACGTGCTCGGAGGAGACCGGCGCGGCGGCCGAGCGCAAGGCCGCCATGACGGCCTGGCGATACGCGTAGTGGCCGGCGTCGGCGAGATCGTCGACCACGCTGCCGTGCGGCCTCAGCGCGTCCGCGATCGACGCGACCAGCTCCGGCGGCGCGTCCTCGGGCAGATGCCGCGCCAGCGCCTCCATCAGCGCCCCGAGCGTGAGCCCCGGCGGGACCTCGGGCAGCGTCTCGACGCGCACCGGATCGCTCGGCCCGAGGCCGGCGAACGCCTGCGCGAGCCCGGGCGAGGTCAGTGCGATCAGCCGGAAGCCGCCCGCGCCGCGCAGCTCCTTGATCATGCGCCACGCCTCGAGGCCGGCCTGCATCGGCGGGTAGCCCTCGGCGATGCGGCCGTCGATCAGCGCCTTCTGGATCGCCTTGTCCGCCCAGAGATCCGCGCCGGTCTCCAGCGCCGCCTGGTGTCCGTAGTAGCCGAGCTCGAGGCCGGCGCCCTCGGCCAGGTGCACGAGCCAGGAGAAGTCGAGGTCGGTGGTCATGTCCTCGGCGCCGGGAGCGCGGAACGGATCGTGCGCGCCCTCGCCCTCCTCGTCGGCCGAAAAGGTCCGTAGATGCGGGAGCTTCGAGCCGGCGTCGAAGACGTGGTGCAGCGTGCCGCCGTAGTCGACGGTGAGGAAGGCGCCCTGTCCTTCGCGCAAGAGCTCGGCGAGCGCGCCGACCACCGCGGGCAGGGGGCCGAGGTGCGTCACCCAGATCGGCAGCCGCGACGGCCCGGTCGCACGCATGAGCCGCTGGATCGCCGGGCGCGAGAACGCGAGGTAGCGCTCGACCTCGGCGCTCGGCGCGCCGAGGGTCCCGGTCCAGCGCACGATCTCGCGCGCGGCGAAGCGCCGTCGCAAGGCCTCGTCGGCGGCGAGGCGCCCCATCAGCTCAGGCAGCTTGCCGGGGGTGAGCGGGCGGTGGGTCGCGCTCGAGCCCGGCTCGGTCAGATCGTGGAGCGGCTCGGCGAGCCATGGCAGCACCGAGAGGGTGCGCGCCCCGCCCGCGCTCACGTGCATGACGTCGACCGACATCTGGGTCAGGAGCTCGTTGGCGAAGATGAGCCCACGGAAGGGCCGCGGCAGGACCGTGTGCAGTTGGTCGGCGGCGGCGTTGACGTAGGTCACCGCGAGCCCGCCCTGCGCCTCGACCTGCCGGCCGAGGAGCGCCGGGCTGCGGTCGACGGCGAAGACCTGGAGCTCGGCGAGCAACGCGCGCGCGTCGGGATCGCCCGCGGCCGCGTGATCGTGCAGCCCGCCGACGGTATCGATCATGAGATGCCCGAGCCCGCCACCGACCTCGACCAGGCAGAAAGGGGCGCCGCCGGCAGGGGACGGCAGCGCGCGCCAGAGGTCGAGCACGCGCCGCGCGAGGAGCTTGCCGAACCACGGCGACAGCCGCACCGGAAACGTCCAGTAGTCGTCCTGGGCGTGGTCACCGAAGCGCACGCGCCCGCTGCCGTAGTAGCCGAAGCGCGGATCGAACATCGCCGCGTCCATGTAGGCGGCAAACGGGATGTGGGGCGGCGCGTCTTCGCCGGCGATGATCGCATCGAGATGGAAGTATTCGCGCGTCACGATCGCTCCCGCGTGTCGGCGTGGCCGCGACCTCGTCCGAGGTCTTGCGGCACAGGCCCGGTCTTCGAGACTACTCTCATGCGCGCGCCTCGGCCAACGCTTCCGGCATGGCCTCGAGCAAAGCGTCCGCTTCGTCGGCGGTGCTCGCGAAGTGCGGCGCCAGCCGCATGCGCCCGTCGGGGATCGAGACGACCACCCCGCGCCGAGCCAGCGCGGCCTGCAGCGGCGCGAGCACGACCCCGGGCGGCGGCGCGAGCGCGAGGATCCCCGAGCGCCCGCTCGCATGGGGTGCGCGCTCGGACGAGAAGCCCAGCGCCACGAGCGCCGGCTCGACCCGATCGTGCAGCGCCTGCACGTGCGCGAGCGACACCTCGGGCCGCGCGGCCGAGATGAGCTCGAGGCCCGCCGCGAGCGCGAAGAGCGCGCCGCTCGAGCTCGAGCCGGCTTCGAGCACGCGCGGCGCCGGCTGGTGACGGCGCGCCGCGTGGAGGCAGCCCGGCTCGGAGAGGAAGCGCGCCGCGTCCTCGAACGAGAGCCAGCCGGCCATCGAAGGCCCGATGCGTTCGCGCGCGCGCGGCGCGACGTAGACCCAGCCGACGCCGTCGGTGGCGCAGAGCCACTTGTGCCCGCCGCCGACCGCGATGTCGACGCCGAGCGCGGCGAGGTCGAGGGGCACGATCCCGGCGGCCTGGATCGCGTCGATCGCCAGGTCGGCCCGGTAGCGATGGCAGAGCGCGGCGAGCTCCGCCAGCGGCAGCGCGAGCCCGGTCTGGAAACCGACCGCGGACAGTGCGACGAGCCTCACGCCGCCGCGGCGGAGCAGGCGCTCGACGGCGTCGAGCCCACGCTCGGGACGCTCGGCGAAGCCCGCGAGCGCGACGACGTCGAGGCCGAGGCGACGCTCGTGCGCGATCTGCCGCCACGGCACGGCGTTGGCCGGGAACTCGCTGTCGCCGATCAGCACGCGATCGCCGGGACGCCAATCATAGGAATGCGCGACGGCGATGAGGCCGGCGGTCGTGCCGTGCCCGAGCGCGTAGGCGTCGCTCGGGCCGCCGAGCAGACCGGCGAGCGCGATGCGCAGCCGGTCACGCGCCGCGATCGCCGCGCCGAAGCCTTGCACCCCGCGGCGCGCGAGCTCGGCGTGCCACGCGCCGAGGGCGGTCTCGACCGGCTCGGGCAGCGGCGCGATCGCCGCAAACGCCCAATAGACGCGCGCCTCGAGCCGTGGAAAGAGGCGTGCCCGCTGGCCGATCCCACTCACGTCCCCGACTCTACCCCCAACGCGCTCCCAAGGCGACCCCATGCATCGCCAGTCGCGACGGGGACGTTGCTTGACGCTCATCGAGGGGCCGTCAAAGATAAGCGCGCTCTCGTGAACACCTTGGAGGTCCCTTGCGCACCACCGGCTCGCTCGCACGGATCCGGGAGGCGATCGTCGTCGTCGCCGTGTTCGGCTGCGGGCTCGGCCCCGGGTGTGGCGGCGCGAGCTCGCTCGACCAGCGGCGCGAGGCCATCGTCGCCACGCTCGCGAGCCACCTCGCGCACGAAGACGAGATCCTGAGCATCCTCGAACGTCACCGGTCCCGACCGCAGCACGCAGCCACGCTCATCGACCGCTACCTCGCCGAGCACGGCGCCGCCATCCGCGCGCTCTGTGAGCAGCGACGCCAGCTCGAGGACGACCCCCAGGCGCTCGCCGCCGCGATGCGCGAGCTCGAACCCCGCCTGTCACGGATCTTCGCGCGACGCGAGGCGCTGAGCCGCGACGCGCCCGAGCTCATGGCACGCGAAGAAGTGCGAACAGCTCTCGCCGCCCTCGAGCCACTTTGATCGATCGAGGTGCGGTCGGCTGCCCGGAGCCGCCGCCGAGGACCCGCTTGACACGGGCCTTTGAGCGGCCTAAGGGGGGGCGCTTTCACGGGGCGCCCCTGCCCCGCCTTTGGAGGATCCATGCAATTCATCACGTTCAGCAAGGGACTCGTCATCGCGGCCACGACCGCCTTCCTCATGGCCTGCGGCGGCGGTTCACCTGCCGACAAGATGATGGGCTACCAGGAGAAGATCCTCTCGATCCTCGAGAGCAACAAGAGCGACCTCGACAAGGCCGCTGCCGAGATCAAGTCGTACATCGAGTCGAACAAGGACGAGATGAAGGCGGCGATGGGTGAGATGGTCAAGATGACCGAGGAGCTCAAGAGCGATCCCGAGAAGGCCGCCAAGATGATGGCCGAGTTCGGCGAGAAGCAGGAGGCCATGCAGAAGCGCATGGAGGAGCTCGAGAAGGAAGTCCCCGGCATCAAGGAGCACGAGGGGATCCGCGACGCCACCATGGCGATGACCAAGATGATGATGGAGTGATCGATCCCCGCTGATCGGTCCCCACGAAGGCCGGGCCCCTGCCCGGCCTTCTTCTTTTCGTCTCGGCTCCCGGCGCCGCGAATGTGCCGCCGCGACGCGCCGTCAGCGTTCGTGTGCCGCGCCCTCGCCGATGACGACGCGGTCGACGAGCGCGCCGACGTCGTCGACGAGCTGACGCCTCACGAACGCGAGCGCCTCGGGCTCGGCCTCGTGCTCGAAGAGCAGAAACGCTGCCACCGCGAGGTCGCTCACCTGCGGGCTCGTCGCGCGCGCCCGGCTCACGAGGCTCGTGCGCAGCTCGACCTCCCAGCGATAGCGCCCGGAGATCTGCGAGAAGAAGCGCGCGCGCGCCTCGACCAGCATCACCCAGGGCGCGTCCGTCGCGGCGATCAACGCCTCGAGCCGCTGATCGGACGCGCGCCGTTCGGCCAGCGCCGCGCGCGGCCCGGCGACCACCTCGAGGTTGCGTGCCGCGAGCGTGCGCGAGAGCGCGTCGCCGACCGCGGCCGGCACCTCACGCTCCTCACCGCCGGCGCTCTCGAGGTGCACGACCAGGGCGATCGGCGTCGGCTCGGCGAGCCGGCGCGGCGGCGCCGTGCCCAGACACGCGGCCAGCGCGAGCGTCGCACTCGCGAGCAGCGCCGTCCCCGTGACGCGTGTCAGAACCATGCCTCGACCTCCAGCGCCAGGACGTGGTGCCAGCGCTGATTGGGCGCGCCGTATTGGTTGAACTGGTCGAGGCTCTCGACGAAGGAGTTGCCGAAGGCGTTGATCTGACTCGACCACTGCAGGCCATAGAGCACGCGGAAGGAGGGGCGCGCGTAGACCCCGAGCCCGAGCGGCGAGAGCACCGGGCCCACCTTGAGCTGCCAGGTGTCGCGCGTGTCGCTGTCACCGTACTCGAGGCCGCGCGGATCGGAGAGGCCGTCGCTCGAGCGGAAGACCGAGTCGCCCGCCTGGCGATAGGCGTTGCCGTTGTCGCTCGTCTCGCGCGCCAGGCTCGTCTCGAGGAGGAGGTGCAGCTCGGGGCTGAGGTAGCCCTGAAAACGCAGCACGGTGGACATGTAGCTGCGATCGAAGTCGCTCGGCACGATGGCGTTGTCGCCGTCGCGGTCGCGCCCATAGAGGATCCCCCAGACGAGATCGAGCACGCCCTCGATGATCTCGATCTGCGCCTCGTTGCCGATCAAGAGGCTCGTGCGCTCGTCGGTGAGCGCGGCCAGGTGCAGGGTGAAGTCGCGTCCGTCGTAGCGCTCGCTGGTGAGCTGCTCGGGCAGGTGCGACTCGAGCTTGACGAAGAGGTTGTTCCAGCGGAGCGGCCCGATCCCGAAGCCGAGATAGAAGATCGCCTTGGCCGCCGTCGCCGAGGTCGCGCGAGGCGCCGGGAAGTCGTCGAGGCGCCCGGGGTTGGCCTCGTCGTAGCGCATGACCACCTCGCCGCGCACGAAGTCCTCGTAGTCGATCCCCGGCGTCACGTGCGGCGCGAAGCGGTTGCCCTCGACCTCGGGCTCGTGGTGGAGCTGGCCACCGACGCCGACCTCGAAGCGCTCGGCCAGACGCAGGCGCAGCGCGAAGCCGGCGGTCAGCACGGTGTCGTACTGCTCGCCGCGCAGGAAGAAGCCCGAGTCGCCGACGCCGACGAGCAGGTCGACCATGCCCGCGCGATAACGTGCCGACAGGCCGATCGTCTCGAAGAAGATCTGCGCCGGGCGCATGTCGTAGAGGCCGAGGTCGCCGAAGTAGTAGTCGAGGCTGCCGAGCTGCCAGGTGACGTCGGCGAGCGCGACGTTGCCGGCGCGCGCGTAGAGCTGCGAGAGGCGAAAGCTCGCCAGCGTGCCGTTGTCGCGGCTTGCGCCCATGACGCTGCCGCCCTCGATCTTGGCGTGCAGCGAGGTCCAGGGGGTCATGCGCGCCGTCTCGGGCAGGACGTCGAGCTTGAGCTCGAGCGCGGCGTACGGCCCCTCGTTGAGGAGGCGCCCGTGGAGGTTCCAGAAGCCGAGCTTGCCTTCGCCGCCCTGCAGATCCGGCCGCGTCATGACGCGCAGGTAACCGCCTGCCGAGAAGCGGCTGCGCTCCGGCTCGGCCCGCGTCGGTGACGCGATGAGGAGCACGAGCACGAACAGAGACGCCCTCGCCACACGCGCCGCCATCGCTCAGCCTCGCGCGCCGCGCGCGTTCACGACGGCGCGCCGCCGGAGGCTGCCCACGACGAGCAGCAGGGCGAGCCCGGTGAGCCCGCCGATGAGGCCGCCTCCGCCGGCGCCGCAGGTCTCGTCATCGGGCGGAGGCGTCTTGTGCACCGGCACATCGATGTAGAGCGTGCACACGCCGTCGATGTCGTCCTGCGAGAGCGAGCGCGCCTCCATCGCGTCGGCGGGCGAGGTGGCGTAGGTCGCGAACATCGTCGCGCTCGCCTCGAGCGAGTGATCGAGCCCATAGAAGTGTCCGAGCTCGTGGGTGAGCATCGAGAGGAAGTCGACCTCGTTGGCCGCCGGCGAGTCGTCGTACGAGAAGACGTAGCCGCCGTCGTTGATCTCGACGTCGGCGTCGACGATCTCGCCGGTGCTCGGATCGTGCGCGATCTTGGTGATCGCGATCCAGGTCGGCGAGTTGCCGAAGCTGGCCCACGTCGAGGCCGAGCGGATGAAGACGATGAGGTTGTCCGGCTCGGAGCGCAGGCTCGAGGGCGTCGTCGCGCGCACGTGCGCCCGCGTGCCCTGATAGGTGACCTCCGGGACGCGCCCGCAGCTCGTGTCGATCCACGTTTCGAAGGCGCGCTCGATCAGCGGCTGTACCTCCAGCAGCGTCGCCTCCTCGGGCTCGACCGTCGCCAAAGAGAACGGCAGCATCGGCCGCATCCACCAGCGCAGCGGCTCGTCGGACTTCGCGGTCATGTAGAACGTGTAGGCGCTGGCGTCGTCGAGCCGCGCCGCGATCAGCAGACCGACCACGAGCACCGCCGACGAGACGCCTGCCGAGAGACGCAACATGAGCGGCACCCTAGCAACGTACGGGGCAAATGGCTACGGCGAGCGGCTGCGAAGTCCCGCTCCTCACGGCAGCGAGACCCCGCCCATCACCGCCGCGCACCCGCGGAAGCCGTCGATGATCGCCGTCACCTCGGCGTCGAGCACCTCCGACCCCGCGCACGCGCCGCTGTCCTGCGGCCCGCCGGCGACCCAGACCTCGGCGCGCCGCGCGATCTCACGGACCGTCAGACCGGCGCACGGACCCGAGAGGCGCACGAGCTCACCCAGCGGAACGCCGGTCTCGGCGCCCGGCAGCCCGCCGCTGTCCGAGAGCGCGATCGACAACGCCAGCGCGAGCACGCGTCCGACCTCGGGGCGCGCGCTGGCGGGGCCGGGGTTGCACTGGTCGAGGGTGAAGCTCACCGCCGCGTTGCTCGGCAGGAACGCCGACACCTTCTGCGCGCTCGAGAACGACCACCGACGATAGCCGGTGTGCCCGACCGCGACGCCCTTGATGCTCGCGCCGCAGGCGGTGTGCTCGACGGCGATCCGGGGGAAGCCCTGCAGGAGCCGGCACGCGCCCGAGCTCGGATCGGCCGAGGTGCACGCCTGGGCGTAGTCCTGATCGGTGTAGGTGCAATACGCGCCGAGCTGGAGCTCGCGGCACTCGGGCAGCACGCTGCCGCCGCCGCACACGCCGCTCGCGTCGCAGGTGTCGGCGCTGGTGCAGGGCGCGCGCTCGAGGTTGAAGCGCAGGATCGCCGTGCCCTGGCGCGTGCCGCGCACATACTTGAGCGCCGCCGCCGCGCCGAAGCCGAGGTTGCGCCCGTTGGCGCGCAGGCCGACCTGCAGCGGCAGCGAAGACAGCCCCGGATCGGCCATCAGCTCCGCCGAGTCCTGGGTCGGTGAGAGCCGCTCGAGCCGCGCCCCGCCGCCGATCGTCCAATACTCCCAGTGGTCGGTGTAGATCGTGCCCTGGTAGCCCGCCGGCAGCTCGAAGAACGGCGTCGCGCCCTGGCCCGCCCGGCCGACACCCCGGAACGTGAGCGGGATCTCGATCCGCCAGGTCTCCGCCTCGACGCGCGCGCCGGCGCCCGGCAGGCTCAAGGTGCCGCGCACGTACGCCAGGCCGTTGCCGACGACGATCAGGCGCAGATCGTCGGTGGCGACCATGATCGCCTTGCCGCTGCCCGGTCCGACGAACTGGTCGAGCTCCAGCGCCGCCGACACCGCGCCCGGCAGGAGCGTCGCGTCGGGCTTGGCGTCGAGCGCGTGGAAGCCCCGCTCGACCAGCGCCTCCGGCCACGGGCAGCCGGTGCACAGGTCACCGTCCTCGCAGACCGCGCCCACCTCGAGCCGCGTGTTGAGGCACGCGCCGGTCGTCGCCTCGCAGCGATCGGCCGTGCACGAGTCGCCGTCGCCGCAGTCTTTCGGCGACCCGGCGCGACACTGGCCGGCGTCGCAGGCGTCGCCGACCGTGCACGGATCGCCGTCGTCGCAGCCGCCGCTGACCGGCTTGTACGAGCAACCATCCTCGCCACACGAGTCGGCGGTGCACGGGTTGCCGTCGTCGCAGACGAGCGCCGCGCCGCTCACGCACTGGCCGGCGCGACAGGTGTCGTGTGACGTGCACGGGTCACCGTCTTCGCACGGCACGTCGCTGCGCGGCAGCGTGGCGCAGCCGACGCCCGGCTTGCAGTAGTCGGCGGTGCAGGCGTTGCCGTCGTCGCAGACCAGGTCCGGCCCCGCTACGCACAGACCGAACTGGCAGGTGCCTTCGCCGGTGCACGGGTTGCCGTCGTCGCAGCTCCCGCTCACCGGGATCTGCACACAGCCCTGCAGCGCGTCGCAGAGCCCGGTCGTGCACGGGTTGTCGTCGTCGCAGTCGATCGCCTGCCCCTTGCGACACACCCCGCCCGAGCAGGTGCCCGCCCCGGTGCAGAGGTCGCCGTCGTCGCAGGTGCCGGTCGAGACCGGCTGATGGCGGCAGCCCTGGGCCGGAGTGCACGAGTCGTTGGTGCACGGGTTGTCGTCGTCACACACGATCGCTCCGCCCGAGACGCACGCGCCCTGGTGGCACAGGTCGGGGCCGGTACAGAGGTTGCCGTCCTCGCACGAGCCGCTCGTCGGCACGTGCACGCACCCCTGCGCCGGCAGGCAGGTCGACGTGGTGCACGGGTTGTCGTCGTCGCACTGGGTGAGCGTCGAGGACAGGCAGGTCCCCGCCAGGCAGATCTCGTTGGCCGTGCAGGGATCGCCGTCGTCACAGCCGCTGCCATCGGCGATCGGCTCGTGCGTGCAGCCGCGCAGCGCGTCGCAGCTGTCGACCGTGCACGGGTTGCCGTCGTCGCAGTTGCGGGTCGAGGTGCCGACGCACTGCCCGTCCAGGCACGCCGAGGCGCTCGTGCACGCGCTGCCGTCGTCGCAGGCGCCGGCGCGCGGCGCGTTGAAGCAGCCGAGCTGCGGATCGCAGCCATCGTTGGTGCAGACGTTCTGATCGTTGCAGTCGACCGGCTGGCCGGCGCGACACTTGCCGGCCATGCACACGTCGCCGCTGGAGCAGGCGTTGCCATCCTCGCAGGACGTCAGATCGGGCGCCAGGATCGTCACGCAGCCCTGCCCCGGCTCGCAGGTCTCGATGGTGCACGGGTTGCCGTCGTCGACGCAGCTCGGCCCGACGCCCGCCACGCACACGCCGGCGTCGCAGTGGTCGCCGACGGTGCAGGCGCTGCCGTCCTCGCAGCTGCCGGCGCCGCCGTCGAGCGGGGCGTTGACGCACTCGCCGTTGCCGCTGCACGTATCCGCGGTGCACGGGTTGTGATCGTCGCAGGTGATCGGCGCGCCGCTCGTGCACACGCCCGCGATGCACAGGTCGTCGATGGTGCACGGGTCGCCGTCGTCGCAGTCGCTGCGATCGGGCAGGTTGGTGCGCACGCAGCCGAGCTCGCCGTCACAGCGCTCCTCCGTGCAGGGGTTGCCGTCGTCCTCGCAGGCGAGGGTCTCGGCGGCGACGCACTCGCCGGCGACGCACAGCTCACCGCTCGTGCAGGCGTCGCCGTCGTCGCAAGCGCCGTCGTGCGGCGTGTTGACGCAACCGACGCCGACCTCGCAGCTGTCGATGGTGCACGGGTCGCCGTCGTCGCAGCTGGCGATCTCGGCCGGCGTGCAACGGTGCGCGAGACAGGTCACCGTCGTCACCGCCGACGCCGAGACGCGCCCGCGCTGGTCTTGGAAGTCGAGGGTCGCGGTGTTCGTCACGGTGCCGCTGCACACGCTCGCGCCGCCGCAGTCGACGATGTCGGCGCACGAGAAGTCGCCCTTGATCGCGACGACCGACTCGGTGTTCGGCTGGCCGCTGGCGGTGACCTGGAAGACCAGCGGGTCGGCGCCGGGCACGACCGGCAGCAGCGTGGCCGTCGGCGCGATGAGCGGCGAGCCCGAGCGCGCCTTCATGCCGTTGACGAGGATCCACGGGTGCGACGGGATCGCCATCTGCTCCTCGAGCACGACCTTGCCGTTGTCGGGCTTGGCGTAGGCCTCGAAGTCGAAGCTCGAGCAGGCGCGCGTCGAGCGCACCGAGCCGCCGAGATCGAAGCAGCCGGGGAAGTCGACCTCGTCGCCGGGCGCGTACTGCACGCAGGCCTGTATGCGCACGAGCTCGCCGGGCAGGATCACCGCCGCCGAGAGATCGTAGATCGCGTCGAGCTGCACGACCACCCGCTCGCCATATGCGAGCGAGTCGATGAGCACGCCGCCGGTCGGCGGGATCGGGTTGCCGAGCTCGTCGCGCATGGTGACGGTGAGGTCGCCGCCGGCGGCGACGAACGGACAGCCGCAGGTCGGGTCGGCGTCACCGATGAGCGCGCCGGCGACCGTCGTGTAGAGCGGCTCGGCCGGGGCCGCGACCGGGGTCGCGCGCTGCAGGCTGACGACGATGCCGCGCACCTGGGTGCCGGCGGGGATGAGGCCGTTGAGCGTGACGATGCTCGTCATGCCGAGCACGTAGCGGCTCTGGCCCTCGATGAGGCGGATGGTGTAGCCGACCCCCTGCCGCATCGGCTGCTCGGCCAGCGGCAGGTCGACGGTCTTGTCGACCGACCAGTCGGTCACCACGTCGCAGAACGAGCTGTCCTCGCCGAGCAGCGTCTGGCAGACGCCGAGCAGGCGCTGGCCGTCGACGCGCTCCCCCGGCGTCGCGCGCGCCTCACCCGGCAGCAGCGCGAGCGTGACGAGGCTCGCGCTGAGGAGGGTCGAAGCGGGGCGTGACGGTCGGTGTTTCATCAGGTGGGAGGCGTGCCTTGCGCGGGGTCAGAGGAGCGGCGTCGGCGCGCCGCAGGTGACGAGCGGGGTCGGCGGGATGGCCGCCTCGTCCCAGCCGGTCTCGCAGCGGGCGCGCGAGGTGGCGAAGCCGGTGACCGGATCGCCGAAGGTGATGATGGCGGCCTGGTTGCCGTCGCGGCGCAGGTCGAGCGCCTCGAGGCCGGGGTAGAGGGTCACGCCGGCGGCGGGCACGTCGCAGGTCCCGAAGCGGCGCTGCCAGGTGACGCGCGCGCCGAGCACGTCCTGGTCGAGGAGCATGAGCAGCTCGGGTGCGGGCTGGCCTTCGGCGCGTGGGGCGACGGCGAGCTCGGCGGCGAACTCGTAGATGAACGGCGCGTTCTCGCGGCGCGTGGTGAGGTTGTTCTGGCGCTCGAAGTAGGCGCGCACCGCCGAGAGCCCGGCCCACACCTTGACGGTGCCGTCGGGCGCGGTGAGCGTCGGATCGGGCTGACGCATCTGGAAGACGTCGAGCGCGATGACGCCGAAGGTCCAGCTGCCGTTGTGCTCGGGCACCGGGAAGAAGGCGTTGGCGCGGTTGCCGACGACCTGCCAGTCGGCCGGGTCGCCGCAGATCCAGTAGGTCGGGGTGTCGGCCTGCACGGCGCGGCACTCATTGGCGAAGATGAGCAGCTCCTCGCTCCGGCCGCAGGTCGACTGCGGGCAGACCCCGAGGTAGCCGTCGGCCTTCATGTCGACCTTGCTCGAGCACAGCGTGCCCGCGACCATCGCGTCGATGTCGACGAAGCCGCCGTCGAGCTGAGCGATCACGTTGAGCACGACGTTGACGAGCACGTCGGCGTTGCGCACGCAGGTGTAGACCGCCGAGGCCGTCGCGTCGAACGGCGCCTCGCGCCCGCGCACCCAGATCTTGGCGGCGATGTCGACCTGGTTCAGGCCGTCGCCGTCGGCGCCGGTCGTGCACGGCAGGATCGCGAGCAGCTCGCCGCCGAAGTCGACCGAGCTGTACGACTCCTCCAGGGTGGGCGTCGGCGGCACCGTCTCGAGGTAGGTCAGCCGGACGGTGTAGTCGACGCGCTCGATGACACCGGCGTCGGGCAGCTCGAGCGCGAAGCGCGCCGTGCCGAGCTCGCCCTCGGCGGGAGGTCCGTCGCCCTGGCCGCAGGCACCGACGAGCGCGAGCACCGCGAGCACAATGGCCCCACGTGACGCTCGCCCCATGGCGCACGCCAACGCGGTGGGCTCCTGCTCCCGCACTGCCATCATCGATGTGAGCTCCGTGGATGCACCTGACGATCTCATCCAGCGTCGGCGCGAGCAGCACCCGCTCGCCAGTCACGCCTGACCAGATGGCTAAAGTACACCCAATCCGCTCGCGAAAGAAAGCGTGAAGTCGCGCTGCTCAGATGCGGGTCAGACCTGTGAGGATCTTACGGTGCGGCCTCGAGCACGACGATCGACGAATCCTTGACGAGGTAGTCACCTTCGACCGTGACCGCGTCGTCGCCGAGCGTGATGTTGGCGCTCTCGGTGCGCGGCGCGCCGCTCTCGCCGAGGAAGGTCTCCTGGTCGAACCAGCGCTGCGTGTCGACCAGCCGGCGCCAGCGGCCCGGCGGCAGCGTGAAGGTGAGGTCCTGGCGCTCGAGGTTGATGAGGATCGCCAGCGGCGGCCCGCCGACCTCGTCGGGGTAGTGGATCATCAGGTGCCGCGTGCGCCAGTCGGGCGGCTCGGTGTTGCTCGCGCTCTTCCAAGAAAACGGCGCGCCCTGGCCGTAGGCCTTCGGTGAGAGCTTGCCCAGACGCGCCTTGCGCAACGCGATCACCTGACGCACGAAGTCGAACATGCGCCGGCGTTCGTCCGACGCACCCCAGGTGCCCCAGTCCATCCAGTTGGCGGCGTTGTCGGAACCGGTCGAGTACGCGTTGTTGTTGCCGAGCTGCGTGCGCATCCACTCGTCGCCGGCATAGATCATCGGCGTGCCGTGCGCGATCATCAGCGCGACGAAGAGGTTGCGCATGAGCTGGCGCTTCATCGCCTCGCCTTCGGGATCGCCGCCCCAGTCGCGGCTGCGGTTGTGGTTCTCGCCGGAGTCGAGGTCGCACCAGACCGAGAGCGGATCGTCGCAGCAGACCGGGTTGAGCGGCCCACAGCCGTTCTTTTTGTCCGGGTAGGTGAAGACGTCGTACATGGTCATGCCGTCGTGCACGGCGACGAAGTTGACCGAGTGATACGGCCCACGCCCGTTGGCGCCGTAATAACGGTCGCAGGCGGTGAGGAGGAAGCCGCCGTCGGCGTCGCCCTCCTGGCTGTCGAGCTTCCACTCCTCGAAGTTCATGAACGCGCGCCACCAGTCGCGGAAGCGCCCGTTCCACTCGTACCAGCCGCGCAGGCTCTGCCCGGCAGGCGCCGGCGCGGGATCGGACGTCGCAGGGAACGCACCGATTTGATAGGCGTAATTGCCACCGGCCGCCCACGGCTCGGCGACGACGCGCACGTTGTGCGCGTTGAGCACCGGGTCGTCGATGATGTCCTGCAGCACGGTCTTCGAGACCTCGTCCCAGACGCTGTAGTCGGCGTCGCTTGCGCCGAGCGCCGGCGCGAGATCGAAGCGGAAGCCGTCGACGTGCATCTCCTCGGCCCAGTAGCGCAGCGAGTCGATGATCAGCTTGCGCATCGGGCGGTGGTTGCAGCGCATCTGGTTGCCGACCCCGGTGACGTGCCAGTAGGTCTGCTTGTCGTCGGAGAGGCAGTAGTACGCCTGGTTGTCGAGGCCGCGCATGCTGTAGACGCCGGTGACCTCCTTGGGCTCGTAGTTGGCGAGGTCGCTCGACGTGACCGGATCGAAGTCGACGTCGTCGGTCTGCAGCTTGTCGCGCCACAGCCCGCCTTCGCCCGAGTGGTTGTAGACGACGTCGAGCCACACTTCGATGCCGTGCTGGTGCAGGGTGTCGACCATGTGCTTGAACTCGTCGATGATCTCCAGGGGATCGGGATCGGCGGCGTAGTCGACCTCGGGCGCGAACCACGAGATCGGGTGATAGCCCCAGTAGCCGCCGTCGCGCGGCTTCTCCGTGACCGGCATCAGCTCGAGCGCGGTGATCCCCAGCTCCTGGAAGTAGGCGGCCTTCTCGGCGATGCCGCGGAAGGTGCCGGGGTGCGCCACGCCCGAGGCCGGATCGGCGGTCAGCCCCTTGGGGTGCGCCTCGTAGACGACGATCTCGTGCCAGCCGTTGCCGGGCGCGTCGGGGTCTCGGCGGCGCGCGCGCCAGCTCGCCTCGTGCTCGGACCAGCGATACTCGCTTTGCACGACCACGCTCTTGGCGCCTGCGCCCCAGGTCGACTGCGCGCGCGCCGGTCCGGTGGCGAGCGAGGCGCGCGACCAGTCGTGGTCGCGGTGCACCGCCTTGGCGTACGGATCGATCAAGAGCTTGTTCGGGTTGAAGCGGTTGCCGTCCTGGTCGACGTCGGCGAGGAAGCCGTCGATGCGCCCGGGGCGCCAGGACTCGACGTAGGGCCAGTTCGGTCCCCAGGCGACGTAGCCATAGTGCTGGCCGGGGCCGATGCCCTCGACGTGCACGCTCCACACGTCGCCAAAGCGCGTCATCGGGAACTGGCGCGTCGCGCGCTCGGACTCGGGGTCGTCGAAGAGCAGGAGCTCGATGCGCGTCGCGTGCTCGCTGTAGACCGAGAAGCTCACGCCGCGATCGATGACGATCGGGCCGAGGTGCTCGAGCGCCTCGAGCTCGGCCTGCGGGATCGAGGGCGCCAGCGCCGAGGCGCGGTAGAGGCGCGCGCGCTCGCCGTCGTCGGCGCACGAGGGTGCGACGAGCGCGACGAGCACGAACATGAGAGCGCGAACGCGGCGGGTCATGGCGCGCGCGAGCATAACCAACCTCGATGCCGGCTCACAGCGGTTTCGCCAGGAGCAGCAGGACCTCGCGGTTGCCGGCCGGGCCGGGCAGCGGCGAGTCGGCGTGGCCCTCGACGATGAAGCCGACCCGGCGCGCGGCCTCCTCGACCTCGGCCAGCGCGGCCTGGCGATCGGCCTCGTCACGCACGACCCCGCCCCGGCCGACGCGCTCGCGGCCGACCTCGAACTGCGGCTTGACCAGCACGACGAAGAGCCCGCCCGGCAGGAGCTCGCGCCACACCACGTCCAGGAAGAGGCGCACGCTGATGAACGACGCGTCGCAGACCGCGATGCGCGGTGAAAACGGCAGCGCCCCGGGCGCGATGAGCCGCACGTTGGTGCGGTCCATCACGATGACGCGCGGGTCCTGGCGCAGCCGCTCGTGGAGCTGGCCATAGCCGACGTCGAGCGCGATCACGCGCGCGGCCCCATGGCGCAGGAGCACATCGGTGAAGCCGCCGGTGGAGGCGCCGATGTCGAGCGCGTCCGCGCCGGCGATCGCGTCGGCAAACCGCGGGAAGGCGGCGATGGCGCCGAGCAGCTTGTGCGCGCCACGCGAGGCCCAGCCGTCGTCGGAGGCGACCTCGACCGTCGCGCCCTCGACGACGATCTGGCCGGCCTTGTCGGCGCGCTTGCCGTCGATCGTCACCTTGCCGGCGAGCACCAGCGCCTGCGCGCGCGCACGCGTCTCGGCGAGACCGTGCTCGACCAGCCAGAGGTCCAGGCGCGCGCCCGCTCGAGCCACGATCAGGCGGGCTTTTCGTTGGCAAGCTCGAGCGGCACCTCCTCGATCGCGCCGCGCTCGCCCTCCATCAACCTCACCAGCCGATCCTCGGCTCGCGCCAGGATCGCGCTCGCCTCGCGCGAGAGCGCCATGCCGCGCTCGAACGCGGCCAGCGCCTCCTCGAGCGGCAGCTCGCCCTTTTCGAGCAACCCCGTCAGCCGGTCGAGCTCCTTCATCAGGCCCTCGAACGATGGCTCGCGCCCCGCTTCAGTGTCCGCCATGACCCGTCCCCAGCACCTCGTCGATGCGGTCGGCGGCGCGCGCGTACAAACGGAAGCGCTCGGCCTCGAGGTGCGAGACGCCGAGCGTCGCCATCGCCTGATCGATCTCCTGCAAGAGCGCGGTGTGCTCGGCGATGAGGCGATCGATCGTCTCGCGCTCGGCCCCGAAGGCCTCGCGCGGCGGCGCCTCGACCCCCGCCCCGGCGGCCAGCGCCTCGATCGTCAGCGGCGCGATCACGTGGCGCGGAGGCACGACCTCGATCTCGCCGAGGAGCCGACCGCGCACGACGAGCTCGTCCCCTTCGCGCGCGATCGCGTCGATGAACGGCAGCGGCGCGCCCGCGCGCTCGACCGCCGCGAGCCACGTGCCGACCGCCTTGTCGTCGCCCCCACCGAAGTGCGCCGTGAGCGCATGGCTCGCGAAGAGCTGCTCCGACGTGTAGGCGTACGGCGCGTCGCCACGGTGCTCGGCGGGCACCGGCGTGGGCGGCGCCGGCGCCTCGACCTTCAGCGCCACCACGATCAACGCCGCGTCCTCGGCCGCCTTCCTGAGCGCCTCCGCCAGCGCCTCGGGGCGCTTGCCGGGCGGCACGAGCCGCGCCTGCATGCCGGAGTCGACCCGCTGGCGGCGCTGACGCTCGAGCGCCCGCTCGTAGCCGAGGCGGTTTTCGATCAGCGCGCGATCGGCGACCAGGCGCTTCTTGGCGGCCGCGAGCACCTCGGCCACGCGCGGGTCGATGAGGCTGGGTGGCGCCGCTGCCGGCTGCACCGCCTCCTCGGTCGTGCCCGCCGGGACGGGCTCGGCCGGCGCGGAGCAGGCGCTCGCGATCGCCAGGCAGGCGATCGCGCTCGAAAGCCCCTTCTTCACTTCACCGAGAGCTTCACGCCGTTGATGCGCCCGGTGTCCTGACCGGCGTTGTCGACGACCTGGAGCGTCCAGGTGCCGCGCGCCGACGCGTTGTTGAACGCCTTGACGTCGAAGGTCTTCTTGAGGTCGTCGGACGAGCCGCCGACGCCGAAGTCCTTGAGCACCTCGACCTTGCCGTTGGGCCCGGTCAGGGTGACGCGCAGGTCGCCGACGTAGGTGTGGCTGATGTCGACCTCGGCGGTCATCGTCGTGATCGCGACCTCGGCGGTGACCTCGATCGTCACGCTCGCGCCCGTCGCGTCGTTGTCGGGGATCTCGGCGACCGTCGTCGACGAGAAGACCGTGCCCGGCACCGCCGGGTCCTGCGCCGGCGTGATCGAGCCCGGCAGGATCGCCTCCTCGAGGAACTTGTAGTCGATGAACTCGTTCTCGTAGTCGCGGGCGTTGTTGATGTTGGCCAGCGGCTGCCACGCGAAGTCGGGCTGCTGGTGCTCGTAGCCCATGGCCGAGCCGTGCTGCCAGGCGCCGTCGCCGACGATCTTGGCGCTCGGATCGCTCATGGGCTTGTCGAGCCAGAGCTCGTAGGTGAGCGTGCGCATCTCGATCTGATCGTCGTACATCTCGCGGATCGCGTAGTGATCGCGGAAGGTCTCGTCGTCGATCTCCGCGTTGAGCGGCACCGTCAGCGCCTCGTGAGGCAGGCCGTCGGTCGCCCAGTGGATCGTCGTCGTCACGAGGATCGGGAAGACCTTCTGGGTGCCGCGCTTCTGCTCGGTGGCGCGCGCCCCCGAGTAGCTGGTGTAGACGACCTCGCGATCGAGCGCGACATCCCCGGTGTAGAGCGGCTCGACCTTGCTGCGGTACGCGGTGACCGGCTGGTTCCACACCTCGGAGCCGGTGAAGCGATCGATGACGAAGCTCTTGTCGCGCTTGCCGACCTGGTCGGCGAAGAGGATGTGGAAGCCGGCCGGCGTCATGTCGCGGTACGAGATCTCCTGGCGGCCCTCCTCGGTCTCGTGGTCCTCGTTGCGCGTGCCGTAGAAGCTCGAGTTGATCTCCATCCACGCCTCGGTCAGGAGCGCCTTGACCTCGCCCGCGGTGAAGGTCACGCCGTCGACGGTGACCTCATGGCGCGGCTCGGGCTCCATGATCGCCGCCGCCGCCCAGGCGTTGCAGTGGCCGAACCAGTTCTGCACCCCGAACTGCATCGAGCCGTGCGAGAAGACCTCGTACTCGGTGGCGGTGTCGATGGTGATCGCGACCGCCTCGACCTCGGCGCTGAGCGTCTCGATCTCGTCGCGCAGCGCGTTGTAGCGCTTGCCGTCATCGGTGTCCCACCAGGCGTAGCTGTTGGAGCCCGCCTCGGCGATCGCCTTGTTGATGCGGCGCACCAGCGTGCGCTGCTCGTCGATCTTCGACTGCATCGTGCCCTGCAGCGACGCATACTTCTGACCCTTCTCGACGAGCTTGTCGTACTCGATCCGATCGGCGCGCCCCTTGAGGAGGTCGTACTTCTCGGCCGCGGACAGGGCCGACGGGCTCTTGTCGTCCCAACGCCCCCAGGCGGTGCCGTAGCTCGAGCCGGCGTGCGGCCCGCGGTGGCGATAGGCGATGCCGTCGCGGGTGTAGGCCCACCACGAGCCGACCCAGATCGACTTCGAGACCTGCCCCTTGAGCGGCAGGTTGTTCCAGCGGACCTCGCCATAGAGGTCGTTGTCGGCGGCGAGCGCGGCCGGGGTCGCGAAGCCGAGGCCCACGGAGAGGGCGGCGCAAACGAGTCGCTTCTTCATGTGATTTCTCCTCGGATCCCGGTCAGTTCCACTTGACCAACAGCGTGACGGCGGCGGCGTTGGACGTGTAGAACGGCCACAGCCAGTTCTCGTCCTTGGCCCAGTAGACGACGTCCCCGTTGTCGAAGCTGTACTTGAGGTACGCCTTCGACCGCCACCCCGGCACGGCCGCGTCCGCGACGTCGGCCAGGTCGCCGGGCAGCTCGGGCGCGGGCGACGCGACGCCACCATTGACGAGCAGGCGCGGGATGGTGCGCGGGTAGAGGCTGGCCCCGGTCTTGAGGCTGGCGGTGGAGTCGAGCTCGATCGTCTTGCCGTGCGGGTAGTCGTTCGACCACACCGTCTCGCGGATCGGCTCGAGCAGGTCGTTCATCTCGAAGGCGACGCGGTGCTCGAACTGGTCGATACGCTCGGCGCTGTAGAGGTCGCTCGTCGGCGTCGCCTGCCGGATCTCGACCTCGACCACGTCGCGCAGCACGTTGGCGAAGACCGCCTTCTGCACGCCCTTGACGCTGTACTCGAAGAGGAACACGTCGCTCGCCGCGAGATCCTCGCCGAGGAAGACCTCGCCCTTTTCGGCCAGCGGCGTGTGGTTGTAGCGCACCGCGACCTGCCAGCGCTGGCCGGCGGTGTAGAAGCCCTGGCCGACGCCGGTCTGCACGAACGCGTTGGGGCCCGCCGGATCGCAGTCGGGGCAATCGGACTTGCCGGCGTTGGGGGTCGGCTCGTCGCCGGTCTTGGCGCCCGAATCGCCGCAGGCGCTCACCCCGAGGGCGAGCGCGGCGATGATGGGCAAGAGGCCTTGGGTCAAGCGCATGGGGTAACCTCCTTGGGGATCGTCGTGGCGGGAATCCGGCGCGCTGTCTACGCAGAACCGATCGCAACTGTAAAGAGTCTGGTGCGTTTTCGACCCAACGCCGCTCCCACCAGGCGCTCGTCCCCCGCCCGGGGAGGCGTGCCGCGGGCCGAGTGGCCTGCCTTTGCGTGACTTTGTGAATCGCACGCCCGAACTCGAATCTTCTCTAGTGCTCCGACGCCAACGTAGTGCTCCGCCTTCGGTACCCGAAGCGTTTGCGAGCGTCGGCCCGAGTGAAGGTCCAGTTGATGACTCTTCGTTCGCGATGCCGGCGCTCGTTCCAAGCGTCAGTTCGGATGGTGA
>WYBB01000213.1 GCA_011526585.1 Deltaproteobacteria bacterium
GAGCACCGCCGCCGCGACCGCCAGGATCGCCGAGAAGAGCACCTCGGCGCGCGCGACCTTCGCCAGCTCGCGTCGGACCTCGGCCAGGAATCGGAGGGTCGCGTCGAACGGTTCCATTTGCCTCTGCCCCGGCGGGGACCACCCCTGGACCCGCCGCTCGCCACCCGGACGCCAAGCGCCGAGGTGGCGCTCGCATTCCCGAGGGCCGCGTATCATCGCCACCGGCGGGCTCGCGGTCAATGCCCGCGTGGTGGCGGGCGTCCGCCCCGCGAAGGGCGAAGCTGGCTCGGGCGTCGCCCGGCGGGGTGGCCAAAGCCCGCGGTTACCGCGGGCGGGCTTGCCCGGGGCGGCTCGTCGTGCGATCCAGCGAGGGCCTCGGGCCATGGCCGAGCGTTCCGTGAATAGGTCGGGGCGCCCTCCGTCCATGGCCTCGACTTGGAGAGCCAGTTTGGCGAGCCAGGAAGACAAAGCGATAGACCAGGAGCTCGTCGAGCGGGCCGTGCAGGGAGACCAGAAGGCCTTCCGCCAGCTCGTCGAGCGGTATCAACGGAAAGTCTATACGATCGCCTTCGGCGTCGTGAGGAACCCCGATGCAGCCCTCGATGTCACCCAGGATACGTTCGTCAAGGTTCACAGGAACCTCGCGACCTTCAAGGGCGACTCGAGCTTCTACACCTGGATCTATCGCATCGTCGTCAATCTCTGCATCGACAGGAAGCGCCGTGAGGCGCGCCAGCGCGAGGTCGACTACGACGACGGCATCGCGCACGGGGAAGGCTTCACCAATGGGCCGACCCTGGCCTCGACCGGCTTCGACAATCCGGCTCAGGCCGCGCACCGCAAGGAGCTGGTAGAGCACATGGACAAGGCCCTCGAGACGCTGAGCGACGAGCACCGCATGATCCTCATGCTGCGCGAGGTCGACGGCCTCAGTTACGAGGAGCTGGCAGAGACCCTCGATATTCCGAAGGGTACGGTGATGAGCCGGCTCTTCCACGCGCGCAAGAACTTCCAGAAGTCGCTCTCCCGCTATCTTCGGCACTAGACTCTGGCGAGCTCCCGGACGAGGAGTTGGACCGATGAACTGCACCGACCTGAAACAGCACCTGATGCCCTTCGCCGACGGCGAGCTCGAGCCCTCGCTCGCCGCCGAGGTCGAAAAGGCGCTCGAGCACTGCCCGGAGGCCCGCGAGGAGCTCGCGGAGCTCCAGCGGATCGCGACGCTGTCGCGGGCGGCGTTCCTGGCGCCGGTCGAGGCGGTCAACCTCGCGGGCGTCTACGACGGCGTGATGGCGCGCATCGCGGCCGAGGCCAGGCTGGTCAAGGGCAGCGAGGCCGAGCGATCGGAGGCCCGATCCAGCGACGCCTCGCGCGAGGTGGGCCCGTGGGCGCGCTTCGTCGCCTGGTGCGGCGAGGTGATCCGCTTCGAGCGTCCGATGGTGCTCGCCGGGGCGGCGGCGCTGGCGGTCGCCGCGGTCGTCGGCCTCTCGCTGGGCGGCGGCGCCGGTGAGCCGGGCCTGCCGGGGCATGCGCCGAACCCGACGCTGGCCGGCCATGACGAGGGCGGCACCGAGCTCAAGCGGCGCGGGGCCGAGGAGGAGGTCAAGGCGATGGGCAAGAACACCGCCTACGTCGAGAACCTCAGCGCCGACAAGGGCGAGGCCTTCGTCGAGTTCGACAAGAACGATCCCGAGGCGCCGATGGTGCTCTGGCACCTCGTCGAGGACGAGGGCACGCCCGCGCCTCGGGGCCTGTGACAACCTCGGGTCGACGAGGGACGAGGAGCTCCGCCATGCTGCGCGCCGTCATGATCTCGCTGGCCCTGACCCTGGCCCCGGCCGCCGCCTTCGCCGCGCCCGCGGATGGGCGGCCCGAGGGACAGGTCAGGCTTGCCGACGGCGACGCGATCACCCTGGCGATCACCGTCGTGCATGCCAGGCCCAGCGACGGCGGGGTCGCGCCCGAGCTCGACAAGCTCTCGCGTTACCTCCTGAAGTCCTTCCCCAAGCACAAGTCGTTCGTCCGGCTCTCGGCGACGAGCGAGCGCCTGGCGGTCGGCGCCAAGGGCAGCATGACCCTGCCCAACGGCATCGAGCTGGTCTTCGGCCACACCGGCTGGAAGGACGGGTTCGCCGCGGTGCACATCGAGGTCGGCGGGCTCACCTCGACGGTCAACGTCAAGGACGGCGGCGTCTTCTTCCAGGCCGGCCGCGCCTACGAGGGCGGCATGCTCGTGCTCGCGTTCGAGGTCGCCTCCGCGCGCTGAACGGGTGACCGGGTGTGCCGCTGCCGGTTCGCACGCATCGCCACGCATCCGTGCGAATTGACAAGGCAGGGGGCGACCGATAGGGTCCGCGGCGGCCTCTGATGGAGCCCGCGATGTCCCCACGCCCGTTGATACAGACCCTCGTCGCGCTCGTCCTCACCGCCGCTTTCGTGGGCGGCGCGTGGATGCGCGCGGCCCATGCGGCGCCGCCGACCGACGACGAGAAGCGGCGCGCCAGCGCGTTCTATCGCGAGGGTGAGGAGCTCTTCAAGAAGGAGCTCTACCTCGCCGCCATCGAGAAGTTCCAGAAGGCGCACGAGATCATCCCGCACCCGGTGAACCTCTACAACATCGCGCGCGCCTACGAGAAGCTCGGCGACGCCGACAACTGCGTGAAGGGCTACCAGGACTACGTCGACTTCTACAAGCGCAAGAACAACGGCAAGGACCCGTCCGACATCGTCGACGTGCGTGCGTCGATCGCCAAGTGCCAGCTCCTGCAGCGACCCGAGATCACGATCAACTCCGATCCGCCGGGCGCCTCGATCTACGTCGACGACAAGACCAAGCTCGTCGGGCAGACGCCGGCGAGCCTCAAGCTCGACCCGGGGCGCTACAAGCTCTTCCTCAACCTCGACGGCTACGTGCCGTTCGAGCAGGACCTCGACGTGCGCGCCGGCCAGCCCCTCACGCTGAGCTTCAAGCTCGAGAAGTTCCAGCGCGTCGGGCAGGTGCGCGTGAAGTCCAACGTGCGCGGGGCCTCGCTCTTCATCGACGGGCGCAACGTCGGCCTGACGCCCTACACGGAAATGATCACCCTGGACGAAGGGCCGCACCAGATCGCGATCGACAAGGACGAGTACGTCGCCTTCAATCGCGAGGTGAAGGTCGTCGTCAACGAGACGCTCGAGGTCGTCGGCGAGATCTACCTGCGCGACGCGCCCTACACGTGGAAGGGCTACGTCGGTTGGACCGCCATCGCGCTCGGCGCCGGCTCGATGGTCGGCGGCTTCTTCGCCGGCCAGGAGGCGGACAAGTACTTCAATGATACCGACGACTTCGATGAGTACTCCGGGCTCCAGAAGATCGCCTATGGGGTCGGTGGCGGGCTCATCGGCGCGGGCGTCGTGCTGGTGGTGCTCGAGGCGCTCGACACCGAGAGCGTCAAGAGCGGGGACGAGCTCGACCCGGTCGCGCGCACGCCCACGGTGACCCCGCTCGTGTCCGGCAGCGTCCTCGGTGCGGACGTCAGGTTCTGAGGAGACCTCGATGCGATCGCGTGCGTTCATCAACACGGCATCTTCGACGTCCAGGCACCTCGCCGCCTGTGCATCGCTCATCGCGCTCGGCGCGCTCGCGGCGTGCGCCGACGGCCGCGAGCCGCCGCTCGTCAGCGAGATGGTCGAGATCCGCAGCGGCCTCACCTTCGTCTTCGGCAGCAGCGAGTTCTGCGCACCGCCCAACACGGCGGCGTCCCAGCGGCCGAACTGCCAGACCCCGATCCCCGGCGGCTTCGCGCTCGTGCCGCCGCCGGTCGAGGTCACGCTCGCGCCGTTCGCGATCGACAAGCAGGAGGTCTCCAACGTGCAGTACCTGCACTGCGTGACCAAGGGGGGCTGCACCGACCTCGCCGCCTACAACGGCGCCACCAACGAGCAGGAAGACTACTACGACACCGACGAGTACGCCGACTACCCGGTGCAGCGCGTGAGCTGGAACCAGGCCGACGCCTACTGCCGCTGGGCCGGCAAGCGCCTGCCGACCGAGGTCGAGTGGGAGCGGGTCGCGCGTGGCAACCCCGAGCTCGGCGTCGATCGCCCGTTCCCGGCCGACGGGATCACGTCGATCACCGACTGCCAGGCGAGCTCGGGCGAGGGGTTCGCGGTCAACTTCTGCCGCGGCAACGAGAACTTCATCCCGGTCACCGGGTCGAGCCGCGACTTCGTGCACGAGGTGCCCGGCGATCCCGCGACGCGGATCTACGGGCTCATGGGCAACGCCGCCGAGTGGACGGACACCTGGGCCCGGACCGAGATGGGCTGCAAGGACGACCCGCCGTGCGACCAGCAGAAGGACTGCCAGCCCGACGACAACGTCTGCATCACCGAGTCGAAGAACTGCCCGCTCTGCACGACGCCCGACGCCTGCTACTACATGTGCGAGGGCGAGTCGCTGCAGACGATCGTGTGCACGCCGTTCTCCGACGCCGAGCAGCCGGTCGCCCAGAGCCAGATCCTGCCCGACGGCGGCAGCCAGAAGATCATCCGCGGCGGCGGGGTCAAGACCGTCGAGTCGGCGTCGTGTCGGCTGCGCTCGACGCGCCCCAACGACAAGCTCGGCATGTTCGCGCTGGCGCAGACCAGCGCCGATCAGGGGATCGGCTTCCGCTGCGCGAAGTCGCTGTAGGCAGGGACCCGGTTCAACGCGGACGGGGTTCGAGCGGCGTGCCCGGGTAGCTCTCGAGGAAGCGCTCGAGGGTCCGGTCGACGTCGAGCTCGAAGTGACCGACGAGCGGCCACTCGTCGAGGCGGTGTGCGCCCGAGCTGCGGCCCTCCCCGGGCACCAGCGTCGCGGCGAGCGGCATGCCGGACTCGTCGCGTCGATCGAGCACGAGGCCGGCGAGGCCCGGGTGGCCCTCGCGGCCGCCGTGGGCCCAGAAGACGAGGTCGCCCGGTTGGAAGGCGGTCATCTGTTCGGGGGTCTCGAGGTCGAGCGGCCCCTCGGGCATGAACGCCTTGGCGAAGGCGTAGAGGAAGGCCACGCGGCGGTGGTCCATGTGGCGATCGGGGTGGCGGCGCTGGATGAGCTGGAGCGGGTAGCGCTTGGGCTCGGCCTTGCGATCGTGGGCGACGAGCTGCTGGAGGTCGAGCCCGCTCGCGCGCAGGCAGCGCACGAGGAGGTCGGCGGAGGTGCCGAGGTGCTCGGGCACGTCGCCCCAGGGGTAGGCGATCTCGCGCCACTGCGGCGCGTAGCGGACCGCCCTGATCACTTCCGTCTCGGCGCAGGCGAGCGCGCGCAGCCGATCGGTTGAGAGGCGTGCGGGCCAGGGCGGGAGGTTGGTCACGCTGCCGTCACCGCGGGTGTTGAGCACCTCGCGCAGCGCGCGATCGAAGGCGCGCTGGCGCTGATGGAACTCCTGCGGGCTCACGAAGATCGGCGAGAAGACCCAGATCCACAGCGCCGCGATCCCGGCGACCCCGGCGAGCGCGAGCCCGAAGGTCAGGAGCGGGGGCAAGCGCCGACGGCGGCGGCGGCCGCGGGGCGCGAGCAGCGGGTCCTTGTCGTTCATGCCCCGAAGAGCGGCGTCACCAGCCAGGCGTAGACCCAGGTCGCGCCGCCGGCGGCGAGCGCGCCGAGCGTCGTGAGCGGGTGCGGCGCGCGCGGCTCGAGGCGGAGGGCGACCAGCGCGCCGGCGCCGAGCACAAGCCCGCCGAGGAGCGCGAGCGCGGGCCCCGAGAGGCCGCGCTGGGCGGCGATGAGCGCGGTGCCGGCGGCGGCGGCGGCGAGCGCGAGCGGCACGAGGCGCGACGGGCGGCTCGTCTCCGGGGTCGGCGGTGTGGGCGGCAGCGGCGTGGACGCGGGGGCGCGTGTGGCGCGCAGCTCGCGCAGCGTGAGGGCGAGGAGCGCGCTCGCGGCGAGGAGGCGCAGGCCGTCGACCCAGGGGCGCGACCAGAGCGCGAGCTCGGCAAAAGGCGGCGCGACGAGGTCGAGCACGCCGCCCTGGTGCGAGAGCGCGAGATCGTAGCGCTGGCGGAGCAGCTCGGGGGAGAGCGCGACCTCGCCGAAGAGCCCGAGGCCCTGGAGGAGCCCGAGGAGTCCGACGAGGGCGGCGAGAGCGGCGGCGAGCGTCGTGAGCTCCCATGCGCCGCGCACGAGGCGAGCTTCGCCGCCGCCGCGCAGGCGGGCGATGGAGAGGATCACGGCGGCGATGGCCAGCGCGGTGAGCGCGATCGCGGACAGGCTCCCGCCGGGGGTGGAGAGCGCGAGCACCGCCGGCAGATCGACGGAGAGGCGGGTGAAGGTCGCGCCGTCGAACACGATGGCGGGCAGCATGAGCGGCTGGCCATCGGGTCCGGCGAGGAGCACGCGCGTGTCGGGCAGCGCGAGCGTGACGCCGGCGACGATGGCGAGCAACGTGGCGAGCGCGAGCGGCGAGCGCAAGAGCGCGCCGACGCGGTCGAGCTCGCGCGCGAAGAGGCCGAGGCCGATGCCGGCCAGCGCCGCGCCGATGGTGAAGAGCGGCGCGGTCGGGGCGGGCTCGGGTACGGTGGCGAGGCCGGCGAGGGTGGTCAGCGCGCCGAGCGCGACGCCGAGCGGGGTGCCGGCCGCGAAGATCGACGCGATCGCGAAGACGAGCGCCGGGCCGCCGACCTGGTGGGGCAGCGCGAGCCAGAGCCCGAGGCCGACGAGGATGGCGGTCGCGATGGTGCGTGCGCGCGTGGACAGCGCGAGGTGCGGCGTGGCGGGGGCGGGCGGGCTCACGCGCGGGCCTCCCTGAGGCCCACGAGCAGGAGGCCGAGCGCGAACAGGAGCGTGCCGGCGAGCACGAGCGGCGCCTCGGGCGTCGTCCTGGCGGCGACGCTCAGCTCGGTCGGGGCGATGACGTCGACGTGCAGCCCGCCGACGTCGCGTGTCGGTGTGGAGGCCGCGCGTCCGGGCGCGGCGAGCAGGGTGGGGCGCGCGCCTTCGGCCTCGATGATGACGAGCGGTCCGTCCGGGCCGGGCAGGGCGGTCAGGCGCTGGCCGGTGGCGCGCAGCTCGACCGTGGTGCCCGGCTCGATGCGCAGGCGCTCGATCGCCGGTGCGGCGCCGCCCTGCCGGGTGAGCACGAGGTCGAAGGCCTCGCCCTCGGCGGGGGTGCGCGGTCGCTCGGCGAGCGGCTCGAGCACGAGGTCGCCGGCGGCGCTCGCCTGGCCGGGCACGAGCGTGATCGGGGTCGGCTCCGGCGCGCCCGTCGAGGCGAGCCGGCAGTCGAAGCGGCGGCTCGGATCCTGCGGATCGGGGCGTTGGCACATGAGCCCGTAGGGCAGCGTGCGCGGCAGGAGCAGGTCGCCGTCGCGCACGAAGGCCTCGGAGAGGCGGCCGAGCTCGGGTGCGATGACCAGGCGCGCGTCGAGCGCGCTCGAGCGCGCGACGCCGAGACCGACGCCGAGCGCGACGACGCCGATGAGCGCGAGCGCGGCGCCTTCGCGGGCGAGGCCGCGGCGGCGGGGGGGCGCGGTGGCTGGTGCGGCGCGGCGGCGCGCGAGCAGGATCCCGGCGCCGTTGAGCGCGACGAGCAACACGATGAGGAGCGTCGGCCACGCGAGCAGCACGTCGTCGAGTCCGAGCCCGCGCGCGGCCTCGGCGGCGGCGAACGAGGTGCGCGCCGCGAGCTCGGAGGGCAGCGGGCGCTCGGGCAGGGCGGCGGCGAGCACGAGCAAGAGCGCCAGGATCGCCGAGAGCGCGAGCAGCGTGCGCGTCGAGGTCAGGAGGCGCCAGGCGAGCGCGGTCGGGCCGGCGTGCGGCTCGTCGGTGTCGGTGCTCTGCCCGGCGCTGTGCTCGACCATCCGCAGCCTGTTACACCGAGGGCACGCCCGCGGCAACGAGATGTGAGCGGCCCGGGTGGTTGACGGTGCACGCGCGGGCGTGCCACGAAGGCGCGCCATGAGCAGAGAAAACCCCGCCACTACCGCCACCACCGCGGTCGTCGGGCTGACGGGCGGGATCGCCTGCGGCAAGTCGACCGTGGCGCGGCACTTCCGGAGCTGGGGCGCGACGGTGATCGACGCCGACGAGCTCGCGCGCGAGGTCGTGCAGCCGGGCGAGCCGGCGCTGGCGGCGCTGGTGCGCGCCTTCGGCGAGGCGATCCTGCTCCCGGACGGCAGCCTCGATCGCAAGGGCCTGGGGCGGAAGGTCTTCGGCGATCCCAAGGCGACGGCGCAGCTCAACGCGATCACCCACCCGGCGATCCTGGCGCGCACCGGCAAGCGTCTGGCCGAGGCGCAGCGCGCTCGCCTGCCCTGGGTGATCTACGAGGCGGCGCTCATCCTGGAGAACAAGGTCCAGGCCGGCCTCGCCGGGCTCGTCGTCGTGCTCTGCCCCGAGGCGGCGCAGCTCGAGCGCCTGCTCGCGCGCTCGGAGCTGAGCGAGGCGGAGGCGCGCGCGCGCATCGCCGCGCAGACCAGCGACGAAGTGCGCCGCGCGCACGCGACCTGGATCATCGAAAACGGTGGCACGCCCGCCGAGCTCGAGGCGCGGAGCCGCGAGGTCTTCGACGCGATCGTCCTTCGCCACGGTGCGCCCCGGCCGCCCGATCCCGGATAAATTCAGGAATTCTAGACGCTTGCAGAAAGCGTGCGGTGGCGCGATGCTGGGTTCCCGTCTGTAGCGAGGGTGCCATGTCCCGTCTCACCGTGTGTGCGTCCTCCGTCTCGTGGTTCCTCGTGTCCGTGCTCGGGTGCTCCGATGAGCCAGGGCGTGCCGGCTCCGACGCGCAGGCCGACACCGCGCCCGATACGTCCGACGACACCGCGGCGCCCGACGCCCCCGACGTGATGGAGGACGCCGCAGCGGTCGACACGGTCGATCCGGCCACGGTCCCGCTCATCGGCGA
>WYBB01000214.1 GCA_011526585.1 Deltaproteobacteria bacterium
CGACCAGGGTCTCGCGCATGTAGCCCATGCCGCCGAAGAGCTGCACCGCGTCGTAGGTCACGCCGACGGCGATCTCGGCGCAGACGTTCTTGGCGATCGCCGCCTCCTGCACGCACGCCTCGCCGGCCCCCAGGCGCTGCGCGACCTGATAGGTCATGAGCTTCGCCGTCATGACGCGCGTCTGCATGTCCGCGAGCTTGTGACGCGTGACCTGGAAGCCGGCGATCGGCCGCCCGAAGGCCTTGCGCTGGCGTACCCAGGCGAGCGCCTCCTCGAGCGCGATCTCGGCGGTCGCGGCCCCGTACGCCGCCAGCGCCAGACGCTCGGTCACGAAGTTGCGCATCAGCGTGATGAAGCCCGAGCCCTCGGGCCCGACGCGATTGCCGACCGGCACGCGCACGCCGTCGAAGGCGAGCTCGGCCGTGTCCGAGGCCCACCAGCCGGTCTTTTCCAGCGCGCGCGAGACGCGCACGCCTGGCATGGTCTTTTCGATCACGACGAACGAGAGCCCGCCGTGCGGGTCGTCGCCCGTCCTGACCAGCGTCGTGATCACGTCCGCGCGCGTGCCCGAGGTGATGAAGAGCTTGGCGCCATCGACGACGTAGTGGTCGCCGTCGCGCCGCGCGCGCGTCTTGACGCCCGCCACGTCCGATCCGGTATCGGGCTCGGTCACCGCGAGGCAGGCGATCGCGTCGCCGGCAAGGCATGGGCGCACGAAGCGATCGATCTGACCGCGGTCGCCCCACTGCACGATCGCCGGCAGCCCGATCCCCAGCGAGCCGAGACCGACCGCGACCCCGGTCGAGCCCCCGCGCATGAGCCCCTCGATCGCCATCACGAAGTGCAGCGGCGTGCCGCCGAGACCGCCGACCGCCTCGGGGAAGAAGACCCCGAGCACGCCGGCGTCGGCCGCCTTCTTGTAGAGCTCGCGCGGGAAGATCCCCGCCTCCTCCCACGCGTGGGCATGGGGTTTGAT
The DNA here is from genome assembly GCA_011526585.1 of Deltaproteobacteria bacterium. Classification (GTDB taxonomy): domain Bacteria; phylum Myxococcota_A; class UBA9042; order PHBI01; family PHBI01; genus WYBB01. The sequence continues at coordinate 977 of WYBB01000214.1, forward strand.
CTCGCGCTCGGCGAAGCGCCGGCACTGGTCTCTGAGCTGGAGCGCGCTCGCGTCGAGGAAGTTGTCGTAGAAGCCCATGCCGGTTCCCTACCACAAGACGTCGCGCTCGCGGCGACGACCGAAGGGGCGACGGAGTTGACCAGGGCCGTGGCGGTGTGCACACCCTTGGCGCCATGAAGGTCCTCTTCCTCTGCCTGGGCAACATCTGTCGCTCTCCGCTGGCCGAGGGCGCCTTTCGCCACATCCTCGCCGAGCAGAACCTCGCCGCCACCCTCGTCGACTCGGCCGGCACCGGCGGCTGGCACGTCGGCGAGCCGCCCGACCCCCGCTCGGTCGCCACCGCGCGCCGCCACGGCATCGACATCAGCGCGCAGCGCGCGCGCCAGCTGCACGCCGACGACTTCGCGCGCTTCGACTGGATCGTCGCCATGGACGACGACAACTACCACACGGCGCACGCCCGCCGGCCCGGCGGCGACCGCCACCAGCACGCACGCCTCGTGCGCATGGCCGACTTCTTCCCCGAAGACGCCGCCCACGACCACGTGCCCGATCCTTATTATGGAGGCCCACGCGGCTTCGACGAGGTGTGGGCTCTGCTCACCTCGGCGATGCCGCGCTTCATCGCGCACGTCGGCTCCGCCGGAGGGCTCCCGTGATCCCGACGACGCCCCGCACGACCCACCGCGCCACGCGCCGCAGCTTCGGCGCGCTCGTCCTCCTCGCGCTCACCGCGCTCGCCTGCTCCGACAAGGAGAGCGCCGCGCCCGCCACCGTCGCGCCCGCCGCCCCGCCCGCGCCGGTCACCGTCGACCCGGCGCGCGCCGACCTCGTCTTCCGCTACCTCGATCCCGAGCGCGGCGAGGTCGCCACCGCCGCCTCGCTCGACGCCATCCCCGCCGCCGCGCGCCGCGAGGTCGTCGTCTACGACCCGACCGTGAGCCTGCCCGCCGGCTGGGACCTCGTCGCCGACCTCAGCGTGACACCGGCGGTCGCCACCCCGCGCCAGCACTTCGCCTTCGCCACCCGCGCCGCGCTCACCCCCTCGACGGCCGCCCCGCCGGCCACCACCAAGCGCGCCGCCGGCTCGCACGAGGTCGTGCTCTTCTCGACCCAGGGCTGCGGCTACTGCGACAAGGCCCGCCGCTTCCTCACCCAGCACCGCGTGCCCTTCACCGAGCTCGACGTCGAGGATGACCCCGCCGCGCCGGGCCGCCTCACGGCGCTCGGTCAGCGCGCCGGCCTCGGCCCGCGCGATCTGCAGGGCGTGCCGATCATCTTCGTCGACGGCCAGCCGATCCTCGGCTGGGATCAGAAGCGGCTGGCGCAGCTCCTCGGCATCGGCGGCTGAGTTCGCGGCTGCAACGCGCGGGTCCGGCGTCACTTCGCTCGCTCAGCGCGGGGCGCGGGGGCGCAGCTCCCGGGACCGTGGGGTCGCCTCGTCGCTCACTCGCTCGTTCCTTGGCCGCGCGCGTTTCGCTCGCGAACTCGATCAAGCGACAGACCTCGAGTCCTTTTTTGGACGACCCGGGGGATTGCCCCCATGGTGCCGCGCGGAGGCACGCATGGCGGCATCACTTCCGTTGCGCTTCGGCACACCTGATCTCGAACCGGCTCTCGGCGGCGCAGCGCCGCTCTCGGCGCGCGTCGTCGTGGGCGATCTCCGCGGCGCGAGCGCGATCGACGTCGATCAGGTCCGGCTCGGACGGCGCGGGCTCGTCTTCCGCTTCCCCTGGTACCTGCCCGAGGGACGCCACGCCTGGGTCGAGCTCAACCTGCCGACCGGCAAGAGGATCCGCCCGCTCGTCGCCGTGCTCGGCCGCAGCGAAGACGGCCTCACCTCGGCGCGCTTCGTGCATCTCTTCCCCGAGCACCGGCGCGCGCTCGACACCTACCTCGCCTCGCCATCAGGCTACTGATCGCGCGTGCGCCACGCCATCGGGAAGGCCCACACCTCGGCCGCCCCCGAGGCCTCGCGGAAGCGATCGAGCAGCGGCTCGATCTCGTCTTCGTGGTAGATCTGGCTGAAGTGCGAGAGCACCACGCGCTTGCCCTTGAAGAGCCCGGCGCGCGGCAGGAGGTCCGTCATGTGCACGTGGCCGCCGGCCCGCGCGTCCGCGAGCGCCTTGCGCTCGTCGAGGAAGGTGCACTCGAGCATCACCGTGTCGGCCTCGAG
>WYBB01000215.1 GCA_011526585.1 Deltaproteobacteria bacterium
GGCGGCCACGAGGGCCGCCCCTACAGATCCACGTAGGGGCGGCCCTCGTGGCCGCCCGTGGCCCTGCCTCTTCAGGAATCCAGGAACCGAGGAAGGCAGGAGTTCCTGGATTCCTCACTTCCTGGCTTCCTCAATGGGAGCGATCCATCTTCAGGATCTCATGGTTGCGGCCCGGTCGTCGGGTCGACCGCGATCTGGCCCGACCTGACGTGCGCCTTGAGCTGCTCGAGGCTCATCGCCGTGCCGACACAGTCGTAGGTCTGGGTCGTGCCCGGGTTGACGCTGTCGCCGTAGCGGCTCTCGATCTGGCTCGTCACCGAGGCGATGCGCGCGTCGGTCGCCGGGTGCGACGACAGGAACTGCGGCACCATGTTCTCACCCTGCAGCGCCAGCAGCTTCGCGAAGAAGTCGACGAGGCCGTAGGGGTTGTAGCCCGCGTCGTGCGCGACCTGCAGCCCGACGGCGTCGGCCTCGCTCTCGTGCTCCTGCGAGAACGTCGTGTTCGACAGGAACGCGTAGATCGTCTGCGCCGCGTCCGCCGCCAGCCCCTCGCCGAGGAAGAACTCGCTCACGACCTGGAGCCCGTAGGCCTCCTCGATCGACTTCACGCCGTGCCGCTCGGTCACGTGCGCGAGCTCGTGCCCCATCACCCCGGCGATCTCGGCGCAGGTCTCCGACTGCAGGATGAGCCCGGTCGACAGATAGGTGAACCCGCCCGGCGCGGCGAACGCGTTGATGAGCTGGTCGTCGACGATGATCGCGACCTTGTAGCCGCCGATCGCGTTGGGGTCGCGGAACTGCGCCGACGCCTGCGCCAGCGGGCCGATGAGCTCCACCAGCCAGCGCGCCGACGGGTCGTCCGCGGCCGCCAGCCGATACTCCGCGCGGAGCTGCTGGTCGACGCCGGCGCCCATCTCGACCTCCTGCTCGTCGGAGACGAGAAAACCGCCCAGCCCGTCCCCGCAGGTCGAGCCGCTCACCGCCAGGAACATCACCGCGACCATCGTCGAGCGCATCGGTCTCCTCCCGTCTTGCTTGCCATTGAGATACCGGCATCACGACGCTCGCGCCAGCCTCGCCTTCACCGCGGCCTGCCGCCGTTGAAACCGCCGGCCTCCGCCGCCGCTCCCGCTCCCCGCGCGCGCACGTATTCTGTTGAGGCGCCCGCGCTCGTTCTGTTAGGAAACCGAGCCTCCGGAGGAAGCCCAAGATGAACAGAGCCACGGCCCTCGTCCTCGCCACCGCGTTCGGCGCCACCGGCCTCCTCGCCGCCACCGCCCACGCGCAGACCCCGGTCTTCTCGCAGACCCTGCGCGGGCGCATGACCATCACCGGCAACGGGCTCGGCCTCGACTCCGACGCCGTCACCGCAGGCGTACCCGGCACGCGCGGCGGCATCGGCACCTTCATCGCCAACCCGATCGAGTTCCCGACCCTCAAGGACGGCAGCTTCCCGACCGGCACCACCAGCGACTACACCAAGAACGGCTCGGCCGCGATCCTCGATCTGCCCGCCGGCGTCTCCATCGCCCACGCCCAGCTCCTCTGGGGCTGCTCGACCCAGGTCGCCGGCGCCCCCGCCACGCCCGCGACCACCCCCGACACCGTCACCCTCACGCTGCCCAGCGGCGTCAAGCAGGTGATCTCTCCGAGCGGCAGCGACACGTCGCTCACGCTGCTCTCTTCGAGCTACAAGTACTACATGCGCTGGGCCAACGTGACCCCCGCCGTCGCCAGCGGCGGCGCCGGCCGCTACATGGTCTCGCGCGTCATCGGCACGCCCCAGACCAGCGCCATCACCGGCTGCGGCTGGACCCTCTTCGTCGTCTACCAGTCGGACTCCCTGCCGCTCAAGAACATCAACCTCTGGGTCACCGCCGAGGAGGTCCGCTACAACGGCACCGGCTGTCCCTGCGAGACCGAGATCGAGGTCTCCGGCTTCTGCACCCCGCCCGCGCCCGCCGCCGCCACCGGCACGCTCTTCGTCACCGCGCTCGAAGGCGACGCCCGCTACACCAACGACGGCTTCTACATGCTCGACATCTACGACGAGTACTACCCGCTCTCCGGCGCCAACAACGCCTGGGACAACTTCTTCTCGTCGCAGGTCAACCAGCTCTCCGGCGCGCGCGACACCCGCGGCACCTTCGGCGATCGCAACCACACCGTCGACCCCGACGACGGCCAGTCCTTCCAGCTCGTCGCCGGCGCGCGCGTCGGCTGGGACATCACCGCCGTCCCGGTCAACGACGACTTCGAGAACCCCGAGGTCCTCGACAACAGCCAGAGCTCGACCTACCTGCTCGTCACCTCCGGCGGCGCGCCCGGCGTCGAGGGCGACGACTTCATCGTCGGCGCGGTCGGTCTCGAGCTCGAGGTCGCCTCGCCCTTCCTCGACTCGATCCACGACGTCGACCGCGGCACCACCTTCGCCGGCGACGTCATCACGTCCTCGGTGCTCGTCTATAATGATGGCAGCGGTCAGGCCGACGAGCTCTTCTTCTGCTTCGCCTTCCCGTCGAACACGACCTTCACCGGCGACATCGCCGTCGACGGGGCGCCGCGCGCCGGCGTCACGCAGAGCCAGCTCCTGCCGTCGAACTGCGCCAACCGCACGGGCGGCATGTCGCTCGGCATCCTGCGCGCCGGCGACTTCCGCGAGATCACCCTGAGCTACCGCGTCGACGCGATCCAGCCGCCGCCGTCGCCCAGCGCCACCGTCGTCGTCACCCCGAGCTTCTACTCGCGCTGGCGCCCGGCCTGCGCCAACGCCCCGCAGCAGGCCGACTCGCAGGTCGGCGAGACCGTCACCATCCCCGGCGTCTCGCTCGACGCCACGCTGAGCGTCTCGCCCACGACCCCGCCCGCGGTCTCGGCCGGCGCGACGCTGACCTACACCGTCGTCGTCCAGAACCCCACAGGGGTCGCCGTCAACGGCGCGCGCCTGCGCCTGGCGACCCCGCCGCAGACCTCGTTCGTCGCCGGCAGCGCGCGCGTCAACGGCAGCGCGCAAGGCGGCTCGAGCTCGCCCTGGGAAAACGGCGCGGCGCTGCCGACCATCCCGGCCAACGGCTCGGTCACGGCGAGCTTCCAGGTCACCGTCACCGCCACCCAGGGCACGACCATCCCGCAGACCGGCTACCTCGATCTCGACGGCTCCGGCCCCGCGCCCGAGCGCGCGACCAACACCGTCTACACCCAGGTCGCCGGCCAGGTGATCGAGCCGACCGACACCGATCGCGACACCATCCCCGATGACCAGGACAACTGCGTCTTCACGCCGAACACCGACCAGGCCAACAACTACGACCAGAGCGGCTACAACCCCAACGCCGTCGACGAGGGTGACGCCTGCGACGACACCGACGGCGACGGGCTCCTCGACATCGAGGAGGACCCCAACGCCAACGGCCGCCAGCCCAACGAGACCGACGCGACCAAGGCCGACACCGACGGCGACGGCCTCTGCGACGGCAACAAGCAGATCGCGCCCTGCATCGGCTACGAGGACTCCGACGGCGACAAGGACCAGGGCGACTGGGGTCGCAGCGAGCCGAGCCCGATCGACCCCGACACCGACAAGGACGGGATCTGCGACGGGCAGGCGGCGGGCGCGGCCGGCTGCGTCGGCGGCGAGATCCCCAACGGCACCTTCCCCTTGCAGAGCGACTCCGACAAGGACGGCCTCTGCGACGGGCCGGGCGGCGGCGCCTGGGATCAGAGCGGCTGCGTCGGCGACGAGACCGGCGGCGACGGCCGCTTCGACGCGGGGCGCGACACCAATCCGGCGCGCAGCGACACCGATCAGGACGGGCTCTGCGACGGCTTCCACAACGGCGCCACCGACTGCCAGGGGCACGAGGACCGCGACGGTGACCGCGACCCGCGCGACTTCGACGAGCCGGGCGACAGCGAGACCGACCCGCTCAACGGCGACACCGACGCCGGCGGCATCAAGGACGGCGTCGAGGTGCTGACCCAGGGCACCAACCCGCGCGACGAGTGCGACGGCGACCTCGTCAACTGCGAGGTCGACGACGACGACGGCGACGGCATCCCCAACGACGCCGACCTCTGCACCGACCGCGACGGCGACAACTACGGCGTCGGCCCGAACTGCCTGGGACCGGACTGCAACGACTTCGTGCCCGAGTGCACGACCGACTGCGAGACCGACCTCAACGGCGGCGACGGCAACGGCATCCCCGACTGTGAGGAGAACTGTGAAGACGCCGATCAGGACGGCTTCGGCGTCGGCCCGAGCTGCACCGGCGCCGACTGCAACGACAGCGACCCGCGCTGCACCGTCGACTGCTCGGACTTCGACCAGGACGGGCGGCCCGACTGCGCCGACCCCGACGACGACGATGACGGCCTGCCGGACGCCAATGAGGTCACACGCGGCACCGATCCGAAGAACCCCGACACCGACGGCGACGGTCTACTCGACGGCGAGGAGGTCAACAATTACGGTACGGACCCGAAGAACCCCGACACCGACGGCGACGGCCTCGGCGACGGCGCCGAGGTGAAGAACCACGGCACGAGCCCGACCAACCCCGACACCGACGGCGAAGGCCTGAAGGACGGCGAGGAAGTGAACATCTACCGCACGAACCCCAACGAGCGCGACACCGACTTCGGCGGCGTCGATGACTTCAGCGAGCTGCAGAACGGCACCAACCCGGTGAACAACCCGGCCGACGACTTCGGGGCCGGCCGCTACCAGGGCTCGGCGGCCTGCTCGGGCGGCGCCGCCGGCGGCCTGGGCGCGCTCTTCGGCCTCCTCGGGCTCCTCCTGTTCCGGCTCAGGGCGGGCACGAGGCCCGCCCCTACACGAGTTGCCACGAGGCCCGCCCCGCGGCGCGCTGCCTCCCTCATGCTCGCGCTGCTCGTGGCGCTCGGCGCTTCGGTGGCGGGCGGTGACGCCGCGCGCGCGGCCGGGCCCGAGGGCTTCTCGCTCAACCGCTTCCTCCTGAAGCCCGGCGCCGATCGCGTCTTCTCGGTCGAGGGCAGCGAGGTCGCGCCGGCGTGGTCGCCGTACGGCGGCCTGTGGTTCCACTATCTGTCCAAGCCGCTGGTCTTCGTCAGCGGCGAGGGCGCCGCCGAGACCGAGGAGGTCGTCGTCGACTCGCTGATGCAGCTCCAGGCGGGCGTCGGCTTCGGCATCGCCGATCTGCTCGAGTTCGAGCTGGTCTTGCCGATCGTGCTCTCGTCCGAGGGCGATCCGGCGCGCTTCAACCAGATCGGCGAGGCCGGCCTCGGCGACATCCTGGCGCGCTTGCGCTTCGAGATCCTCGGGCGCCCCGACGGCGGCGACGGCTTCGGCCTGAACCTCGGCGTCGGCGTCGGCATCCCCAGCGGCAAGGCCGAGGCGGGCGCCGGCGACGGCGGCGTGACGATCCAGCCCAAGCTCGCGCTGGCGTTCATGACCGGGCCCTTGCTCATCGCCGCCAACGTCGGCGTCAACGTGCGCACCGACTCGGGCGCCTTCGACAACATCGACTTCGGCACCGAGCTCGCCTACGGCCTCGGCGCCGAGGTGCGCGTCGCCGAGCCGATCGCCATCGGGCTCGAGCTCATCGGTTCGACCATGCTCGAGAACGCCTTCGCCGAGAAGGCCGAGACCCCGCTCGAGCTGATCGGCGGCGTCAAGGCGCGGCTCCTCGGCGGCCTGCACTTCGAGCTCGGCGGCGGCACCGGGCTCATGCCCGGCTACGGCTCACCGGAGTTCCGCTTCTTCGTCGGCGCGCAGTGGGCCGAGTGGGGTGCGGGCGAGCCCGACACCGACGGCGACGGCCTCGTCGACAGCAAGGACAAGTGCCCCTACGAGGCCGAGGACAAGGACGGCTTCCAGGACGAGGACGGCTGCCCCGATCCCGACAACGACAACGACGGCGTGCTCGATCAGAACGATCGCTGCCGCGACGTCGCCGAGGACATCGACGACTTCGAGGACGACGACGGCTGCCCCGACGAGGACAACGACAAGGACGGCCTGAAGGACCTCGCGGACAACTGCCCCGACTCGCCCGAGGACTTCGACCAGTGGAAGGACGACGACGGCTGCCCCGACCCCGACAACGACGGCGACGGCGTGCTCGACGCCGACGACCGGTGCATCGACGTGCCCGAGACGAAGAACGGCTTCGAGGACGACGACGGCTGCCCCGACCAGCCGCCGCTGGCGCGCATCGAGAACTGCAAGATCGTCATCGGCGAGAAGGTCTTCTTCGACACCAACAAGGCGACGATCAAGGCGGTGAGCTTCCCGCTCCTGAACGAGGTCGCGCGCATCATCCGCGAGAACCCCGGGATCCAGCGCGTCGACATCGAGGGCCACACCGACTCCGACGGCAGCGCCGCCTACAACCGCGGGCTCTCCGATCGGCGCGCGAAGAGCGTTCGCAAGTACCTGATCGGTCAGGGCATTCCGGCCAGGAAGCTCACCGGCAAGGGCTACGGCGAGGCCAACCCCATCGCCGACAACGACACGCCCGAAGGCAAGGAGATGAACCGCCGCGTCGAGTTCATCGTGCGCGACGCGAGCTGCGGCAAGTAGACACGAGCTCGACGCCCGGCCGGGAGGTCGTGCTCAGCGATGCCGCGACCCGGCGCCGAGCTCTTCGGGCCCTTCGCCGTGCGCCGCGACGACGAGCACGTCGATCGCGACGCCGACCGACGCGCCGGCGATCACGTCGGTCCAGTCGTGGTAGCCGGCGGCGCTCACTCCCTGACGCGGAAGGAGATCCCCTCGGCCGGCACGGCCACGGCGGCGCCGCCGCGATCGCGCCCGCGCGGCTTGCCGGTGTGGCCCTCCTCGACCTTGACCGTCGCGCCGCCGGCGCTGTCGCGCAGAAACGCCATGAGCGCGTCGCGCGCCTGCTTGTCGCTCGGGTGGCTCTCGACGCGCAGCACGTCGCACGCCGCCACCTGGTGCACGACGACCCCGTCGCGGACGAAGCGGGTGACGCCCGCGACGTCCTCCCAGTGCTCGGCGAGGATGACGAAGCTCTTGTTGAGCGCGCTCGGACGAAGGAGGACGGCGTAGTGCGACATGCCTCCAGGTAACACGGCGCACGGTCTGCACCACGTCCGGGGGCGGATGCCGCGACGCCGTGGCAGCCATTCGCCAGCCGGAGGGAAGTCAGAGCAGGAGCAGCCGCCAGTCCCAGGCCTGCTCGAAGGTGTCGAGCAGGTTCGACGGGTCGTTGACGACGATCCCCACGGCGGTGTCGCTGCCTGGGAGGATCGCGGCCAGCGCCTTGAACTGGATCTTCGGCGCGCCCTGCATCGACAGGAGCCCGCGCTTCTCGAGGTAGCTGTCGCCCTTGGGGGTCTTGCGCCAGGCGTCGAAGCCGTACGGCTGGTTCTCGATGTCGGCGGGCCGCGCAACGATGAGTTCGCCCCGGCGGATGCGCTCGAACACGCCGAGCAGGGGCGTAGTGAAAGCGCGCGGGCAGTGCTATCCTCATGGGCACGGAGGGCAGGATGGGCGCGCGACAGGACGCTGCGATCCTCGGCGACACCGGGCCATGAGCGGCGCGTTGCCGTTCGATGACTCGCACGCTTGCCCTCCGCCCACGACCGGCCGGCACATCCTGGTCGTCGACGACGAGCAGAGCATTCGTGAGGCGCTGCGCGATCTGTTCGAGGACCAGGGCTACGAGGTACGCGAGGCCAGCTCGCACGAGGAGGCGCAGGCGGCGGTCAAGGAGCGACCGGTCGACGTGATCCTGCTCGACCTGCGGCTCGGCACGACGTCGGGGCTCGCGCTCTTGCCCGAGCTGAAGGCCGAGCAACCCGACGCCGCCTTCATCGTCGTGACCGGGCAGGCGACCATCGACACCGCGGTCGAGGCGATGCAGCGCGGCGCCGACAACTTCGTCACCAAGCCGATCGATCCGGCGCGCCTCCTGGCGGTCGTGCAAAAGGGCATCGAGGCCGGGGCGCTCCGCAAGAACAGCACCCGCCTGCGGCGACTCGCGACGCGCGCGCCGGCGCCCAGCGCGGACTCGTTCGACTCGAGCGCCATGCGCCAGGTGCACCAGCTGGCCGACGCGGTGGCACCGCACGCGACGACCGTGCTGCTGCTCGGCGAGACCGGCACCGGCAAGGGCATGCTGGCACGCTATATCCACGAGCGCTCGTCGCGCGCGGCCGCCCCGTTCGTAGAGCTCAACTGCGCGGGCCTCACGCGCGAGCTCACCGAGAGCGAGCTCTTCGGCTACGAGAAAGGCGCCTTCACCGGAGCGACGCAGCGCAAGATCGGGCTCCTGGAGGCGGCCGACGGTGGCACCCTCTTCCTCGACGAGATCGGCGAGATGGAGGCCGCCGTGCAAGCGAAGCTCCTCAAGGTGATCGAGCAGTCGCGCTTTCGGCGCGTGGGCGGCATCGCCGAGGTCACCGTGGCGGTGCGCATCATCGTTGCGACCCACCGCGACCTGGAGCGCGACGTCAGCGAGGGCCGCTTTCGCGCCGATCTCTACTATCGCCTGAACGTCTTCGCGGTGCGCCTGCCGCCCCTGCGCGAGCGCCTCGCGGACGTGCTGCCGATGAGCCAGCGCTTCCTCCTGGAGCACCGGCGCCAGCAGTCGCTCTCCACCGCGGCGGCCGCTCTGCTGATGGCCTACGCCTGGCCGGGCAACGTGCGTGAGCTCAAGAACGTCATCGAGCGCGCCAGCATCCTCGCCGCCGCGGGCGAGGCGATCCTGCCCGAGCACCTGCCCCCGCTCGGCGGCGGCGCCACGAGCGCCATGACCAGGACCCCGGGCGCCGACCCCGCGAGCGATGGGTCCCTCGCCATCGACACCTCGATCCCTCTCAAGGAGGCGCGCGAGCGCTGGGTGTCCGAGCTCGAGCGGCGCTACCTCGCGCGGCCCTCGCGGAGCACGGCGGCAACGTGACGGTCGCCGCGCGCGCGGCCGGCGTCGATCGTATCCACGTGCATCGCCTCTTGCGGCGCCACGGTCTGCGCTAGCCATGTCCCGGCTGACGGCCGCCCGGTCATCTGTAGTGCTGTGGCCCGTGTTGATCGCACTCGCGTCGAGCTCCGCGCGCGCGCTCGATCCCGAGGTGCCGCTGGCGCAGATGAAGGTCACGCGCTGGGGGCGTGACGACGGGCTGCCGACCGACACCGTGCGCCGGCTCGCCCGCACACCGCAGGGGATGATCCTCATCGGCACCGAGATCGGGTTGGTCGTCTTCGATGGCGTGACCTTCACCCACCATACCGTGGCGACCCAACCGGGCCTGCCCGCCAACTCGATCGAGGCCCTGCTCGTGCATGGGGACGATGTCTGGATCGGCACCGCGCGTGGGCTGGCCGTGTGGAGAGACCGCACCATCACCGCGCTGGGCGACGCCGAGGGCGTGCCGGCGACCCACATCAAGGAGCTGTTGGTCGATCGCACCGGGCGGCTGTGGATCCTCACCGCCGTGGGCGTATTCGTGCGCCACCACGGCGCCGTCCAGCCCATCGAGAACGAGCGCCACGAGCCGCGGCGACCGATCTGCTCGAGCGGCGTCGAGCTGCCGGATGGATCGATCGCGCTGGCCTGTACGGCGCTCAGGCTGTGGCGCGACGGACGCCTCGCCGAGCCGCTCATCCCCGAGCCGCGGCCTACCGAGCTCGCGCTCGGCCCGGATGGCACGCTCTGGTTCGCCGCCGACACCGGGGACATCTACCGCTACACCGACGGTCACGCCGAACTGGTGATGTCGCGCGAGGACCGGGTCCTGATGCTGCACGTCGATCGCCATGGCGCCTTGTGGGTGGTCGGCCCGGGCCCCGGCATCCAGCGGCGCACCGCCGATGGTCGCGTCGAGGAGCTGCTCTTGCCCGAGGGCAGCCGACCGGCCGGCGCGCGCGCCATCATCGAGGAGCCGGACGGCGCCATGCTGTTCGGCACCTCGGAGTTCGGCCTCGTACGAGTGCACGACGGCGCCACGCGCATCTTGGACCGGCGCAGCGGTGGACCGACCAACGTGGCGAGCGTCTTCGTTGGCCGTGACGGCAAGGTGTGGCTCGCCGGCAGCAGCGAGACGGCTCTGGTCGCCTTCGACGGCGCGCGCGTCGAGCGCATCGCCAGCGACGTCCCGGTGTTGACGCACCTCGAGGAGCCCGACGGGACCCATTGGGTCGGCCTGCCCACCGGGCTCGGCCGCGTACGCGCTGGCGCGATCGAGCCGGAGCCGCTGCCCGTCGACAGCCCCGTCGTCTTTGCGCTCGCCCGCGGCCGGGAGGGCGCGCTGTGGATCGGCACCTACAGCCACGGCCTCTTGCGCCGCGCCGCCGAGACCGCGCTGGTGAAGAGCGCCGACGGGCGTCCGCTCGACGTGACGGCGCTGCTCATCGGCAAAGACGAGCGGACCCTGTGGGTCGGGACGGCCAAGGGGGTCTGTCGCGTCCCGGACATGATGGCGCCGACGCCCATCGCCGACTGCCTGGACGAGGCGCGCGGCGGACCACCGGCGATGGTCCTCGACATGCACGAAGACCGCGACGGCGGCTTGTGGCTCGCCACCTTCGAGGGGGGGCTCGTGCGCGTGCGTGCCGATGGGGTCGCGGTGCTCACCGAGCGTCATGGCCTGCCATACGCGAACTTCTACGCCATCCTCGAAGACGACGCCGAGCGCTTCTGGATCTCGGGGCCGACCGGCGTCGTGCGCCTCGCCAGGCGCGAGCTCGACGCGGTCGCCGACGGGCGCTCGGCGAGGGTCGCGCCGCGCTTCTTCGGCGCCGCCGACGGGCTGCCGGTGGACGAGACCAACGGCGGCAGCATGACGGCCGCGCGCGCGCCGGACGGGCGGCTGTGGTTCGCGACGCCGCGCGGCGCGGTCGGCATCGATCCGCACGCGCGCGAGCCGCTCAGGCGGTCGCCGCCGAGCGTCATCGAGGAGGTGCGGGTCGGTGCGCGGACGTTGTCGCTCTCGGGTGGGACCATCGAACCCGGCGAGGGCGAGCTGGTCGTGCGCTTCACGGCGCCCACCCTGGAGCGCGCGCGCGCCTTGCGGTTTCGCTATCGCATCAACGGCGTCGAAGCGGACTGGGTCGACGCAGGCACGCGGCGCGTCGCCGTCTTCACCGACCTGCCTCCGGGGCGGCACGACTTCCGCGTCCAGGCGCTGGCCGAGGGCGCCGCCGACTACGGGCCCGAAGCTCGCCTCGTCATCGAGCGCTCGCCCGCTTTCAGCGAGACCGCCGGCTTCCGTTTGTTGGTCGGAGCGGCGTTCGTGCTCGTGCTGGTCCTCGGTCACCGCTGGCGGGTGGCGCGTATCCTGGCGCGCAAGCGCGAGCTCGAGCGCGTGGTCGGCGAGCGCACACACGAGCTGGCCGAGGCGCGCGACGCGCTGGCCGAGAGCAACGCCGGGCTCGAGCGGCGCGTCGCCGAGGCGCTGATGGCGCTGCGCTCCGCCGAGCGCATGGCGGCCTATGGGCACGCGGTCGCGAGCGTGGCCCACGAGGTGCGCCAGCCGCTGTTCGCGCTCGGCACGACGTCCTTCACGTTGAGTCAGCGGCTCGCCGAGCGGCCCGATCTCGCGAAGATCGTCTCGCGCCTGGACCGCGAGACCAAGCGCCTGAACCGCGTGATGGAGGAACTGCTCGACTTCGCCAAGCCGCGCGGGCTGGCCCTCGACTGGACCCCGGCGGCGGCGGTGCTGAACGAGGCCGTCGAGGCCTTTCGCGCGGCGCACGATCCCGAGGCGAAGCTCGCGCTCGACATCGTCATCGACCCGACGCTGCCCGAGCTGCGCGTCGACTCGGCGCGCTTGCAGCAGGTGCTGGTCAATCTCATGCACAACGCGCAGAAGTACGCCCGCGGCATGCGCTCGCTCGGGGTGCGCGCCGAGCGCGCTGGCGAAGACGTCGTCGTCGTCGAGGTCGCCGACGACGGGCAGGGCATTGCGCCCGGCGATCTCGAGCGCATCTTCGAGCCGTTCTTCACCACCGGCGGCACCGGCCTCGGGCTCGCCATCGCCCGCCGCATCGTCGAGGAGCACGGCGGCACCATCACCGTCTCGTCGAGTCCCGAGGGCACGACCTTCCGCATCACGCTGCCCATCGGCGGGCCGCCCGGCGCGCCCTGATACCTCACGACCTGCCGAGGTGCCGACATCGCGCAGCTGCGGCGGACGCTACACGTGTAGCGTGGGCGGCAACACCCGCCAGGCGGGACCGCCGCGCGAGACCCCGCGCCACGCCGCCTCCCGCTCCGTCCGATGCACGGCGCGCAACGGGAACACAACTTGCTCTGGCCGAGAGCTCGACCCTCTGCAGGAGAGCTCTCGATGAGGAACATCGCCACGCTGGATCGCCTCGCGCCGCGCGCCCGCTCGCACCCGCACGCACACCTTCGGCGCCTCGCGCTGTTCGGCTGCGCGATCACCGTCCTGGCTTGCGACCCGGCGGCAGACGACGACGTCGAACCGCGGCCGACCGCGAGCGCAACGTCGTCAGCGCTGACGGGCGCGTACGAGCTCACCCTCGCCCTACGCTCGACGGACGGTCTCGGGCACGGCAGCGTTCGGGTCGTCGACGAGGACACCGGTCAGAGCCTCGGCACGTGCCACGCCGACTGCGTCGTAGCGGTGCCGCGCAACCACCGCGCGCGCCTGATCGCGGACGCGGCGCCGGGCTCCGAGCACGCGGGCTGGATCAACGTCTGCTGGGGACGGCCGGCCGACGCGTGCGTCGTCACGATGTCGTGGCACCTCGCCGCGGGCGCTTCGTTCCGCGCGGTCCCGCCGCCGCCTCGCTCGACCTTCGACCTCGGGATCGTCGTCCGCAGCGCCGACGGTGTCGGTGAAGGTGTCGTGCGCGTTCACGACACGACCGGCGCGACGCTCGGCGAATGCCTGGGTGCGCGCTGTGTGATACCGGTCCCGAAGAACGCGCCGGTGCGCCTCGTCGCCACGCCGCGGCGCGGGTCGTCGTTCGCGCAGTGGCGCGGTGTCTGCTATCAGATCGGTCGCGAGGATTGCTGGGTGACGCTGTCCTGGCACCTCGACGTCGCGGTCGAGTTCACGGCCGATCCGCGCCGCGCCGAGACCCCAGAGGAACGTTACGCGCGCGAGCTCGCCGAGGCGCGCGCCTACCTCGAGCCGGAGCGCGAGAGTCTGGTCGCGCTGCGCGCGCCGTACGCGGACCTGGTCGCGCACGACGGCGAGGACGACCCGAACCCGCGGCTGGCGATCCGAACCAGGGACGGGCGCGACCGAACCGTGGTCGTCAACGGCCGCGGCCTCGCCGAGATCGATGCGGCCAGGGCGCTGCGCCAGGCGCGCGACCCGGCTCACCAGGCCAAGGTCTATCGCGACCTCTACGCGGAGGTCGTGGCCGTCGACCCTGCGGTCGTCGGGCGCTTCCCGGCCCCCGACCAGGTCGGCCGCGACCCCGGCGCGCTGCGGCAGGCGATCAACACGCTCTCGCGCTTCGTCGTCGACGAGATCGGATCGGACCGGCCTCGGCCCCGCCGTTTCTGCTCGCGAAGGAGCGCGCCTGCCTCGAAGGGGACCCGGCGGGCGAGGTCGGCGCGGGCGACGGGCTCGACCTGTCGCTGCTCACGCCCATGCAGGCCGCGAGCTGCACCCTGTCGCCCGACGGGCTCTTCCTGGCCTACGACGACTTCGACCGCGACTCGCTCTCGTGCATCAAGGATCAGGGCGCGCGCGGCACCTGCACGTCGTTCGCCGTCGTCTCGGCGGCGGAGGCCGCGTTGCAGCAGCGCTTCGGCCCGCGCCACAACCTGTCCGAACAGCACCTCTACGCGCTCAACAGCGGCTACAACTCGACCTTTCACGAGGGCACGTCGATCTCGGATTTCCTCGACAATCTCGCGACGTACTACGGCTATTTCATCGTGTCCGAGTCCGTGTGGGACTACAATCAGTCGTTGTCGCGCTGGCGCATCTCGTCCGACGAGTACTTCGCCATCCCGACCTATCCGAAGTTCTGGTTCGTCGACTCGTGCCTCGGCTACTACGGCGACATGTGCTCGGACAACGTCGCTCAGGGCGAGGTCACCTGCACCGATCCCGAAGACCTCTGGTCGTGCTCGATCGCCATCCCGGAGATGACCGGACCGCGCTACCGCCTCGGCTACGAGCCCTACCAGCTGGCGGACTCCGACGATCCGGACGAGACCATCATCCGCGCGCGCGCCAAGCTCATCCTGCGCCACCAGCTGGTCGTCGGCATGTCGCTGCCGCCGAGCTTCGCCAATCCGACGGCCGACGGCTTCGTGATCCCGCTCGGCGACGACCCCGCGAAGTCCGCCGGAAACCACGCCATGCACATCGTCGGCGCCATCACCAACCACCAGCTCGAGCAGCTCCTGCCCGACGCTCCCTCCGGTCCGGGCGGCGGCTACTTCCTCGTCAGGAACTCGTGGGGCCCGTGCTTCGCCGACGGCGGCTACGTGTATGTCCCGTTCGCGGTGATGAAGAGCCGCGTCTACACGCTGCGCGGCTTCACGCGCTGGTTCATGGACGTCGTACCGCAGTGAGCGAAGGCGCCCCCGCATCAGCCGCCTGGACACGGGTCATCGCGCCGTGTGAGACTCACGCGTGCTCTGGACGTCATGCAGGACGGTCTTCTTGGACGCCGAGTCCGCCTTCGTCGCGGTGCTGACGCGACCTTTGCCTACGTGCCGCGCCGCCACGGCGGCCGGTTTCCCCGAGTCGGTGCGCGCGGCGTGCGCTGGGTGTGTCCATGACTGAGCCCTACGAGCTCCGCCACTGGCACCCGGTGCTCCTGGCGAAGGACCTCGGCCGCCGGCCGCGCGCGGTCACGCTCCACGGGCGCGAGCTCGTGCTGTTCCGGACGGCCAGCGGGAACCTCGCGGCGCTCGGCAACACCTGCCCGCATCGGCGCGCGCGCCTCTCCGACGGCTGGGTCGAAGGCGAGCGCGTCGTCTGCCCGTATCACGGCTTCCGCTACGCCTGCGACGGCGCCGGCGAGAGCGCCGGTACGCCGAAGATGCACCTGACGGCGACGCGCTTCGACGTGCGCGAGGGCCATGGCGCCCTGTGGGTGCGCGCGCACGACGGCGAAGATCGCCCGCTGCCGCCGCTCGGCCGCGAGGGCTACCAGTACTTCGACACCTTCGTGCACGACATCGAGTGCCCGCTCGAGACCGTGCTCGACATCTTCTCCGAGGTCGAGCACACGCCGACGACGCATGCCTTGTTCGGCTATCGCCGCGACTCGCTCGATCACATCGAGCTCTCCGTGGAGACCAGCGCGCACGAGGTGCGCGTGGTCAACGAGGGCCCGCAGAAGCCGCTGCCGCGGCTCATCGAGCGCGCGTTCGCGCTCGAGCCCGACGACACCTTCATCGACGACTGGACCGTGCGCTTCTCGCCCGTTCACGTCGTCTACGATCAGTGGTGGCGCGATCCGGCCACGCAGACCCCGCGCGCGCTACGCCTGCACTTCGGGATCTTCTTCTCGCCGATCGACTCCGACGAGACCCGCATGGTCTCGATCATCTTCTCGACGCTCGAGCGCTCGTGGCTGACGCGGCTGACGCGGCCGCTCATGCGCGCGATCTTCATGCGCGAGGTGCACCTGGATCGGCGACGTGTCGAGCGCCTCGCCGACCAGTCACCCGAGCTCCGCGGCACGCGCCTGGGACGTTTCGATGCGCCGCTGCGCGAGCTGCGCAAGCGCATCGACGCGATCTATCGCGGCCGTGAGGCGTGAGCGCGCAGGCGCTCCCAGGCGATCCGCGGTGAGCTCCTGAGCGCGCTCACCAGGTGCGTGATCGCGGCGATGGGCTCACGCGCCCGCGCGCACGAGACCGCGCGGTTCAGGTGCGCGCGCGCGAGCTCGTCCAGCACGTCGCGGTCGCGGGTGCGGCGCCGGACCTCGCGCGCCTCCGCGTCGAGCCAGGCGAGGATGTCGGCGTAGTCGCCGGGACCACGCCGCGCCATGAAGAGGTAGATCAACGCGAGCCACTCGGCGCGGCTCGCCCGGTCGAGCGGCAGCGCCTCGAGGTCGGCGAGGGTCGGCCCGGCGGTGAGCGTCGCGCAGGGGTCGACGCCCATGCGCTTCCTGCCGATGGCGGAGCCGAGGGCCATGAGCGAGGCGATCGTCTGCCGTCGTCGCTTCTGCGCCGAGACATTGCCGCCGTGCCAGCGATAGTCGAGCACGACGTCGGGCAGGTTGGCGATCTCGGTGTGCTCGAGCAGGCGCAGCCAGAGATCGTAGTCCTCGGCGCTCTCGAAGGCCGCGCGGTAGCCGCCGACGGTGAGCACCAGCTCGCGCCGCATCATGGTGGTCGGGTGCCAGACCACGCAGGCGTGGCGCATCGCGGCGCGGATCCGCGCCGGCTCCTCGGGCAATCGGCCGTGGCGTATGAATCGGCCGCCGGCGTCGATGTCATCGTACTGACCGCCGACGACGCCGATCGCGGGGTGCGCGTCGAGGAAGGCGACCTGCTTGCGCAGGCGGTCGGGGCGCGCGAGGTCGTCGGCGTCCATGCGCGCGACCAGCGGGGCGACCGCCAGCGCGAGACCGTGATTGAGCGCGGCCGCGAGGCCGACATGCGCGAGCGCCGCGACGCGCACGCGCGGATCGCGCGCGGCGAAGTCCTCTGCGATCGCCAGCGAGGCGTCGCGCGATCCGTCATCGACGACGATGAGCTCGAGCTCGTGCAGGGTCTGGGCGAGGATGCTCTCGATGGCGGCGGCGAGGAAGCGCTCGCCGTCGAAGACGGTCATCACGACGCTCACCCGTGGTGCGCGCGCGCTCAACGACGGGACCTCCGCCAGCCGGTGAGGCGCTCGGTGATGCGGGCGCGCATGCGGGTGAGCACGACGCGCGGCGAGCTCTCGAAGGCGCGTCCGAGGTGTCTCAGCGCCGCGACGGGCTCGCGCTCGCCGACGAAGGCCGCGACGCGATTGAGGTGCGCGCGTGAGAGCTCGTCCAGCACATGCCGCTCACGGGTCCGTCGCGGGATCCCGCGCGTCCGGCGATCGAGCCACGCGAGGATCCGATCGTCGGCTCCGGCGCCGTGGCGCGACACCAGGAGGTAGATCACGGCGAGCCACTCGAGCCGGCTCGCTTCATCAGGAAGCATCGCCTCGATCTCGTCCAGCGTCGGCGCGTCCGATGGTTGCGTCCACGGATCGAAGCCCAGACGTCGCCGGCCGATGGCGGACGCGATGGCCGCGAGCGTCAGCATGAACTGGCGCCGGTGCTTGCGGATCGAGACGTTGTCGCCGTGCCAGCGGTAGTCGAGCACGACGTCGGGCAGGTTGGCCAACTCGGTGTGCTCGAGCAGGCGTAGCCACAGGTCGAAGTCGACCGCGCAGTCGAAGTCCTCGCGATAGCCGCCGACGGCGTGCAGGACCTCGCGGCGCATGAGCGCGGTCGGGTGCCAGACCACACAGGCGTAGGTCATCTGCTCGCGGATCTGCTCGGGTGCGAGGGGGAACGCGCTACGCCGCACGAAACGCCCGTCGCGATCGATGACCTCGATCTGACCGCCGACGACGCCGACCTCGGGGTGGCGTTCGAGGAAGGCGACCTGCTTCGCCAGGCGATCGGGGCGCGCGACGTCGTCGGCGTCCATGCAGGCGATGAGCGGTGCGCGCGCTTGCGCGATCCCGCGGTTGGTCGCTGGGGCGATCCCCGCGTGCGGGATCGCCGTGAGGCGCACGCGCGCATCACGCTCGGCGTGGTGCCGGGCGATCGCCAGCGAGCCGTCGCGCGAGCCGTCGTCGACGATGATCAGCTCGAGCTCGCGCAGGGTCTGCCCGAGGATGCTCTCGATCGCCTGCGCGAGGAAGCGCTCGGCGTCGTAGACCGTCATGACGACGCTCACACGGGGCTCGGCCTCGTTCGTCTCGGCGCCGCTCATCGTCTCTTCCTGGCCACGAAGCGCCTCACCACGCAAGTCCCATCGTCAGCTCCCAGGCGTCCGCGATCGGCATGTCCCAGCGCGCGGACCAGGCGGTGCGCCACATCAGCCCCGCCGCGCGATCGAGCACGAGATCGAGGCCGGCGCTGCCTTCGAGCGCCCACGAGAAGCCGCTCGGCCAGGCCAGGCCGGGGAGCGACCGCAGGCTCAAGCGCAGGCGCTGCTCGCCGAGCGCGAGGCCGGCCTCGACGAAGAGCCCGGCGCCGGCGCGCACGTCGGCTTCGCCGTGCGACCAGCTCGCGCCTTCGAGCGAGGCGCCGATGACCAGGTGATCGGCGAAGTCGTCGCTGGCGGCGAGAGTGAGCCCGAGGCCGCCGCGCACGCGCAGCGCGAGGTCGAGGCCGTCGGCGGGGCGTGAGAGGGTCTCGGCCGCGAAGTGGAAGCCGAGCCGCGAGGAAAACCAGCCGAGCTCGGTCACGGGACCGAGCGACCAGGTGGCGGTGTCGATGATGACGACGCGCTCTTCGTGGAGACGCACGGTGTCCCGATCGAAGGCGAGCGCGGTCTCGTTCTTCAGCACGGTCATGCGGCCGCCCTGGCGCAAGAGGATCTGGCGCGGCTCGGCGGTGGCCTCGTCGATCACCGCGAGCGAGAGCCGCGCGATCGGGCGCGAGCCGGCGAGCCCGAGTGAGAGCGCGCGCGTGCGCGAGCCCGAGGGCAGGAGCGGCATGCGCTCGAGCGGGAAGAAGCGCTCGTCCTCGCGCATCGGCAGGCTGGCGCGCAGGTCGAGCGCGGCGTCGAGCGCCGGGCTGGTCGCCGTGGGATCGATCTTGCCGAGACGGACGTCGATCGCCCAGGTCTCGATGTCGATGAGCGCGTCGACGTAGCGCGCGAGCCGATCGGCGTCGCCGGGATCGAGCGCGCGCGCGGTGAGCGAGGCGTCGAGCGTGCGCAGCGCCTGGGTGCGCGCGTCGACGTCGCCGGCGCGCTGGCGGTGGAGCGCCATGAGCCCGGGCAGGCGGCGCAACGTCGGCGACATCGCCGCCATCAGCTCGGGCAGCCGTCGCTCGACGACCGCGGCGCGGGTATGGCGCGAGGGCAGGACAGCCAGCGGGCGGGCGCGCTCGTTTTCGAGGAGCAGGCTCACCACTTCGTGCGGGTGCGTCATCAGGTTGGGGCGGTCGGGCAGCTCCGGCAGGATGCTCTGGATCAGATCGTAGGCGAGAGACGCGCAGTTCACCGCGAGGAAGGCGTAGGGCACGGCGGTCTTCTGGCGCGCCTGCGCGTGCACCTCGGCGAGCAGGTAGCGCAGCTCGCGCCGGTCGAGCACGAGCTCGTAGAGCACGAGGTCGCGCGCCTCGGCGATCCCGTAGCGGCGATAGACCTCGCCCATCGCCTCGACCTTGATCGAGGTGGTGAGCCCGCCGGTCAGACCCTTGAAGAGGTAGTTCGAGGTCGTCGCGATGTCGTCGATGGCGGCGTAGGCGAAGACCGGTTCGAAGCTCTGGCCGGTGACGCGCTCGGCGCCCGAGTGGCGGATCCGGAAGATCACGTGGCCCATGCTGGCCGAGGCGTCGGCCCAGCTCGGCGTGACGTAGACGACCTCGACCGCCTCGACGCGATCGAGCTCGGCCCAGCGCTCGAAAGCGCGACAGCGCCCGGCCTCGAACGGGGTGGGGCGCGGGATGAGGTCGTGATCGGCGAGGTAGCGCGCGCGCAGCGGGAACTCGCAGGAGAAGTGACGCGGGTCGAGCCAGCCGAGCGCGAGCGAGGCGGCGAAGTCGGTGGCCGGATCGACCCGGCCGCCGGGCACGGGGAAGCGCGCGGGCGAGGTGTCGGGCGCGGCGCGGTCGAAGGTGAAGAGGGTGTCACCCGGCTCGGGCCAGTGCATGATCTTGCGCCAGGCGCGCGCGCTGCTGTGGTGCTCGGCGAGGTCGACGCGGCGGGCGAGCTCGGCCATCCAGGCGAGCTTGTGCACCTGGCTCGGCGAGGGCAGGGCGGGGGCCGGGCGGAGCACGCGTCTCAGCGGCGCGGTGAGTGTCGCCTCGATGCGTGCGAGCGCGTCGCGCGGTGTGTCAGCGCGCGCATCGTCGGCGGCGAGCGCGAGCGCGACGAGGAGGAGGGCAGGACGGGCATAGCGCCATCGCGACAACGATCAGGTCCCCGCGCGGCCTGCGACGATCGCGTGGGCGCGTGTCCTGAGCTCCTCGACGCGCGGCCCGGTCACCGGATCGGCCTCGAGCATGATGAGGAGGCGGCTCCAGAACTCGCGCGTTCCCTCTTGGCTGATGGGGCCGGCGTCGACGAGCGGGCCGAGCCGGGGGCGTGCCTCACGCAGGATGCGGGCGACGCGCGGCACTTCGCTCCGCGGCAGGCCGAGGCTCTGGGTGAGGTCGCTCGGGAACGGGCCGCCGCCGCCGGCGAGCGCGCGGCGCACGTCCTGCTGGTGCTCCTGCATGTAGGCCCACATGCCCTCGCCCGAGACCGCCGAGACGATGGCGACGACCGAGCTGACCGCGAGGATGGCGGTGATCACCAGCCAGGCGGTCTTGTCCTCCTCGGACATGTCGCTGTCTTCGCCCGAGGTCTGTCCGGTGCTGCCGAGCGCCGCGGTCGAAGCGATCTCGGGCCCGCAAGCCGACCAGGCGACGAAGGAGGAGGTGATCAACGCGGCGACGGTGCGTCTCATCGTGAAACGATCATAGCGGGTTCAGGTCGCGCTTCCAATGCCGGTGACGCGCCGGTCAAGGAGCGATGAGAAGGTCATCAAGCCATGGTCGGCGGGTAGCGGCGGGTTGCCCGGGCGCACGGCGACGAGCGCCTCGCAGCCGGCGGCGATCGCCGCGCGCACCTCGTCGAGATTGTCGCTGCAGAACCGGATCTCGGCGGGGGCGACGCCGAGCTCGGCGGCGATGGCGCGGTAGCTGGCGGCCTCCTTCTTCGGGCCGGTCGTCGTGTCGAAGTACGCCGCGAGGTGCGGCGTCAGGTCGCCCGCATCGGAGAACGAGAAGAGGAGGCGCTGCGCCTCGACGCTGCCCGAGGAGTAGATCGCCACGCGCACGCCGGAGGCGCTGACGAGCCTCAGTGCCTCGGCCACGTCGCTGAAGACGTGGCCGCGCAGCTCGCCCCGCCGGTAGCCGTCGCGCCAGATGATCCCCTGGAGCGCCTTGAGCCCGGTGTCCTTGACGTCGGCATGCATCAGCGCCAGCGCGGCGCCGGCCGCGGCGTGGGGGCCATGTTGGCCTGCGCCGCCGGCCATGAGCGCGACCGCGGCCCGGACCTCGGGCTCGTCCCAGCGCTCGAAGAGCGCGCCGCGCCCGGCGAAGGTCGCCTCGAAGACGGCGCGGGCGTAGGGGAAGAGCGTCTCGTAGACGAAGGCGATCGAGGTCGTGGTGCCTTCGATGTCGAGAAGGAGCACCTTCACGACGGCCCCCCTCGGGAGGTGGCGGCGAGCACGGGGGCGAGCTTCGTGAGCGCCTCGTCCAGCACCTCCGGCGCGACCGAGGTGAAGCAGAGGCGCACCCAGGTCGCGTACGCGTCACCCGACGAGAGGCCGGGCGTGAGCAGGACGCCCGCCTCGTCGAGGCAGCGCTCGAGGAACGGCATCGCGTCGCTCGCACCGGGCGGGAGCCAGCGCGCGGCGTCGACGAAGAGGAAGGTGCCACCCGCCGGGGTCGCGACGCCGAAGGCGCGCGCGGTCTTGTCGGCGGCCTCGCGGTAGAGCTCGCGCGTCTGGGCGAGCCAGTCGTCGGCGTGCGCGATGAGGCGCGCGGCGCCGAGCTGCATCGGGCGTGGCGCGCAGTAGACCTGGAAGGTCTGGGTCGCGCGCACGGCCTGCATCACGGCGCGCGGCCCGTGCGCGTAGCCGACGCGGGCGCCGGCGTAGCCGTAGGCCTTGGAGAGCGAGTGCACGACGATGGCGCGATCGATGAGATCGTCGCGCGCCCACAGCGGCTCGGGCGGCGTGTCGCCGTAGTAGAGGTCCTCGTAGACCTCGTCGCTCAGAACCCAGAGATCGTGGCGCCGCGCGACCCGCGCGCAGGCGGCGGCCATCTCCGGCGTGAGCATGCCGCCGGTCGGGTTGTGCGGCGAGTTGAGATAGAGCGCGACCGTGCGCGGGGTGATCGCGCGCTCGAGGGTGGCCTCGAGGTCGAAGCCCGGATCGGCGAGGCGGTCCCAGAGCGGGATCTGCACCGGGGTCGCGCCGCGCGAGGCGATGATCCCGCGGATCAGCGGCCAGAACGGCGCCGGCAGGAGCACCTCGTCACCCGGATCGAGGATCGTCTGCGCGACGACCGACAGACCCGAGGTCGCGCCGGAGACGACGCAGAGGGCCTCGGGATCGATGAGCCGGCCGCTGCGCCGGGCGATCTTGTCACGGGCGGCGGCGAGGAGCGAGGGCTCACCCTGGACCGGCGCGTAGGTGTAGAGGAGCGGGTGGTCGGCGGGCGCGAGGTTCTCGACGCGCCCGCCCTCCCACGGCTCGCGCCAGGTGTCGCCGACGTGCAGCGGATAGAGCGGGCCTGTGTGTGAGCGCGCACGCTCGCCCAGACCGGAGAAGACGCCGGTGGACAGGGTCGCGGTGGTCGCGGACGGCGAGGCGAAGCGCGGCATGACGCCGAGGTGTGACACGCGGCGCCCGCGCCAGCAAGTCGACACCGGCCACCAGGCGGCAGGGGGTGCGGGGCTCCTTGTCGCGGCCGGCGACCCGGGGCTATGGTCGCGCGACCATGAGCACCTCGTCCCAGCGCGCCGCCGGTATCCTCCTCCACCCGACCAGCCTGCCCTCGCGCCACGGCGTCGGAGATCTCGGCGAGGGCGCGCGCCGCTTCATCGACTGGCTGGCCGAGGCCGGGCTCAGCCGCTGGCAGGTCCTGCCGCTGGTGCCGGCCGGGCCCGGCGACTCGCCCTACGCGACGCAGGCGGCGCTGGCCGGTCACCCGCTGCTCGTCGATCTGCACGGCCTGGCCGCGGCCGACCTCCTGCCCGACGACGCGCTCGCGGCGCCCGCCTTCCCGATCGACGCGTGTGATTTCCCGGCGGTCACCGCCTTCAAGGAGGCGCGCCTGACGCTCGCCGCCGAGGCGCTGTGGGCGGGCCGGAACCCAGTGTGGAAGGCGGACTTCGAGGCCTTCGTGCACGAGCACGCGTGGGCCACGGAGGCGGCGACGTTCCTCGCGCTGAAGGAGGCGCACGGCGGCGCCGCCTGGTGGGACTGGCCCGCGCCGCTGCGGGACCGTGAAACGAACGCGCTCGCGGCGGCGGTCGGTGCGCAGCGTGGCGCCATCGATCGCCACCTCGCGCGCTTCTACTTCTTCGAGCGTCAGTGGCGAGAGCTGCGCGCCTACGCGCACGAGCGCGGCATCACCATCATCGGCGACGTGCCGATCTACGTCGACCGCGACTCGGTCGACGTGTGGGAGCGCCGCGATCAGTTCCGCCTCGACGCTGCCGGCAACCCCGAGGCGGTCGCCGGCGTGCCGCCCGACTTCTTCTCCAAGACCGGACAGCTCTGGGGCAACCCGCTCTATGCCTGGGATCGCATGGCCGCCGACGGGCACGGCTGGTGGGTGAGGCGCATGCGGCGCGCGCTCGAGCAGGTCGACCTCGTGCGCCTCGATCACTTCCGCGGCTTCTCCGCCTACTGGGAGGTGCCGGCCGATGCGCCCGACGCCACCTCGGGCCGCTGGGTGAAAGGCCCCGGTCGCGCGCTCTTCGACGATCTCTCTCGCGCGCTCGGCAGCTTGCCGCTCATCGCCGAGGATCTCGGCGTGATCGACGACGACGTCGAGAGCCTGCGCGACGGCCTCGCGCTGCCCGGCATGCGCATCCTACAGTTCGCCTTCGGCGAGGACGCCGCCCACCCGTTCCTGCCGCACAACCACCGGGCGCGCTCGGTCGTCTACACCGCCACCCACGACAACGACACCACGCTCGGCTGGTGGCAGACCACCACCGAGGCGGTGCGTGACCACGTGCGCCGCTACCTCGCCGTCTCCGGCCACGACATCGTCTGGGATCTGATCCGCGCGTCGTATGCGTCGGTCGCCGACCTCGCCGTGACCCCGCTGCAGGACGTGCTCTGCCTCGACGGCGGCGCGCGCATGAACGTGCCCGGCATCGCCGAGGGCAACTGGCGCTGGCGCGTGCGCATGGCGGCGTTCAATCAGCCGTTGGCGATGCGGCTGCGCGCGCTCGCGACCCTCTACGGGCGGAGCGTGACGACCTCGCGCGAGAGGCGCACCCCGACCGGGCAGTGATCGGAGCCCATCACCTCGGTGTGGATCGAGGCGTCGCGCAAGAACGGCAGCGCGCCGGGTGAGGCGAGCACCAGGTCGAGGCGCCAGCCGACGTTGCGCGCGCGCACGCCCTGGCGCTGGCTCCACCACGAGTAGACCGCGCGCGTCGGGTACAGGTGGCGGAAGGTGTCGACCCAGCCGGCGCGGAGCCAGCGGTCGAGCTCCTCGCGCTCGATCTCGGTGAAGCCGGAGGTGCGCTTGTTCTCCTTGGGGCGCGCGAGATCGATCTCGCGGTGCGCGGTGTTGAAGTCGCCCATGACCAGGATGCGCTCGCCGGCGTGCACGCGCGGCGCGAGGTGATCGAAGAGCGCGCGGTAGAAGTCGAGCTTGAACGGGATCCGATCGTTGCTGCGCTTGCCGTCCGCGGTCGGCGTGCCGTTGCCGTTGGGGAAGTAGGCGTTGACGATCGTCAGCGCGCCGAGGCGCACCTCGGAAAAGCGCGCCTCGCGATCGAGCTCGGGGCGGCCGAGCTCGGTCAGGTGCAGGTCCGGGCGGAGCTTCGAGTAGAAGCCGACGCCCGAGTAGCCCGCCTTGTGCGCGCTGACGAAGCCGGTGTGCCACCCGCGCGGGCGCCGCAGCTCGGGCTCGAGCTGCTCGGGGCGGGCGCGCACCTCCTGGATGCCGACGAAGCTCGCCTTCGATCCCCGGAGCCACGGGAGGAAGCCGACGCGCGCGATCGCGCGCAGTCCGTTCACGTTCCAGCTGAGGATCCCGATCGTGCGCTCCCGCATCGGCGCTTGATGCGATCGCGCGGCGGGTCGGTCAAGGCGGATCCGGGCCGCGAGCTGCCGTTTCCTCTGACGGCGATGGCAAATCGCACACGGATACGTTATGCGCCGACGCTCGATGACAAGGTCTCTCCCGCTCCCGGTCCTCACCGCCCTGATGCTCGCCGCGCCGCCCGTCATCGCCGCCGCGCCGACCGAGCTGCCGCTGCCCGAGGGGATCTGGGAGCTCGCCGCGACGCACCAGGCGCCCTTCGAGATGCGCACGCTCGAGCCGCTCGCGGGTGTGCTGGTCGTGAGTGATCTCGCCGGCTCCGTCGCAGCGGTGCGCCCCGACAGCGGGCTCGTCGTGTGGACGCGCAAGGTGTCGGTGATCGAGTCGCTCGGCGGCGTGTGGCCGCTCGCGACCGACGGCGGCGGGCTCGTGTTGGTGGCGGGCACGACGCTCTCGGCCTATCGCGCCGACGTCGGCACGCGCCTGTGGGAGCGCGCGCTCGGCTGTCAGAAGCTCGGCTGCATCCAGCGCGTCGTACACGCGGCGAGCCACGACGACGGCAAGACGACGATGCTCTTCCTCGCGGGCGGCGGGCTCGTGCAGACCGAGCTCGCGCGCCTCGATCCGAAGACCGGTCAGCCGCTGTGGCGGCGCGCGGTCGAGGTGCAGCATCCGCGTCGCGCGCTCTCGAGGCGCGATCTCCTGGTGGTCGAGGACGCGGTCGCGCCCTACACGGTGCGCTTCATCGATCCCGTCGACGGCGTGCTGCGCGGCACCTGGGATCCGAGCTCGAGTGGGATCGAGGGCGCCGTCACCGAGCTCATGCTGCTCGCCGATGGCCGGACCGTCGCGGTGCATCTGCGCCCCGGCGACGACGCGCTCGCGCTGGTCACCGTGCTCTCGCCGGAGGGGCGTGAGATCACCGGGCGCCGCGTGCCGCGCCCCGCGCAGGTCACCAACCAGCCCGTCCTCGCCACGCCGATCGCCGACGGGCTGGCGATCTTCACGCCCGAGCCGCAGGCCGGCGTCGCCTACGTGACGACGATGCTCCTCGCCGAGCCGTGGTCTGCCCGCACCGAGCAGGTGCGCACCTGGTCCGAGCCGCTTCCGGTCGCCGAGCGCTGGGTGCTCGCGCCGAGCGTGCGCGCGCCGGGCGCGAGCTGGAGCTCGATCGGCGGCCCGCGCTGGGCCATCGAGCCGCCGGGGGTCGACGCCGATCCCCAGCGCACCCGCAGCTTCGTCGCCGGCCGACGCGTGGCGCTGATCGACCATGGCGACAGTCGCGGCCGCAACAAGGCGCACGCCATCGTCACCGTCGACGCCGTCAGCGGTCGGCTGCACGGCCTCGGCGCACACGACCTCGGCTCGGGCCAGCTCGATCGCGCCGTCGCCCTGGGCGAGGACCTGGTGCTGACGCGCGGCCGCACGATCTTCCGCCTGGTGCTCGTGCCCTGGCGCGACGCGGTCGCCAAGCTGCGCGAGACGCGCGCGCAGGGCGTCGAAATCCAGCCGTGGCTCCAGCGCTTCGCTCGTTTCGGTACGGTCTCTCGCGCGCTCAACGACGGCCTGCGAGGTGGCGCCTCGAACGACAGGCCCGGTCCCGCGACCTCCCTGCCCGGCGGCGACGCCTTCGCGCCGCTCAGCCCCGAGGACGAGCGCCTCGTCGCCGCGCTGCGCGAGGCGTGGCTCGCGAAGCCGAGCGATGGGATCGCCGGTCTCGTCGGCCTGCTCGAGCAGGCGCCCGAGCGCTCCGAGCGCCGGCACACGCTGCTCGCCGCCTTCTCGGGGCTCATCCTGGAGCTGGTGCTCGCGCCGGGCCTTCTGCCGCGCGGCGAAGACGTCGACTCCAACCTCGTCGCGATGGCGCGCATGCTCGAGCGCGAGTCGGCCGAGCGCGCGCCCGACCGCCACGTCGCGGCGATCTACGGGGCGGTGATGGCGCTCCTCGACGAGGCCCTGACCGGCGCCGACCTGCTCGCCCGGGTCACGCCCGATCAGGTCGTGAGCGAGGCGCGCCTCGAGCTCGCACGCCGCTCGCTCCACCTCCTGCGCAAGAGCGCGGGCACGCTGCGCACCGAGACCTCGCGCCAGACCCTCGTCTCGGCGCTGCGCCTGTTCCCTCACCTCGACGCCCTCTTCGGGCCGGAGGCTACGACGGTCGGCGCGCTCCTCGACCGCGTGGCCGCGCATGACATCGACGCCACGCGTGAGCTCGACGCGCTGATCGCCGAGACCCACGGGCTGCGCGCGCAGAAGAAGGGCGCCGGCCCCGCGCTCTGTCAGCTCGCCTGCGAGGCGACCCTGGCGTTCTGCGGTGACGCCAAGGCCGGCGACGTCATCGCCTGCCAGACGCGCTGCACCAAGACCGGCGCGGTGCGCTTCTCGAGCGGGGCGCGTCCGAGTGTGGACCCGCGCTGGCTCTGCCGCTGAAGATCTGAAGCGGCCGGATCGGCTACTGCGAGCTGCCTTGGGTCGTCGCTCCGTCGCGGCCGAGCCAGGCGCGGATGGCGCCGCCGCTCGGGCAGCGCGGTTCGCCGAGCGGGCCCTCGCGCGGGCCGGCGAAGGCCGCGACGAGATCAGCGCGGCCATCGCGATCGAGGTCGCCGAGCGCGAGCGCGGTGCCGCCGCAGCCGGTCGGCCCGGCGACGTCGATGGGCGCGCGTTTCGCGGTGGGATTGCCGGCTTCACGGTAGATCGTCACGCGACCGGCGCCGTCGGCGCTGACGAGATCAGGTGCGCCGTCGCCGTCGAGATCGCCGAAGGTCAGCGCGTGGAAGCCGAGGCGGTCGGGCGTCGCGTGGAGCCGGCGCGCGGTCCAGCCGCCGTCCTGGCGATCGAGCATCAGGATCTCGCTCGTCCAGCGCTCGTAGGCGAAGCGCACGCTGGCCATGGCGACGAGCGCGCGCTCGCCGTGCTGCGTGCAGGCGACCGCCGTGACGTAGGCGCCTTCGGGCAGCGCGTCGATCGCCGCGGAGCGGAAGTGCGTATCCATCGCGTAGTGCACGAGCCGGCGCTCGCCGCGTGAGCGGGTGGCGGTCAGGACGTCGTCGTCGCCGTCCTGGTCGACGTCGCAGACCGCGATGGCCTCGCCGAAGAGCCCGGTGTCGGCGGCGAACTCGGCGCTCGGCTCGCCGCCTTCGCGCGGCCGATAGACGCGCACGCCGAAGGAGGGCGGGGCAGGGGCGAGCGTGGTCTTCGCGCGCGGGCCGTCGCCGAGCACGTAGGCGACGGGGCCGTCTGCACCCTGCGTCACGGCGAGCGCGCCCGCCGAGAAGCGATCGGCGCTGCGCCAGCCGATGGTGGTCCAGCGCCCCCAGCCGTCGTTGTCGAGCGCGAGCAGGCCCTGGTCACGCGGCGCGACGATGAGATCGAGATCGCCGTCGCCGTCGCGGTCGGCGGGCACGACCGGCCCGGTCGCGAGGGTCTCGGCCGGGAAGTGTGCGGCGGGGAGCGGGCGCCAGGCGCCGCGCGCATCCCGCGAGAAGAGCGTGGGGTAGGGCGATCCACCGGGCGTGACCGCGTGCACGATCTCCGGGCGCGCGTCGCGATCGAGGTTGGCGATCGCGACGCCGTGGTGCCAGGAGCCCTCGCTCGGCAAGCCGTCGTCGGCCGGCACGAGCGTGATCGACTCGGACGGCGGGCGCGGGGTCGGGGCTCCGATCGCCCAGGCGGCGACGAGGCAGAGCACCATGACCAGGAGCCCGAGGAGGATTGCGGCGTGTCGTTTCATTCGGGGAAGGCGAGCTGATCGAGCTGTGGGCGGCGCCCGCTGTCGAGGGGCGTCAGGGCATTGCCGACGGTGAGCCCGAAGAAGCTGTGGCGCAGGACCACGTGGGCCTGCGTGCGCTGCGAAGCGCCGGTCACCGTATGCAGGTTGATGTAGAGCCACCCGAAAAACGGCGCGTCAAGTGGCATCGGCCAGGTCGTGCCCGAAAAGCGCGTGCGCTGGGCCGCCCAGGGGAAGAGCGCGAAGCCCGCGTACCGGTCCGCCAGGTTGGCCTCCTCGTCGAAGTGCACGATCTCGGTGTCGCCCAGCGGATAGACGAATGGCGCGGTCAGGGCGCAGCTGAAGGGGCTCAGGGTCGCGCCCGGGTCACGCCAGGTGATGAGCTCGCTCGCGTCCTTGATGACGCGCGTCGCGAAGACGGTGCCGAGCGGCTCGCGATCGTCGGCGCCCGTGAACGCGACGAAGCGGCCATAGAAGGACATCTCGTCCGGTGGCATGTCGGCGTGGGCTTGGATGTGCACCATCGCGTCGACGAAGCCGTGGTTGTCCTTGGGGGATGCGAAGAGGTACTCGCCCCAGAGCCCGTTGAAGTTGCTCGCGACGCCGAGGCCGCCGGCAATGAAGTAGCCGGGATCACTCGGGAACGAGGCCGAGCAATCGTTGACGACGTCGACGGTGACGTAGCCGCGCGCGGGGCGCGGCTCGGCGCCGTCGGGATCGACCGAGTAGCAGAGGTTGCCCGCGAAGGCGACCGGCCGCGCGCTGTGCGCATTGACCAGGTCCGTGAGGTCCTGGAAGAAGTCCGAGCTCTCCGGCAGCGGATCGGGCGGCAGCGCGGAGCTGCAGCCGGGGTAGACGTCCTGGGTCTGGGTGGTCTGCGGCGGCGTACCGGTCCTGAAGAGGCGCTGCAGATCGATGCGCTCGCTGCCGAAGCTCGGCAGGTACATCGGGAAGCGGTAGGTCGGGATCCCGAGGTTGCTCCAGAGCGTGACGTTGGTGACGAGGCCGAAGCCGGTCGGGTTGTGCACCCAGAAGATCGTGTTGACGCCGCGCGAGTCGTCCGAGAGATCGACCTCGAAGTAGGGCAGGAGCAGGGTCGCGGCCGGCACCGCGGACTGGGTGCCGAAGTCCTTCGCCTCGTTCAACGGCAGCTCGATCGCGCGCGCGCCGCTGCCGAAGATCCCGCGGTGGCCGGCGCGGTAGACGCCGGTGGTATGGCGGCTGAGCGTCATGACGGCGGCCTGCGCGCCGTCACCGAAGTCGGCGAGCACCCAGCCCGCGTCGAGGGTCGTCATGAGGTCGGCTCCGCCCGCGCGGATGCGTGAGGTCGCGTGGGCACCGAAGAGGCTCGCCGGAGACTCGACGTCGCCGTCGCCATCGAAGACGGTCACCGACTGGGCGGCGTTGGGCCACCAGGTCGGGGCGCCGGTGCAGAGCCGCGGCGAGGTCGGCGCAGCCGGGCCGCGCCACACGAGGAAGTCGGTGACGTTGCTGAGGTCGCCGACGTGGAGGAAGCGGCCACCCCAGCTCGAGGGGAGCGGCTCGCGCCGGTCGATGCCGCTGCCGGCGACGAACGGGCCGTAGAAGGTCGGGCCGGGGAGCGGATCGAAGGGGCCGGGCGGACCGTTGAAGACGTCCTGCATGTTGAAGCCCTCGGCGAAGTCGGCGTTGCCGAGGGTGACCTTGTCTTCGGCGACGAGGTCGGCGAAGGACTCGATGGCGAAGAGCGCCTCCTGTGCCCCGACCCTGCGCGGCGAGAGCTCGGCGTAGGTGACGTCGCCCCAGAGCACGTTGTCGTGGCCGAGGAGGAAGGCGAAGTAGTCGCCGTCGGCATGGGTCAGGCCCTCGGCGCAGCCGGTCGTGACGTCGATGGTGACGTAGCCGCGCAGGATGCCGTCGCCGTGGTCGTGCGCCGAGCACAGGCCCGAGCCGTCGACCTGGCCGCTGTGCTGAAGGGCGAGCTCGCTCGGCACGAGCGTCGGGCTCTGGCAGCCGCTGTTCGTGAAGGGGACGAGCCCGTTGACCAGGACGTCGCGCAGGTTGATCGTCTGCACGTCGAAGCCGACCAGGCGCAGGTCGAAGGACACGGTGTTGACGCCCCAGTCGGTCCAGATCGCGACGTGGGCGATGACCGGATAGGGCGCGACGTTGTTGACGGAGAAGAGGGTCGTCGCGCTCGTGCCGTCGATCTCGAAGTAGGGCAGGAGGAGCGTCGCCGCCGGTCGCGGGTCGCTGGTGCCGAAGCCGGCGCGGCTCTCGCCGAGCGGGATCACGCTCGCGACAAGAACGGCCAGCCAGGCGCGCCGCCGGCGCACGAGGCCGGCGAGGACGAGCAGCGCCAGCGCGGCCATCGAACCAGCGCCGCCCTGGCAGTCCGCGCCGCCGGCGGCGCTGATGCTGTGCGGGATCACCGCGCAGACGCTCGGCTGACCGCTGCACGCGAAGCCGAGCTCGATCTCGCACGCGGCATCGCAGCCGCCGCCGTCCTCGCCGTTGCCGTCGTCGCAGGCCTCGCTCGGATCGAGCGCGCCGTCGCCGCAGACGACCGGGCACTCGCCGCCGGCGGTCGGGGCGTCGCGATCGAGCGGGTCGCTCCGGCGCTCGTGCACCTCGACGCCGTCGCTGAGGCAGTCGCCATCGCTGTCAGGCAGGCGTGGGTCGGTCTCGCCGCCGTCGCGCCCGCCGTCGGCGTCACGGTCCTCGCCGCCCTCGCAGATCGTCTCGCCGGCCTTGGTCACCGGCAGCGGCGCGGGCCCGTCGCACAAGCCGTCGTCATCGCTGTCGGCGTCGAGCGGATCGGTCTCGCCCGGATCGACGATCCCGTCGCCGTCGTGGTCCTCGATCGCGTCGGCCAGCCCGTCGCCGTCGGCGTCATCATCACACGCGTCGTCGATCCCGTCCCCGTCGAGATCGGGGCCGTCCTCGGGATCGTCCGGGTCGCGCGGATCGCTCGGCACGAGCGCCAACTGGTCGGGCGCGGTGCAGGCGTCGTCGGTCGCGGAGCCGCAGGCGGTTCCGGCGGTCTTGGCGGGGTGGCGGCAGCGGCCGTCCTGGCAGACGTCGTCGGTGCACTCGTTCTCGTCCTGCGCGCAGGCGCTGCCGTCGGGCGTGTGGTTGGCGCGGCAGACGCCTGAGCCGTTGCAGGTGTCCGGGCCGGTGCAGGCGTCGTCGAGCGGGTCGCCGCACGCGGTGCCGAGCGGCAGGGCCGGGTGCTGGCAGAGGCCGCGCACGCAGACGTCGTCGGTGCACTCGTTGGCGTCGGCGGTGCAGTCGCTGCCGTCGGTGAGGTCGTTGGCGAGGCAGCGGCCGGCGCCATCGCAGCTGTCGGCTTGCGAGCACTCGCTCGTCTCGTCGGAGCCGCAGCTCGTGCCGACGCCGACGGCCGGGTGGGTGCAGACGCCGTTGGCGCAGACGTCGAGCGTACAGTCGTTGGCGTCGTCGGGGCAGGGGAAGCCGGGGGTCGAGTGGTTGGGCCGGCAGATCCCGGCCTCGTCGCAAGTGTCGGGCGCGGTGCATTCGTCGTCGAAGTCCGAGCCGCACGGCGTGCCGGGCGTGACGAGCGGGTGCGCGCAGACGCCGGCGAGGCAGACGTCGCGCGTGCACTCGATCGCATCGCTGGTGCACGGGGTCTCGTCGTCGACGCGGTTGCTCTGGCAGATGCCGGACTCGTCGCAGCTGTCGGGTGCATCGCACTCGCTGGACGCGTCGCTGCCGCAGGCGGTGCCGGGTGTGACCGGCTCGTGCACGCAGACGTTTTCGCGGCAGACGTCGTCGGTGCAGACGTTGCCGTCGCTGGTGCAAGGGGCGCCGTCGGCGCCGCAGACCGCGACGCCCTCGAGGGTGACCGTCAGCGCGAAGGCGGCGGGCAGCGAGGTCTCGCTGCCGGTGCGCTCGCTCGGGTGGAAGTAGGGGTTGGTCTCGTGGATCGTCACCGGGTTCACGGGCGAAGCCATCAGCGCGGTCGCGTGTGCAGGCGTCGGGTTGGCTTCGGCCGAGAACGCGCTCACGGTGACGTCGTAGCTGCCGGCGGCGGCGTAGGTGTGCGAGACGATCCCGACGAAGGTGCCCTCGACCGAGCCGGGATCGGTCAGCACCAGGCGCGCGATCGTATTGCCGTCGCCGAAGTCGATCGCCGAGAGCTACGGCACGAGCAGGGTCGCGGTGGCGTCGTAGTACGTCGTCTCGAAGTGGTCGCCGAGGAAGGCGACCGGATCTTCGTCGTAGTATTCGGTCATGGCGACGGTGATCTCGAAGTCGACGGTGAGGCCGTCAGTGTCGGCGACGACGACGACGATGTCTTCGAGCGCACCTTGCGCCGCGGCGCGCGGGGCGTGTGCGAGCGGGCAGAGCGCGAGGCAGACGGCGAGAACGAGCAGGACCAGACGCATGCGGACCTCTCGATGCAGCGGGAGCACACACGTCAGCGGCAAGGTGCCGATGCACGCGGTGCGCGTTGTGCGTGGTGGAACGTCACCGAGCAGGGATGACGGAGCGCTGGTGACGTATGACGACCATCATGGTGCCCCCTGAACGGGAGGTCAACATTCGCGCAGCTGTGATAGTACGAAGGTATGCAGCGTATCGCGGAGCACCACCGTCACCCTCGTCGTCCGAGCCGTTGGCCGGCCGTGCTCCTCACACTCCTCGCGCTACTGGCGACTCTTCCCGACGCTCCCGCTCGCGCCGAGCCCGTCCTCGGCGACGACCCCGCGATCGATCATGGGGCCTTCCTCATCACACCCTTCGCCACCGGCCTCAGCTTCCCCTACGGCATGCTCCGCCTCGACGACGGCTCGCTTCTCGTCGCGACCAGCTCCACCACCGTGACCAGCGGCAGCTTCTGGTCGGCGCCCGGCCGCATCGTGCGCCTCGTCGACGTCGACGACGACGGCCTCGCCGACGCCCCTCCCGCACTCGCATACGGGCCGCTCCCCGCCCGCGCCACCGGCCTCGCGCGCGCCGGCTCGCTCGTCGTCGTCGTCACCTCGCAGGAGTCCTTCGGCCGCCTCACCTTCCTGCGCATGGGCGCCACCGCGGACGACCCGCTCACCCTGGCGGGCGTCATCGATCTCGACTACGACAACCACGTCTACCACCAGACCTACGCCGTCGCCGCGCGCCCATCACCCACCGTGTCCGGCGCTCATGACCTCGTCTTCAACGTCGGCTCGGCCGCCAACGCCGCCGCGACGACCTCCCCGGTCATCGTCTCCGGCCTCGTCTCCGGCTCCGTGCCCGCCGACTCGCTCATCATGGTCACCGTCGCCGACCTCGGCACCACGCTCGCCGCCAGCGACCTCACCCCCATCGCGCTCGGCCTGCGCAACGCCGCCGGCCTCGCCTTCGACCCCGAGACCGGCGACCTCTGGCTCCAGGACAACGGCATCGACACCCCCGGCAACGCCAACGAGCCGCTCAGCGCCGACGAGCTCAACGTCATCCCCCACGCCCAGATCGGCACCGTCGTGCACGACTTCGGCTTCCCCGACGACTACATCACCTACCGCACCGGCGCTCACGTCGGCGACGGCCTCGCCACCCAGCCCGTCGTCGCCTTCCAGCCGCTCCCCGACCCCTCGACCGGCGCCGAGAGCGAAGGCGCCGCCCAGATCACCTTCGCGCCCCCCGCCTTCCCGCCGCCCTTCGACCGCGGCGTCTTCGTCGGCTTCCACGGTCGCTTCAGCACCGCCGGCCCCGCCAACGAAGAGAACGCGCTCGCCTTCTACGACCTCGCCACCGACCGCACCCTCCACTTCATCCCGCCCGCCGTACCCGGCGTCGGCCACCTCGACGGGCTCCTCGCCTCCGGCGACTCCCTCTTCGTGTCCGACTTCTCGACCAGCGGCGGCTTCACCGGCGCCAGCGGCGCCATCTACCGCATCCGCAACGCCCGCCTCACCTGCGAAGCCACCCCGCTCTGCATCGCCTCGCCCGACGCGCTCGTCGTCTTCGGGCTCGTGCAGGGACCGGGTGGGCTCGGCTCGTTCCGCTGCGTGGCACGCCCCGGGCACGAGCTCACCTGTGATCTCGACGCCGACGGCCGCCTCGCCATCGGCCCCCCGATGTGTCAGCCGCCCTGAACGCCCACCGGCCGGCTCACGGATCGAAGACCATGCGATAGCGCGCGCGCGACTCGCAGTTGACGTCGCCCACGCTCGAGAGCGCCTCGTGCATCTCGCCCTCGAGCGCACTCTCGGTCAGTGCCGTCGACCCGGCGACCACACACGTCACCTCGGCGCCGGTCTCGCCGGGGAAGGTCATGCGCCCGCTCACCGCCGCGCGCCCACCCTCGATCGTACCGGTCAAGGCCGGCATCGTCTCGAACATCAGCGTCACGCGGTCGCCCTCGACGAGCGCCATGCCGACCTCGTCCTCGACCCACGCCGCCTCGTCCGGGCAATCGGTCACGAGCCCCTGCCAGCTCACCACGCCGTAGCGCCACGTCGGCTCGGGCGCGAGCGGCTCTTCGTCCATCGCCGCCGGCGCGATCGGCTCCGGCATCATGCCGTCACAGCCTCCCGCCAGGCCCATCACCCCGAAGGTCATCGCGAGCGTTGCGAGCTTCATCTCCGCCTCCGTGCATCGGCTTCGCTCACGAGAGTGCCCGAGCCCTGTCGCGGATGACAAGGCCCGGGCCACATCAGCCACATCAGCTCAGCTCGCGCGTCTCAAAGACGAGCTGCCCGTCGCGCGCGTCCAGCGTCACCACGGTGCCGTCGGCGATCTCGCCGGCGACGAGCTTGCGCCCGAGCGCCGTCTCCACGTGCCGCTGGATGTAGCGCTTGAGCGGTCGCGCCCCGAAGACCGGGTCGTAGCCCGCCTCGGCGATCAGCTCCAGCGCCGCGTCGCTCGGCTCGAAAGCGATCTGCCGATCGCTCAGCCGCTTCTGCAGGCCCTTCAGCTGCAGCGCCACGATGCGCTTGATCTCGAGCCGCGTCAGCGGCAAGAAGAGCGCGATCTCATCGACACGATTCAGGAACTCCGGCCGGAACGCGCGCCTGAGCTCACCCATCACCGCGTTGCGCGTGCCCTCGTCGATCACCCCCTCGCTCGACACGCCCTCGAGCAAGAGCGGCGAGCCGATGTTCGAGGTCATGATCACCACGGTGTTCTTGAAGCTCACCGTGCGCCCCTGCCCATCGGTCAGCCGCCCGTCGTCGAGCACCTGCAGGAGCACGTTGAACACGTCGGGGTGCGCCTTCTCGATCTCGTCGAGCAGCACCACCGAGTACGGCTTGCGCCTCACGGCCTCGGTCAGCTGCCCGCCCTGGTCGTAGCCGACGTAGCCCGGCGGCGCCCCGATGAGCCGCGAGACCGCGTGCTTCTCCATGTACTCGCTCATGTCGATGCGGATGATGTTGTCCTCCGAGTCGAAGAGCGCCTCGGCCAGCGCGCGCGCCAGCTCGGTCTTGCCCACGCCGGTCGGCCCGAGGAAGAGGAAGCTCCCGATCGGCCGCTTCGGATCCTTGAGCCCCGAGCGCGCCCTGAGCACCGCGTCGCCGATCGCCTGCACCGCCTCGTCCTGCCCGATCACCCGCTGGTGCAGGATCTCGGGCAGCGCGAGCAGCTTCTCGCGCTCGCCCTCGAGCAGCTTCGAGACCGGGATCCCCGTCCAGCGCGAGACCACCGCCGCGATGTCCTCCTCGTCGACCGCCTGCTTCAGGAGCGCCTGCTGCCCCTGGTTCTGCTTGAGCGCCTCCTCGGCCTCGGCGATCTGCTTTTCGACCGCGGGGATGTCCGAGTACTTGAGCTTCGCCGCCTCGTTCAGGTTGTAGGTGCGCTGCGCCTCGTCGATCTTGAGCTGCAGCTTCTGCAGCTCCTCCTTCAGCTTCGAGATCCGCTCGATCTGCGTCTTCTCGTCCTCGTAGCGCGACTTGAGCGCCCGCGCGGTCTCGCGCTGATCGGCCAGCTCCGCCTGCAGCGCCTGCAGCCGGATCGTCGAGGCCGCGTCCTTCTCCTTCAAGAGCGACTGCTCCTCGATCTCGAGCTGCAGGATCCGCCGCGTCGCCTGCTCGAGCTCGGCCGGCATCGACGTGATCTCCGCGTGGATCCCCGCCGCCGCCTCGTCGACCAGATCGATCGCCTTGTCCGGCAGGAAGCGGTCGGCGATGTAGCGGTCGGACAGGACCGCCGCCGCCACCAGCGCCCGGTCGCGGATCTGCACCTTGTGGTGCACCTCGAAGAGCTCCTTGATCCCGCGCAGGATCGACACGCTGTCCTCGACCGTCGCCGCCGAGACCAGGACCGGCTGGAAGCGCCGCTCCAGCGCCTTGTCCTTCTCGACGTGCTTGCGATACTCGTCGAGCGTCGTCGCTCCGATGCAGTGCAGCTCCCCGCGCGCCAGCATCGGCTTCAACAGGTTGCCCGCGTCCATCGCGCCCTCGGCCGCGCCCGCCCCGACGATCGTGTGCAGCTCGTCGATGAACAGGATCACGCGCCCCTGCGCCTCCTGCACTTCCTTCAAGACCGCCTTGAGCCGCTCCTCGAACTCGCCGCGGTACTTCGCGCCGGCGATCATCGCCCCGAGGTCCATCGCCACCAGCGTCTTGTCCTTCAGCGCCTCGGGCACGTCGCCGCGCACGATCCGCTGCGCCAGCCCCTCGGCGATCGCCGTCTTGCCCACACCCGGCTCGCCGATGAGCACCGGGTTGTTCTTCGTACGCCGCGACAGGATCCGCACCACGCGCCGGATCTCCTCGTCGCGCCCGATCACCGGCGAGAGCTTGCCGTCGCGCGCCTCCTGCACGAGGTCGCGCCCATACTTCAAGAGCGCCTCGTAGGTCGCCTCGGGCGTCGCCGACGTGACGCGCTGCCCGCCGCGCACAGCCTGGATCGCCTGCCGCAGGCGGTCGGGCGTGATGTTGAACGACTCGAGCAGCTTGCGCGTCGGCGTCCGGCCCGCGCCCGTCAAGTACGCCATCAGCACGTGCTCGATCGAGACGTACTCGTCCTTCATGCGCTCGGCCTCGTCCGCCGCGCGCACCAGGAGCTCGTTGAGCTCGCGCGTCACCGCGATCTGCCCCGGCGCCACCCCCGGCCCGCGCACGCTCGGGATCTGCTCCAGGAGCTTCTCCGTCGCCGCCGCCAGCACGTGCGGGTCGAGCTGCAGCTTGCCGACGATGCGCGGCGCCAGGCCGTTGTCCTGCGCCAGCATCGCCACCAGCAGGTGCGGCTCGTCGGCGGTCTGGTGCCCGCGCTTGACGGCGATGGCCTGGGCCTGCGACAGCGCCTCGCGCGTCTTCTCGGTGGCTTTGTTGAGGTCCATGTCGTAGCTCCTCCGGCACCTTGCCCCGGCGAGGCTGGTGCGTTACGTATGCCGGTCTCGTGCGGCGCGGGCGCCTCGGCTCCCAACCTCCGCGAGATATCCAACAGCCCGGCGGGGTTCAGGCCGGGCGTCGAGGCTTCGCGGTCTCTTGGACCGGCGGATGAACGCA
Organism: Deltaproteobacteria bacterium; assembly: GCA_011526585.1. Taxonomy (GTDB): domain Bacteria; phylum Myxococcota_A; class UBA9042; order PHBI01; family PHBI01; genus WYBB01. The sequence goes on from WYBB01000215.1 coordinate 38,048, forward strand.
GTAGAAGCACATGGTGCTTCGAGGCAAGCATGGCGACGAGGAAGCGGACAGGCAGCGCCAAGGCGGCGCCCCAGGGCAAGAAGAGCGAGGCCAAGCCCCGCGCGAAGTCGTCGCGCAAGGCCAAGGCGCCCGAAGCCGAGGCCGCGCCCGAGGTCGTCGCCGAGGTCGTCCTCGAGCCCAGCTCCGACGCGAGCGGCAACGACGAGAGCGACGACGGCGAGCTCGATCCCGAGGTCGACCTCGACCTCGACCTCGACGAGGACGAAGACGACGACGGCGACCTCGACCTCGACAAGCTGCCGATCCCCGCCGCCGCCAAGAAGAACCTCCCGGCCACGCCGCGCGCCGTCGTGCCCGAGGCCCTCTCCGCGCTCAACGTCTACCTCGCGCGCCTCAAGACCGTCGTCATCCTGCCGATCGAGGAGCAGGCCGAGCTTGCCGCCGAGTACCAGGCGACCGGCAACAAGGAGGCCGCCGCGCGCCTGGTCGCCTCCAACCTGCGCCTCGTCGTCAAGATCGCCTTCCAGTTCCGCCGCCAGTGGGCCGACGTCATGGACCTCATCGCCGAGGGCAACCTCGGCCTGGCCGAGGCGATCCGCAAGTTCGACGCCACCCGCGGCATCCCCTTCCCGTCGTACGCGCGCTTCTGGATCCGCGCGCGCATCCTCGCCTTCATCCAGGAGAACAAGCACCTCATCCACGCCGGCTCGCGCGCCGCGCGCAAGCTCTTCTGGCGCCTCGAGCGCGAGCGCCGCCAGCTCATCGCCGAGGGCTCCCAGCCCGAGCCGAAGCTCCTCGCCGAGCGCGTCGGCGTGCGCGAGGAGGACATCCGCGAGCTCGCGCCGATCCTCGACCAGCGCCCGGTCTCGATGGACACCCCGGTGCACGGCGACGAGGACGGCCGCACCCGCGGCGAGACGATGACCGACCCCGGCCAGCCCGATCCCGAGGCCACCGTTGGCGGCGAGGAGATCCAGGACACCCTGCGCAAGGTCTTCGCCGAGTACCGCGAGACCCTCGACGAGCGCGAGCGCGCCATCTGGGACAAGCGCCTGCAGAGCGAAGACCCGGTCCGCCTCGAGGACCTCGGCGACGAGTTCGGCGTCAGCAAGGAGCGCGTGCGCCAGCTCGAGGTACGTATCAAGGCCCGCCTCAAGGACTTCGTGCAGAAGCGCCTCGGCAGCGAGGTGATCATCGAGGCGCTCCATTAAAGGATGCGTCCGGCTCGCACTGCCGCTCGTGCTCGCAGCCGCGGCCTGCGGCGACGCCGGCGGCGCCCCGGCCGACACCACCCCGACCGACAGCGCGCCCTCCGATCTCACCGACACCGTCACGCTACCGGAATCCGTCTCGGAAACTCTCGATATCACTGATGATTCCGGCCCAGACCTCGCGCCGGAGATCATCGCCCCGCCGGCGGACTGGGATCCCGAGCCGGCCTCTGCGATGGACTGCGATCCCGCGCGCGCGATGCCGCTCCTCGACGCACTCCTCACCCACGCCGGCCTCACCCGCGAGACCTTCACCTTCTCGCCCGACGACTACGCCGGCTCGCACTACTTCGCCCGCGGCGACCTCGACGACCCCTTCCTGCTCCCGTCCTTCCGCCCGCGCCAGGCGGCCCCCTTGCAGAGCGGCTGCCTCGCCGCCGAGCTCGCCGGCCGTGTCGACGCGATCGCCGCCCGACCGCACCCGGTCGCCACGCTCATCCGCAGCGCCGCGCGCGAGCTCGACCGCCACCTCGACGGCGCCCCCGTCCTGCCCACCCCCCAGGGCGAGACCTCGCAGGCCGCGCTCGCCCAGGCGATCGCCGCCGCCGTCGCCGCCGCCGGCCACCCCTACGACCCGCCGACCGCCGCCGTCGCCGCGCTGCCCGCCGCGCTCGCCGCCGACCTCGTGCCGATCTTCGTCGCGCTCTCCGACGCGCTCGCCGCCCAGCGCACCATGGCCGCGCAGGCCCCGACGCTCACCGCGCGCGGCTGGATCGAGGAGGCGGGCTTTTCCCTCGTGCCCGCCGCGCACTTCCAGTTCCTCGACAAGCTCGCCGTGCGCGAGCACCTCCTCGGCGAGCACACCCTGCCGCCGCTCTTCCTCGCCGCCGCGCGCGTCGCCTACGCCATCGAGTCGATCGACTGGTCGCCTCATCACGCCCTCGAGCTGACCTTCGATCTCGCGACCCCGATCGGCCGCATCCTCATCCGCGGCCCTGCGGCCGACATCTACCCGCCGGCCGGCCCCGACACCCTGCCGACCCTCTTCCTCCTCGACACCGGCGGCGACGACGTCCACCGCGACGACGTCGGCGCCGTGACCGACCCGCGCCTCGGCGTCTCGATCGCCATCGATCTCGGCGGCGACGATCACTACACCTACGATCCGATCGTCGACCCCGCCTCCGGCCTCGTGAGCGACGATCACGGCCGCTACCCCGCCGGCGACCCGGCCTCCCAGAACGGCCCCGTCACCCGCTCGCGCCACGGTCGCCAGGGCTCGGGTCGCCACGGCGTCGGCATGCTCTTCGACCTCGGCCAGGGCGCCGATCGCTACGACTCGCTCGCCGCCTCCCAAGGCTACGCCGCGCTCGGCGTCGGCGTGCTCTTCGACGACGGCGGCGCCGATCACTACACCTCCGAGGTCGCGAGCCAGGGCGCCGCCATCTCCGGCATCGGCCTGCTCGTCGACCTCGGTGAAGGCACCGACACCTACCGCCTCGTCAACAGCGGCCAGGGCATGGCCGGCGTGCGCGGCTACGGCCTGCTCTTCGACCAGGCCGGCGACGACACCTACGAGGCCGACCCCGGCCCCATCGCCGCCGCCGATCCGACGCTGGCGCCCCAGCCGCTCTACTTCAGCCCGCAGATGGCCGGCCAGGCCAACAACTCGATGGCCCAGGGCGCCTCGACCGGGATCCGCTGGGACGCGCGCGGCCTCTTCCTCTCGGGCGGGATCGGCGTGCTGCGCGACGCCGCCGGCGACGACAGCTACCTCGCCGGCCTCTTCGCCCAGGGCGCCGGCTACTGGCAGGGCGTCGGGCTACTCTCCGACGGCGACGGGCGCGATCGCTACGACGCCCTCTATTACGTGCAGGGCGCGGGCGCGCACTACGCGCTCGGCCTCTTCATGGATGGCGGGCAGGGCGGCGACCAGCTCAACCAGCGCCTGCCGCCCCAGTACGTGCAGGTCGGCAGCGGCCACGACTTCACGCTCGGCGTCTTCGTCAACGAGGCCGGCGACGACGTCTACCGCTACGCCGGCCTCGCCGCCGGCGCCTCGAATTGCAACGGCCTCGGCCTCTTCGTCGACAATGGCGGCGACGACACCTACACCACCGCCTCCGACTACGGCTCGGGCATGGGCAACGTCAGCGGCGAGTGCCTCGCCGCCCGCCCCCTGCCCAAGAGCGTCGGCCTCATGCTCGACGCCGCCGGCGCCGACACCTACGCCTACCCCGCCGATTCGCCCTTCCCGATCCCGAGCGACGGCGGCACCTGGGGCCACGTGCGCAACGACCTTCCGAGCGAGCACGGCGCCGGCCTCGACGCCGAAGGCCGCTCCGGTCTGCACGCTCCATGAACCTCGGCCCGGCCATGCGAACGTTCCGACCCCGTGGTTGACTCGCGTAGCACGGTTAGCTAACTCGTTGGTCATGATCGAAGTCAACGTGCACGAGGCCAAGACCCAGCTCTCCCGACTCCTCCAGCGCGTCGAAGCGGGCGAGGAGGTCATCATCGCCCGGGCCGGACAGCCGGTGGCACGCCTGGTACCGGTCGCGCGTCGCGTGCTCGGCGTCGACGAGGGTGTCTTCCGCGTGCCCGACGACTTCGACGAGCCATTGCCGGACAGCATCCTCGACGACTTCGCGCGATGAGGCTGCTCCTCGATACGCACTGCTGGCTCTGGCTCAACGCCGAGCCCAAGCGCTTCTCGAAAAAGGTCCGTGCGCGCCTCGAGGATCCCGACACCGAGCTCCTGCTCTCCTCGGCGAGCTGTTGGGAGATCGCGATCAAGTTCGCGCTCGGCAAGCTCGCGTTGCCGAGCCCGCCCGACGAGTACGTACCCTCACGCATGCACCTCACTCGCACGAGCGCGCTGCCGATCACGCCACGCCACGCGCTCCACGTAGCCGCGCTCCCCGCGCTGCATCGGGATCCCTTCGATCGCCTGATCGTCGCCCAGGCTCATCTCGAGGGGCTGGTCCTTCTCACCGCCGATCCCGCCGTGCGCGCCTATCCGATCGAGACCTTGCGACCGCGCTGATCACGCACCGCGCTCGCTCACGACCGTCACCGTGGCGTTGACCCGCGCTCACCGCGCATCAATGCATGCGCGCCGGGCTCGACCCGGGGCCCGCGATGAGCCCCGCGATCTCGCCCGCGACCTGCGCCCCGATGAGCAGCGCGATCGCCGGCGCCGCCCGCACTCCCGCCAGTCGATAGCCCGGCTTCTTCATCACCACGCGCGCCGCGATCCGCGCCGTGCTCGACGCGATCCGCCACGGCCCCAGCGCGATCCTTCGCGCCGCCTCGCGCACGCCCCGCTCGCGCTCGTCGCCGACGAGACAGGTGCGGCAGCGCGCGTCGTCGAAGTGCACGAGCACCGTGCCCACGGTGCCGAGCCGCTGGTCGTGTACGACGTGCACGCGCTCGTCGACGGCGAAGCGCACCCCGGCCGCCCTCAGCGCGAGCTGCAGCTCGGTCAGCGTGTCGCGATCGCTCACCTGGTGCGCCGCCAGGCTCGCGCGCTTGAACGACACGTTGGCCTGCCCGAAGACGCAGGTCTGTGCGACCGCCGCCGCCACCGGCCGCACGAACGCGGTGTTCGAGATGAAGAAGGACGCCTCGTCGATCAGCGCCTCGCGCGCGCCGTTGTCGACCGAGCCGCCGATCACCGCTGCCTCGGGGTGCCGCGTGTGCGCCGCCAGCACCTCGCGACAATATCCCTCGCTCGGCACGCAGTGGTCCTCGATCACCGCGACGATCTCGCCGCGCGCCCGCGCGATCGCCTCGGCCCGACAGCGGTAGGGCGACGCCCCCGGCCGCTCCATGACCGCGACCTCGTCGCCCCAGCTCGCCTCGCGCACCACGCCGCGCCCGTCGTTGCTCGCGACGATCACCTCGGCGCCGAGCGCGCGCACCTGCGGCACCAGCGCCTCCAGGCACGGCTTCACCGCCGGCCACGGCTCCGTCACCGCCAGCACGACCGTCAGCGGCACGCCCATGTACCCTCCGCCTCGCTCACCCGATGCGCCCCGCGATGTGCCCCTCGGGGATCGTCAGCGTCAGCGTCGTCCCGCGCACGCCGTCGCTGGTGATCGTCAGCTCTCCTCCGAGCGCTCGCGCCAGCGCGCGCGACGTCGGCAACCCGAGCCCGGTGTCGACGCTGCCGCGACCGTGCAGCGCGGCGGCTCCGAACGGCTCGAAGATCGCCGCCTGCAGCGAGGGCGCCACCCCCGGCCCGTCGTCGCTCACGCTCAGCGCGATCCCCTCGGGCCCCCGCATCATCGTCACCTCGACCCGCGTGCCCTCCGGCGTATGCCGCAGCGCGTTGCGCACCAGGTTCTGCACGATGCGCCTCATGAACCTCGGGTCGGTGCGCACGCGCGCCTTCACCGCGAGCGTCAGCACGAGCTCGTGCTCGCCCTGGCGCGCCGCCTCGCGGAACGCTTCGACCGCGTCGCGCACCACCGCCTCGAGCTCGACCTCCTCGACGATCGCCACGAGCTGTCCGCGCTCCGCCTGGCTCGCCTGCAGCACCCCGCGGATCATCTCCGAGAGCTCGCCGCAGCTCCTGAGCGCCCGCTCGACCATCGCGTCGTCCGCCGCCGCCGGCTCGTGCGCGAGCTGTCGCCTCAGGATCTGCAGCATCGCCGAGATCCCCGCCACCGGGTTCTGCAGGTCGTGCACGATCATGTCGGTGATGCGCTGCTTGTCCGCCTGAACCCTGCGCAGCTCCGCGTTGGTGTCGGCCAGCGCCGCCGTCCTCGCCGCGACGCGCGCCTCCAGCTCGGCGTAGACCTGCACGTTCTCGAGCGCGATCGACGTGCTGTTCGCGAGCGCCGCCAGGAGCTCCACCTCGCGCTCGCTCGCCGCGTGCTGGTGCGCCCAGTACGCCCCGATCGCCCCGATCGGGCTCGCGGGACGCACCGGCACCATCACCATGCTCCTGACGAAGGTCGGCCGATACACGTCGGCCGGCACCCGATCATCGGCGAACACGTCGCCGATCACCACGCGCTCGCCATGGCCCATCACCCAGCCGCTCACGCACGCCTGCATCGGGAAGCGCTGCCCCTTCCACAAGGGCGCGATCGCGTCCTCGTCCGCGTAGAAGCACTGCTGGCCGTCGCGCAGCACGAAGGTCGCGCCATCCGCGCCGGTCAACTGCCGCGCCGAGCGCCTGACGATCTCCTGCACCGCCTCGAGCGTGCGCGCCAGCGACAGCTCCTGCACGACCGCGATCAGGCGCTCCATCGCATGCGCCGGAGATCGCTCGGCGCCGGCGCGGTCCTCTTGTGTCAAGGTCGAGCTGACCATCGCGCACGACTCCCGGGAAGCGACGTGCGATTCTAAGGCGCCGTGCGCTCCGCCACAAGCCGCGGGCTCGCGCGTCACGCTCCGCCGCGATACGCTATGCTGTCTCGACGAGGGCCACCCGCCGCGGGTGGCTCGACCCACATCCACCCGTTCAGACGGAGCTCACGATGGGCAACGCCATGACGCCGCCCACCCCGGCCTGGGGAGCGCCTCACCTCAGCCTCGCCGTGCGCGGCCTCAAGCCCTCGCCGACGGTCGCGATCAACGAGCGCTCCGACGCGCTTCGCCAACAAGGCCGCCGCATCTACAAGCTCGGCCTCGGCCAGTCGCCCTTCCCGGTGCCCGAGCCGGTCGTCGCCTCGCTGCGCGAGCACGCCCACGAAAAGGCCTACCTGCCCGTCAAGGGCCTGCCCGCCCTGCGCGCCGCCGTCGCCGCCTACGAGCAGCGCACCATCGATCTCGCGTGCGACGCCGAGGACGTCATCATCGCGCCGGGCTCGAAGGAGCTGATGTTCCTCCTCCAGGTCACCTTCTACGGTGACCTCATCGTGCCGACCCCGGCCTGGGTCTCCTACGCCCCCCAAGCCCACATCCTCCAGCGCACCGTCGAGTACCTGCCGATGCGCGAGGCCGACGGCTGGCGCCTCGACCCCGACGCGCTGGCCGAGTGCTGCAAGGACGACCCCACGCGACCGCGCGTGCTCATCCTGAACTACCCCTCCAACCCCGCCGGCACGACCTACGACCGCGCCCACCTCGAGCGCCTCGCCGACGTCGCCCGTCGCTACGGCGTGATCGTGCTCTCCGACGAGATCTACGGCGAGCTGCACTTCCAGGGTCGGCAGCCGTCGATCGCCACCGCCTACCCCGAGGGCACCATCGTCAGCACGGGCCTCTCCAAGTGGTGCGGCGCCGGCGGCTGGCGCCTGGGCGCCTTCGTCTTCCCGCGGCAGCTGCGCTGGCTCCAGGACGCGATGGCCGCCGTTGCCTCCGAGAGCTACACCGCCACCAGCGCGCCGATCCAGTACGCCGCCATCACCGCCTTCCAGGGCGGCCCCGCCATCGCCGCCTACCTCGTGCGCGCGCGCCGGATCCTCGCCGCGCTGGGCGCCTTCGTCACCGCCCGGCTCCGCGCCGCCCGCGTCACGCTGCCCGATCCCGAAGGCGGCTTCTACGTCTTCGCCGACTTCGCCGCGCACCGCGCCGCCTTTGCCGCCCGCGGCATCACCACCTCGGTCCAGCTCGCCGAGCGCCTGCTCGAAGACACCGGCGTCGCCCTCCTGCCCGGCAACGCCTTCGGTCGCCCCAAGGACGAGCTCACCGTGCGCATCGCCTACGTCGACTTCGACGGCGCCCGCGCCATGGCAAACCTGCCTGACGGGCCCGGCCTGCCCGACCCGGCCTGGCTCCGCCAGCACTGCACTCCCGTCGTCGAGGCCATCGACCAGGTGCACGCCTGGACCCTGCAAGCGTAACGCTTGCCGGCCCGCACCAATCCGGGCACCATCTCGCGACTCCTCACAGGGACCCGCCTTGAACCGTCGCCTCCTCCCGCTCGCCGTCGCCCTCGCGCTCTGCATCGCGCCCGCGCTGGCGCCCAGCCCCGCCCACGCCGGCGCCTTCTACCTGCCCGAGCGCGGCGCCCGCGCGCTCTCGCTCGGCGGCGCCTTCATCGCCGGCGCCGACGACCTCAACGCCCAGTGGCTCAACCCCGCCGCGCTCACCCGCCTGAGCCACGACCTCGCGCTCTACCTCGACTTCGCCGTGATCTTCTCCGATCAGTCCTTTCGCCGCCAGGACGACCCCGAGGTCATGCGCAAGGACCCGCGCTACGCCGCCGGCTTCCCCACCGTCGAGGACACCGGCCCGCCCTTTCCCGACCCCTCGCTGGCGGTCGCCTCGAACTTCGGCCTCGAGGATTTCGTATTCTGTCTCGGCGCTTACGGCCCCTACGCCGGCACCAATCAGTGGCCCGAGGACGGGCCGCAGCGCTACTCGCTCGTCAACCTCTCGGCGCTCGAGTTCTTCGTGCAGTTCTCGGCCGCCTGGCGTCCCTCCAAGCACTTCGCCGTCGGCGTCGGCCTGCAGTGGGTGATCACCGCCATCAAGCAGCGCCTGGTGATCTCCTCCTATCCCGGCGTCTTCGGCTGGCCCGAGCAGCGCGACCTCGACACCCTCGCCGAGGTCGACGTCGCCGACGGCTTCTCCCCCTCGGGCAACGTCGGCCTGCTCATCACCCCGCTGACCGGCTTCGACATCGGCCTCTCGCTCCAGCTCCCGGTCTCGGCCGAGGCCTCCGGCACGCTGCGCGTCAACAAGCCGAGCCACTACTACTTCTCCGACACCGAGATCGTCGGCGACAAGATCGACGTCGCGCTCGACTTCCCCGCCATCGCGCGCCTCGGCCTGCGCCTCTACGAAGACGGCCTCTGGTCGGTCGAGCTCGCCTCGGTGCTCGAGATGTGGAGCGCGCTCGACGTGATCTCGGTCTCCCCCGGCGGCGACGGGATCTACTTCGAGGGCGTGCCCGGGATCGGCCGCTACACCGTCAAGCCCTTCGACATCGAGCAGCACTACAAGGACGTGATCTCGCTCCGCCTCGGCGGCTCATGGGCCCCGGGCGCCGGCGACTACACCGTGCGCGCCGGCTTCTTCTACGAAAACGGCGCGCCGCCGGACCGAACCTTGACGGTGCTCGACATCGACGGCGACAAGATCGGCATCACCCTTGGCGGCACCGCGCGCTTCGGCAAGTTCCAGCTCGACCTCGCGGCCGCCTGGATCGAGACCTTCCAGCGCGCCGTGCCCAACTCGGAAAAAGCCCAGGTGAACCCGATCTACACCGCCGACGACGAGCCCTTCGACGACACCGAGCCGAGCTATGTCGGCAACGGCACCTACTCGGCGCGCAACTTCATCATCGCCACCACCTTCAGCGCGGGGTTCTGACATGCGCGCGACCCTCACCCTCGCCCCCGTCCTGACGGTCTTCGCCGTCGCCGCGCTCGCCTCCTGCGACGAGCCCTTCCCCGAGCCGACCACGCGCACCTACGGCGACTTCGGCACCGAGGTCTACCAGCTCCTGCACGACGAGTTCCTCTGGTCCGGCACCCCCGAGGAGGGCTACACCCGCGCCGCCGCCTTCTCGCTGCACGGGCCCGACGTCGTCTGGGCGCTCAACACGCTGACCGAGGGCAAGGTCCGAGACGGCATGCTGCCGCTCCTCGAGCGCATCCTGCCGCTCTACGACGATCGCCCCGACGGCCAGGCCGGCGCCCTGCCGACGATGACCCGCGATCTCGCCGGGATCCTCGGCGACCTCGTCGCCGACGAGGGCATGCTCGAGGCGATGGCGCGTCTTTCGACCGCTCCCGAGGCCAACCCCGACGCGATGATGCACCTCCTCGGCGTGCTCTCGCGCCACCCGATCCAGCTGCTCGATCGCATGATCGACATGACGCTCGATCTCGAGGCCGAGCTCAGCGAGGTCTTCGGCTGGCTGCACCGCGAGCTGCCGACCCTCGAAGAGGGCTACATCGTGCGCAGCGATCAGAAGACCTTCCTGCAGCGCCTGCTCGACACCACCATCGAGGTCACGACCGAGCCGCTCGGCCCGCCGGTCTACTCGGCGCGCATCGACGGCCGCGGCGCCCCGGTCGTCAACCGCCTGCCCAACGGGCAGTTTCCCTTCCCCTTCGTCGACCTCAACGGCGACGGCCTCGTCGACGTCGACGCCTACTCGCGCCCGCTCGACGCCGACGGCCGCGTGATCGACATGCCGACCTTCTCGTTCCGCTCGACCACCGGCGAGACGCGCGACCAGCTCGGCCGCGCCATCGTCGAGACCACGCTGGTCTACGAGTATTTCGACCTGCGCCAGACGCTGCTCGCCTTCCTCATGCGCGACGGGCGCGAGATGATCGCCGACGGCGTTCACTTCGACCTCTTCGTCGCCTTCGACGCGCTGCTCGGCGGCCGCGTCAACCGCTCCGACGAGGCCGGCGTCTACACCGGCTTCTACGTCGAGGGCTCGCCGCTGCTCGACCTCGTGCACGTCATGAACGAGCTCCGCCGCTACGATCGCCTGGTGCCGCTCATCCGCGCGCTCGAGCGCCTCAGCGTCGAGCGCGAGGGCCTCTTCCGTCAGATCTTCTTCGACCTCGCGAAGGTGCGCCGGATCTTCACCGACGCGCCTTCGCTGGCGCCCGACAACGCGCTCTTCGAGGACCTGCACCCGACGCTGGCGAAGCTCGCCAAGGCCGGCGGCCTGCGCGACCTCTTCCGCGCCGCGCGCGAGCCGGGCACCGATCAGATGTGGGACGCGATGGTGAAGATGATCCGCCACACCGGCATGGACCTGCCCTTCGACATGGGCCTGCTCGAGACGCCGGCCGACGTCGACCGCCTCCAGTTCCTGAGCCCGACGCCCTGGGGCACGCCCGACACCGACGACAGCCAGCGCAGCTGGCTCCAGAAGGCCGCCTACCTGCTCGCCGACACCAAGGGCGCGCCCTGCAACATGATCCTCTTCGACATCATCGAGATCCCCGAGATCCAGATCACCGATGACATGGCGCACCTCTACATCACCTCGATCGCCGATCAGGCGGTGCTCGATCTCGAGCCCGACTTCCTCGAGGACGCCGCCGTGCAGCTCGCGCCGGAGTTCAACGACATCTTCCTGCAGGCCGAAGAGCTCAACCTCTATATGAACCACGACCAGACGGCGACCGGGAACCCGATCGGCCGCCAGGGGATCCAGATCCGCAAGCTCTACGGGCCGGCGCTCCTCGCGCTGCAGGCCAGCGGCAACCTCGACGCGCTGCGCCCCTGGGTGAAGCGCCTCGTCGCCCGCGGCCTCACCGACGACTTCGTCAACCTCTTCGACATCCTCGCGCGCCACTACAGCGAGGTGCCCTCGACGGTTAACGGCTTCGTCTCCGAGGGCACCGGCTTTCGCAAGCTCGAGCCGTACCTCGTGCGCGTCTTCGAGGAGACCGACTTCGGCGAGCACTTCCTGACGCTCGCCGCCTGGGCCGACACGGCGAGCTACCAGGTCGACGGCGTCACCTACAACGTCGCCGACGAGCTCGATCGCTTCCTCGTGTGGATGCTCGATCCCGACGCCGGCGTCGCCAGGCGTAACGGCGAGACGACGGTGCCGTCCATGCGCGGCGGCCAGATCCAGCGCCCCTCGCGCATGCAGCTCCTGATGGACGCCTTCGACCGCATCGACCAGGCGCTCGCCGCCAGCCCCGAGGCGCGCGCCGCCTGGGACAACGTCGATCTGATGGGGATCTTCCTCGACCTCGACGAGAGCGGCCAGCTCGCCAACAAGCACGCGCTCGAGGTCCTGATCGCGCTGATGCCGATCCTCGCCGACGAGGCGGCGCAGGCGCTGACCGAGCCCGACTGGGACGAGAGCCTCGCGACGCTGGTGCCCGACCTCGCCGACGCGATGGGCAGCCGCGGCTTCACCGCGGTGGTCGACCTGATGCGCGAGATCAAGGACACCCCGCGCCACCGTGCGCTGATCGACGACCTCATGAACGCGCACATGGCCGAGATCCCGCCCGCCGACGACCAGGACCTGATGGGCGCGACGCTGAAGGTGCTCGCCACGGCCGGCCAGATCCGCCTGCCGATCGACGCCGGCACGCGCGTCCTGCGCTTCCTCGGCCGCCTGCTCGATCCCGCCAAGCGCCGCGTCCTGAACCAGATGGAGACGCTCCGCGACATGCGCGCCTACGATCCCGATCGCGTCACCAGCGATCTCGCGATCAACATGTTCCGCGAGCCCGAGGTCGGCCACACCCCGCTCGCCGCGCTCATCGACGCCTTCAAGGCCGGCCTGCGCCCCACGCCCGGCGCCACCACCCCCTACGAGCCCGAGGACCTCCGGGTCGTCTTCACCAAGATGGCCGACTGGCTCCGCGACGACCAGAAGGGCATGGAGCAGCTCTACCAGGTGATCCGCACCCGCTGATGTGTGCGGGCCTCGGAACGCCCGTGGGGACGTCAGAACCAGGTGAAGTTCACTGCGAGGTGGAGGCCGAAGAAGGCGGTCCCATCCAGGTCGAGGTAGCGGAACTGCAGAGCCGGGCCGACGCCCCTCTCGGCGTCGACCCAGAACTGCACGCCTCCCTCGAGCCCGACGCCCATCCCGAGATCCGAACACACCTCGTTATCGGTGCCGACACAGGCGCGTCCGAGGAGGAACGTGCCCGAGACGTACCCGTTGACCGGCATGAAGTAGTGGATCACGCCGAGTCCGATACTGCTGGCGGACGACGCCGGCTCGCTGTTCGCGATCGTTGCGGAGAGCTCGAGGTGCAACGCCGAATCGCGTGCCACCGCCACGCCGAGCTCCAGGTCGATGCCGAGGCTGAAGCCACCGAGGGACGAGACCTCGGACGAGAGGTTTGCGCTCCCAAGGGCCAGGGCCACACCGACCAGGAAGTCACGGGTATGATGCTCCGGTCGGTTCGCACGCGCGTCGGTGTGGAGGGCCAGCAGCGTGATCAAGACGGCGAGGGTCGTGCGCATGACGCCTCCAACGCTTCAGTCCAGGCCGTGGCAGCGCTGGGAGCATGCGATCGCGTCGTTGTAGCAACGCCCTCGCAAGGTGCCCTGGTCGCAGTTGCTGGACAGGAAACAGTCGCCCAACTGTCGATGGCACCCGCAAGGATCGCTTGACGCATCGAGTGAGGCCAGAGTCTGCTCGACCGCTTGCCGACAAGCATCATCGAGCTCGACGCACTCCTCGAGCAGGCCCTGGCACGACGGCTCGTCGCAGTTGCCGCATCGCATCGCCAGCGCCGTGACGTTCGCGCGCGACACCTTGCCTTCCGAGGTGACCGCGAACTCGTAGCACTTGATGTCGTGGCAGATGCTCGACAGGTCACCGCAGATCCCGGGCGGGATCTGCGCCTGGAACTGGAGCGTGCCGGCGCTCTGCCCGCTGGCACCCGGGATCGGCACCGTGCGGATGGGGCCCGTGTCCCCGAAGCGGATCCCCGCGGCCACGACGTTTGCGTTCTCGGACTCGAACGGGATCGACACCATCAGCGTGTCGCCCGCGGTGACCACTCCGCCGCCGCCACCGCCACCGGACACCGAGACGCTCGGATCCACCGGAGGGTCGACCAACGACTCGCCTTCGCCCGGCAGGATGATGGTCGCCGTGAGGTGCTTGGATGCCGCGGTGCCGCTCAGACCGTCGTCGCCGCACCCCGTCACCCAGATCGCACAAGCGATGATTCCGCGGATATTCTTCAGCCACATTTCAGGCTCCTCCTTCCTTCTTGTCGTCTTGCCGCTCGAGCACTCGACGACGCGCTCGAACGGCGAGCCACAGCGCACCGAACCACGTGCCGAAGGCCATCGGGAGCGAACCACCAGCTCCGCCGCAGCCGTCGTCCTCGTCGTCGAAGAAGCCACCTGAAGTGTCTCCGCCGCCGCCATTGCCGCCGGGCGTGAACGTGCTGCCGCCGCCACCGCCGCCGGTGCGAGAGCCACAGTCGGCGCAGTCGCTGCCCAGTGCGCAGAGCGCATGGTCGGCGCCGGGTCCTCCGTCATCACACTCGCCGTCATGGGAGAACTCACAGGTATTGGCGCATCCTGCCGACGAGGGCTCACCGCCGCCGCCGCCCCCACCGCCGGGCTCGCAGCACCTGTCGCTGCCGCAGCCGTTGGTCCCCGTCCCGCAGATCATGCCGTTCGGACAGCAGCCGTTGCCGTCGCTGCACGGATACGAGCCGGCGTTGCATCCGCTCCCACCGCCTCCACCGCCCCCGCCGCCGGGATCGCAGCACTTGTCGCTGCCGCAGCCGTTACTCCCCGTCCCGCAGATCATCCCGTCCGGACAGCAGCCGGTGCCGTTGGCGCACGCGTACCAGCCCGGGTTGCAGCCGCCGCCTCCCCCCGTCGAGCACCCGCCGGAGCCCGTACAGTAGGGAGCCGATTCGGGGCAGCAGTAGCCGCCGTTGTTCGAACAGTACCGCGGTGCGTGGCTCGGACAGCTCGTCGCCGACGAGCTGCAACGGCAGTCGCTCGTACAGTAGCGGTGACCGCTGTCGCAACAGTACCCGCCGCAGTTGGAGCAATAGTAGGGCGCGTGGTCGGGACAGGACTGCGCGCGCGCCGGGGAGGGCAGGAGGCTCGCGAGACCGAGGACTGCGGACGCGCTCAGGCCGATCATCGAGGTGCGTGCCATGGTGGGCTCCATCGGTTCAAGGGGACGGTCTCGGAGTCTTGAGCTGATTGCGTCGGTGCCCGTTCGCCGTCGGAGGGCTTGCCTCGTGGCGAGCGCAAGTCGCAGGGGGCGACCGCGAGCCTTCGCGTTTGACAGCGTTCGACAACAGGATGGTCGGATCGGGCGTGGGCGTCGTCGTCACTTGTGATGACGACGCGAGGTCGCGGGACCACGACGACGGTCGTCGCTCCAGCCGTGCGACCACGAGTCACTCGGCTCAGTAGAGAACGGGCGAGTCGTTGACGGTGATGAAGCGCAGCCGGTCGAGGGTGAAGCCCGCGCGATAGATGTCCTTGGCGGCGTCGGCGTCGATGAACTCGGTGAGCGCGGCGTCGCCGGGTGAGTAATGGGCGAACGTCTCGCTCCAGCTCGGACTGCCTGTCGAGTCCCAGCCGAACCCATCACCCGGGCCCGCCCAGACTCCCTCCTCCCACCCGACGTAGACGTCTTCCCCGTCGACCTCGATGGGCTCGCCGTCGAGGCCGAAGACCTGCACGACCCATTCGGCGTCCACGACCTCGAAGTCACCGTCATACGAGAAGATCGCTTGGCGGGTCGGCTCGCCAAAGAACGAGTCCATCGCATAGCGCAAGGTGATCGTCGTGATGACACCGTGCTCCGGCACGCAGACCGCGGTCGCCGTGACCTCGCCGACGCCTTCGTCACCGCTGCGCGGTACTGCCGACCTGGTGACGGTCGAAGGGCTCGAGCACTTCGCGCCCGAGGTGCTTTCGACGGCCTGGCGCACGTCCGATCTCGCATCGGGGCCTTCGTCGGTCGCGGTCGAAGCGGAGTCGCCGCAGCTCGCGATGATCGAGACAAGCGGCAATATGAGCGAGACGCGCATGATGAACCTCCTGGCTCCTACAGGCGGAATGATCTCGCACCGGCTGCAGTCGAGCGCCGCGGTACCGGTTGCGCCGCTATCGGCGCATCGTCATGGGTGGTGAGGGTCGATCCGGTGCTCGCCGCCGAGCGTCGCGGCCGAGCAGAGCAGGCGGCGCACGAGATCGGTCTGCGAGGTCGCGCGCAGCTTGGACTGCACCACGCGCAGGTGGGTGCGCACGGTGCTGAGCTCGATGCCGAAGGCGAGCGCGATCTCCTTGGGCGAAAGGTGGGTCGCGAGCGCGGCGGCGACGCGAGCCTCGGCTTGCGTCAGGCCGTAGAGCGCGCGCAGGCCGGCGACCGAAGGCGTGCGCGGGAAGGCGGCGCCGCCGAGCACGAGCCCGAGCCCGAGCGGAGTGGTGAAGGCGTAGAGCTCGACGCCGTCGCCGTGGTGCATGGTGGCGCGGCCTTCGCGTGCCCGGGTGCGGGCCTGGCGAAAGAGGTTGCTCCGCCCCACGGGGCTCATCTGGTCGAGGTAGCGTGCGGCGCCGGGCGTCGCCGCGAGCAGTCGATCGTCGTCGGCGAGGAGGATCAGGTCGACGCGCAGCTCACGCGCGACGCGCACGATCTCTTGCGTGAGCTCTCGCGTCGGCGGTTCGGGCAGGTTCATGCCAGGACGCTTCGCAAGGGTCGTGCCACGCGCGTCGCGCCGGGCTCACGCGCGCTCATCGGCGCGAGTGTCCACGAACGCGGACATCATCAGTCTTGAGTGTCCGAGATCTGGACGGCCTGGCAGGTGTGCGATCGCCGTGCCCTCACGACTCCTGGGGATGTGGCGATGGCGCGGCGCATGCAGACTCGGCTGGTCGGACACAGCGAAGGAGGCCGCGATGCGCGTGATGATCTGGTTCTTGGCGATCTGCATCCAGCTCTCGTCGATCGAGCTCGCAATGGCGCTGAGCTACGTGCCGCTCACGCCGAGCGAGGTCGCGGAGGCGAGCCATGAGGTCGTCATCGCCGAGGTGATCGCGGTCGACGACGAGCCGCGAGCGGATGGCGGGCTCGTGCAGCGCGTCACGCTCCGCGTTCACGAGCGGTGGAAGGGGCCGCCGCGGCCGACGGTCACGCTGAGGCAGCTGCGCTCGCTCTCGGCCCCGGATCGATCGGGTGCGATCCGCTCGATCGCCGGCAACATCTTCCTCGAGCTCGGCGGGACCTACCTGCTCTTCCTACGTGAACCGGTGGACCTGCCGCGCGTGCCGATCACCGTCGCGGGTGAGGCCGGCCTCTTCCGCGCCGAGCGAGATGCTCAGGGGTGGCGCTTCGCGGCGCTCGATGGGCGGATCGTTCGCGGGGTGAGCGCGGAGCGCTTGCGCTATGGTCCTCCTCCGCACGCGGGTGGAGCCCCGGCGCCGATCCTGCCTGTCGGCGGATCACGGGTCGCCGCGCGTCGCGTGAGGATCGCGCCGGGCACCGAGCTGCCGCTCGCGGTGTCCTGGCGCATGCTCGTCGCGGAGGCTCTGCGATGAGCCGGGCACGCGGCGCGGCCGCAGCGTTGTTGGCGCTGGTCTCCTTCACTGTCGCGGCCGATCGAGTGCATGCCGGTTGTCGGTGCGGGAGCTGGGCGGCGCCGCCCGCTACCTTCGAGCTCTGCTTCCACGACGGGGCCGGCTGCGCGAACGGTGTCTTCGCCCAGGCCGCGCTGGCGACTCAGGTGCGGTGGAATCGCTTCGCCGATCTGTGGCGTGCGCACCCGAACCCCTTCGACCGTATCGCGCACGATGACGGGGTCAACAGCGCGGTCTTCCTGAGCCTCGACGAGGTCGAGCGCACGCTGGGCTTCGTGATGGAGCCGAGCGTGCTCGGCTTCGCGGTGGTCCCGACCAACATCGGCGACGCCGGCTGTCCGCTCCCCGCCGACCTGTCGTGCCCCGCCTTCGGAACGGCGCCCGACCGGGATGTCGACGTCGTCTTGATCTCGGACCGGTCGTGGACGACCGATCCGATGATCGCCTTCGAGAGCTACTGGACGTACTCGGGGATCTACGACTTCGGTGCCGTGTTCGAGCACGAGCTGGGTCACGCGATGGGGCTCGGGCACGAGTCACGCACGCCCTCGGTGATGCACCCACAGAACCAACCCTGGTTGGGGTTCGCCCTCACCGGCGACGACGTGCGCACGGTGCGCAACTCGTACCCCGAGCGCGCTACCGAGGTCAGCGACGTCGCGGTGGTCGGCTACGGCTTCGTCGATGGTGTGTACTGGCCGGCCTACGTGGCGGAGAGCGAGGTCGCCGTCGGCCCGCAGAGCGCCATCACCGTGTACGACTTCTCGCTCCTCAACCGCGGCGGCGCCGACGTGACCTTCCGCCTGACGATCACCGTCGGCGGCATCGTCGGGTGGGACGGGCGCTGTGAGGTGAGTCCGTATAACTACTGCGCGTCGGATGAGGCCTTCGTCGTCGACGTGTCGGAGCGCGCGCCAGGCGGGCTCAACGAGGTGGCGGTCGAGATCGAGGTCGAAGGCGGCGACGCGATCGCCGACAACGACCGGCTCGTCATCGGCTCGGTCTTCGTCATCCCATACGCCGAGCAGGACCGGGACGGCGATGGCCGTGCGCCGGCCGACGGCGACTGCGACGACGAGGACGCGGAGGTCGGTCCGGGCGCACGCGAGCTGTGCAACGGCAGGGACGACGACTGCGACGGGGCGATCGACGAGGGCGTGCTCAACGCGTGTGGCCGCTGCGGCTCGGTGCCGAGTGAGGTCTGCAACGGCAAGGACGATGACTGCGACGGCGCGACCGACGAGGGCGTGCTCAACGTGTGCGGTCGTTGTGGCTCGGTGCCGAACGAGGTGTGCAATGGGCTCGACGACGACTGCGACGGTCTGACCGACGAGGGGCTGCTCAACGCGTGCGGCCAGTGTGGGGAGGTGTCGGGCGAGGTGTGCAACGGGCTCGACGACGACTGCGACGGTCTGACGGACGAGGGCCTCGATCGGTGCGGTTGCGCGGCGAGCGAGCTCGTGTGCGACGGCCTCGACGAAGACTGCGACGGCGCGACCGACGAGGGGCTCCTCAACGCGTGCGGCGGCTGTGGTCCGGCGGCTGTGGAGACCTGCAATGCGCTCGACGACGACTGCGACGGCGAGGTCGACGAGGGCGCTTGTCCTCCACCGGCGGACACACCCGCGGCCGGGCCTCCGGTGGTGTCCTCGAGCTCGGAGACGAGCGGGTGCGGGGGGGCCGCGGTGCCCCTGGGCCCTGGCCCGTTCCTCTTCGTCGCGTTCCTGGCCCGAGCGCGCGAATATCGGAAATCATTGGAAAAAGTAATGATTAAAGATCATTGATGTCATGCTTGATGATGAGGTGCCAGCGCGACTAGTGCTTCGCCGCTGATGATTTGATCTGGCGCCGGCAGCTCTTGCTCTCGGCGATCAGGTCTGATCTACGGTGGCTATGACGACCTCACGCGAGCCGTTCCCTGGTTTGACTCTCTCCGAAGAC
>WYBB01000216.1 GCA_011526585.1 Deltaproteobacteria bacterium
GCCGGGGCTTCGCCGGGCGCGGGAGGGGTCTCCGGCGGCGCGGGGGCGGGCTCAGCGCCGGGCGGAGGCCTGGTCGAGAAGGTCACGCGACCGAACTGCGGCAGGTTGTGGTAGTCGCCGCCGACCGGCGCCCAGGCGGCGTGGAACCGCTGGTCGAGCCGGTACAGGTTCACGCTCCAGCTCGTGCCGTCGGCGGGCGGGCCGCCGGCCCCGGGGATCTGCGCGAAGGGGATGGCGACCTCGACGCTCCAGGATCGGTCTTCGCCGTCGGCGTTGAGCGAGCCGTCGACCACGACGCGCGCGATCATGTCGATCGTGAAGGCCGGCGCGGCTTCGGTCCAGTCGGGCGTGCGCCGCGTCGTGAACTTGGCGTCGAAGATCTCGCCGGTCGGCGCGACCTGCAGCTCGAGGTAGTCGCGCCCGTCGGCGCCGGGATCGAGGTAGATCTCGATCACGTCGGCTTGCCACAAGGTCGAGTCGCGCCCGCTGAAGGTGCTGCGGATGTCGCCGTCGGGGTTGGAGAACGCGACGTAGAGGTACTGATCGTCCCAGGTCATGCGCGCATCGGGGCGCCGGTCGTCCGCCAGGGCACCGCCGTCCTGCGGCACCACGAAGTCCGAGACGCGCGGCACGCCGAGCCAGCCGGGATCGCCGAAGCGGCCGTCGACCTCGATCGCGCCCGGCGCGCGGTAGGCGATGTAGCGGCGCGGGCGCTGGTCGGGCTTGACCTCGCGCGGACGCGCCGGACTCTGCCCCGGCTCCGCGCGCTTGGAGACCCGCACCGTGGTCGCCAGGAGCCGGTGGTTCGGCTCGAACGGGACCTTCACCTCCTGCGGGTTGGTGATCGCCATGCGCACGTCCTGCTGTCGCTCGCGCAGCGCCTCGACGTCGAAGATCCCCGTCCAGATCCGCGCCTCGCCCTCGGGGAACTCGTTCGAGATGCGCATGACCTGGACATCCTTGATGATCTGTCCGGGCTTCAGGCGCGAGATCGGCATCAGCTCGCCGACCGGGTCGTGATCGAACGGCTCGCGCCGCCCGGTACCCTCGAAGTGCACGAAGAGCTTCCACGCGCCCGGCGCCTCGGCCAGCGACTCCCAGTACCAGGTGACGGTCAGGCTGTCGCCGGGGCGCACGGTGTCGCGCTCGAGGTCGACGCCGATGAGCCGCAGCTTGTCGTCGAAGACCGCGTCGATCGGGATCTGCGGCGTCGGCCGCTCGGACAGGACGGCTGCGGCGACCTGTCGCTCCTGCTCCTTGGTGAGGGCGCGCTGGCGCGGCCCCCGGCAGGCGAACGATGACGCCGCGACGATGGCCAGCGCGAGGACGAAAACGATCGGGCTCCACGAGCGCATCCGGGCCGACTAACGCACGGCTCGCCATGTTTCAAGCCGCTTCACGTTGACCTTGTGCCACCGTTGCGAAGGCACTAGGTTCCAGCCTTGCGGGCCGCGCGTCGCGCTCGCCAGAGGCCTCGGCATGCCCCCGGATCCCGCCCCGAAAGATCTCTTCCAGAAGCGCTTCGTCATCGTCGCCGGCAAGGGCGGCGTCGGCAAGAGCGTCGTCTGCGCGGCGCTGGGCCTCGCCGCCTCCGAGCGCGGGCTGCGGACCTGCATCGCCGAGCTCAACACCCGCGAGAAGGCGCCGCTCTTCTTCGGCAAGCGCCCCTCGGGCTACGCCTACCAGGAGCTGCGCAAGAACCTCTTCAGCATCAACGTGTTGCCCGACCCGGCGCTGCGTGAGTACGGCCTGATGAAGCTGCGCTTCGAGCGCGTCTACAAGCTCGTCTTCGAGAACGAGGCGATGAAGCGCCTGCTCAAGGTGATCCCGGGCATGAACGAGCTCTTCCTGCTCGGCAAGGTCTTCAACATGGAGCGCGAGAAGAAGCGCGACGGCACCCCGCTCTGGGACATGGTCATCGTCGACGCGCCCGCGACCGGCCACGGCGTCTCGCTCCTGCGCCTGCCCGACACGATCATGAAGGTCGCCGACGCCGGCCCGATGGCGGAGGAGGTCGGCGCCATGCGGGCGCTCCTCCTCGACCCGCGCCGCACCGCGGTCAACCTCGTCACCCTGCCCGAGGAGATGCCGGTGCGTGAGACCTTCGAGCTCGCCGCCCAGCTCGAGGGCTCGCTCGGCATGCCCAAGGGCTACCTCTTCGTCAACGGCATCTGGCCGCGCCTGCTCTCCGACACCGACGCCGGGCTCCTCGACGCGCTCGGCGCCGTCCTACCGGAGTCCGCCTACCGCGCGCGCGCCGGCGTCGAGAGCCTCGCCGCCATGGTCGAGCGCACGCGCTTTCAGGAGCAGCACCGCGCCGAGCTCGCCGAGCACATGCCGTGGCCACGGGTGGATCTGCCCTTCCTCTTCGTCGAGCGCTTCGACGAGAGCGCCATCGCGCGCCTGTCCGAGAGCATCGTCACCCAGCTCGCCGTGCTCCAGGGTCAGGCCGCATGACGCGCGTCGACGCCTTCTTCGACGGCGCCAGCGAGATCGTGCGCCACCGGCTCGACAACGGGCTCGAGGTCATCATCTGGGAGGACCGCACCGCCCCGGTCTTTTCCTATCAGACATGGTTCCGCGTCGGCTCGCGCCACGATCCACCGGGCCGGAGCGGTATCGCGCACCTCTTCGAGCACCTCATGTTCAAGGCGACGACGACGCGCGCCGAGGGCGACTACGACCGCATCATGGAGGCGCGTGGCGGCCAGACCAACGCCGCGACCTGGGTCGACTGGACCTACTACAAGGCCAAGCTGCCGCGCTGGGAGCTCGACCTCGTCGCCGAGCTCGAGAGCGACCGCATGGAGCACCTCGCGCTCTCGGAGGACATGCTCGAGCGCGAGCGCGAGGTCGTGCTCAACGAGCGCCTGATGCGCGTCGACGACGATCCCGAGGGGCTCCTCTCCGAGCGCCTCATGCGCGAGGCCTTCCGCGTGCACCCCTACGGGGTCCCGACCATCGGCTGGGAGGAGGACATCCGCGCGATCACGCTCGCGGACTGCCTCACCTTCTATCGCACCCACTACGCCCCCAACAACGCGACGATCGTCGTCGTCGGCGACGTGCGCGGCGACGAGGTGCTCGCCACCATCCAGCGCCGCTACGGCCACCTCGCGCCGCAGCCGCTCCCGCACGAGGTGACCCCGCGCGAGCCCGAGCAGCATGACGAGCGCCGCCTCTCGCTGACCCTGCCGCTGAGCGCGCCGCGCCTCACCAGGTGCTGGAAGGCGCCGCCCTCTGGCAGCGCCGAGCACGCCGCGCTCGAGGTGCTCACGGAGCTGCTGGTCGGCGGCGACTCCTCACGCCTCCAGCGCACGCTGGTCGAGGAGCTCGAGCTCGCGACCGACGTCAGCGGCTGGGTCTCCTCGTGGGCCCACCCGGGGATCTTCGAGCTCGGCGTCACCCTCCGGCCGGGGCTCGGTCAGGCCGAGGTCGCGCGCGTCGAGGCCGTGATCGACGAGGTCCTCGTCAAGCTCCTCGACGCCGACACGCTCAGCTCGGCGACGCCCACCGCCGAGTTCGACAAGGCCAAGAACAGCCTCGAGGCCGGCTTCTATCGCGGGCTCGCCGACGTCGGCGCGCGCGCCCGCGCGCTCGGCCATGCGCGCGTGACCGTGGGCGAGTGGCGCGACCTCTGGCGCGAGGCCGAGCGCCTCGCGGCCGTGCGCCCCGCCGACGTGCGCGAGGCCCTGGCCACGCACCTCATCGCGCGCCCGGCGACCGTCGGCGTGGCCCTGCCCGACGCCGACGGACAAGGCGAGGACTGATGCCCGACGCCCTCTCCGTCATCGATCGCGCCCGCCCCTTCTCGACGCTGTGTCTGACGATCCACCACGGCTCGCTCGACGATCCGCCCGAGCTCGCCGGACGCGCCTGGCTCACCGCGCAGATGCTGCTGCGCGGCAGCGAGGGCAAGACGCGCCAGCAGATCGCCGACGCCCTCGACGGGC
Organism: Deltaproteobacteria bacterium; assembly: GCA_011526585.1. Taxonomy (GTDB): domain Bacteria; phylum Myxococcota_A; class UBA9042; order PHBI01; family PHBI01; genus WYBB01. Next base: position 3,954 of record WYBB01000216.1, read on the forward strand.
TCGGCTCGGTGGTCGAGCTCTCGGTCGGCCGCGACCACACCATGCTCTGGGCCGACGCCCTGACGCGCAAGCGCCCCGAGCTCATCGCGCACCTCGCGCACATCCTCGCGCACCCGACCTTCGACGCGCTCGAGCTCGA
>WYBB01000217.1 GCA_011526585.1 Deltaproteobacteria bacterium
GAGGGCGTAGGGTCGTGAGCGATACGTCGTGGCAACGGCAGCTCGCGACCCGGAGCTCCGGAGACGGCCCGAGGGCTCGGTCGAGCCCGAAGAGGGCGGCGGAGGGCGTAGGGTCGTGAGCGATACGGCGGACGTCCCACCGGCGTCTTTCCATCCCACGTGGTCGGCGACGCCGGTGGGACGTCAGAGCTTGCCGACGCCGCGCCCCGCGTGACAAGACTGCCGCATGTCGCTCGAAGAACGCCTGCTGCCGCCGCCCGCCAAACCGCACGCCTCCGTCGCGCGCGTGGCGGAGGCCTGGTACGTCGTCGCCGACGCGCGCGCGCTCGGCAAGAAGCCCATCGCCGTAACGCTCCTCGGCACGCCGCTGACGATCTTCCGCACCCACTCGGGTCGCCCCGGCGCGCTGCTCGATCGCTGCCCGCACCGCAACGTGCCGCTGTCCGCGGGCCGCGTCGAGGGTGAGCACCTCGTCTGCGGCTATCACGGCTGGCAATTCGATCGCGACGGACACTGCCGCGCCGTGCCGGGTCTCGTCGACTTCACCCCCTCCGATCGCGCGCGCCGCGCCGTCGCCTTTCCCTGCCGCGAAGAGGACGGCTGGATCTGGGTCTGGCCTTCGCTCGACGCGCCGCCCGACCGCGAGCCCTTCCGCTTCCCGCGCCTGCCCGGCTACACCGAGGCGCGCCGCATGGTCGAAGCGCCCGGCACCCTGCACGCGACGATCGAGAACGCGCTCGACGTGCCGCACACCGCCTTCCTGCACGGCGGCCTCTTCCGCACCGCGCAGAAGAAGAACCGCATCACCGCCATCGTGCGCCGCTACCCCGATCGCGCCGAGTGCGAATACGTCGGCGAGCCGCGCCCCACCGGCCTGGTCGGCCGCCTGCTCGCGCCCTCGGGCGGCGTGGTCACGCACTTCGACCGCTTCTTCCTGCCGTCGGTCGCCCAGGTCGAATACAAGATCGGTGACGACATGCACTTCATCGTCAGCTCGGCGTGCACGCCGGTCAGCGACTTCGAGACGCGCCTCTTCGCGCTGGTGCAGTTCAAGACGCGCCTGCCGGGCGCTCTGCTCAAGCCGCTGCTCGAGCCGATCGCGCGCCGCATCTTCGCGCAGGACCGCCTTATGCTCGGCCTGCAGACCAGCACCATCCGCCGCTTCGGCGGCGAGCAGTTCGAGTCGACCGAGATCGATCTGCTCGGCCCGCACATCTGGCGCCTGCTCAAGGACGCCGAGCGCCGTCGACCCGGCGAGCCGGAGCGCGACCCCGCGACCCTCGAGTACGAAAAACACGTCGCGCTGATGACCTGACGTCCCCACGGGCGTGCCGCCCACCGCGATCCGGCGCGCGTGTGGGTAAGCACGACGGCCTGTGCGGAATCGCCCGACTCGACCCGCGCCTGTGTCGAAAGGCAGCGCTCGTCGCTGCCGCGCGCGCGGCACGGCCTGTGCTTCCGACCTCCGCAGGCGCTGTCCGGCCTCTGCGCGCCAAGGTCTTGTGAACGAGGAGCTGCGCCATGCGCGGTCGAGTCACCCTGGACGGCAACGAAGCCGTCGCCCGAGTCGCCTACCTCGCCAGCGAGGTCATCGCCATCTACCCGATCACGCCGGCCTCGCCGATGGGCGAGTGGGCGGACCAGTGGGCGGCCGAGCTGCGACCGAACCTGTGGGGATCGGTGCCGCGCGTGGTCGAGATGCAGAGCGAAGGCGGCGCTGCCGGCGCGGCGCACGGCGCGCTCCTGACCGGCGCCCTGACGACGACCTTCACGGCGTCGCAGGGGCTCTTGCTGATGATCCCGAACATGTACAAGATCGCGGGCGAGCTCACGCCGGCGGTGATCCACGTCGCAGCCCGCTCGCTGGCGACCCACGCGCTGTCGATCTTCTGCGATCACAGCGACGTCATGGCGGCACGTGGCACGGGCTTCGCCATGCTGTTCGCGAGCTCGGTGCAGGAGGCCGCCGACATGGCGCTCGTCGCGCACGCCGCCAGCCTCGAGGCGCGCCTGCCGTTCATGCACGTCTTCGATGGCTTTCGCACCTCTCACGAGGTGAACACCATCGCCGTGCCCGATGCGGACGACGCACGCGCCCTCCTCGACGAGGCCGGGATCCGCGCCCATCGCGCGCGCGGCCTGCGACCGGAGGCGCCGGTCATCCGCGGCACCGCCCAGAACCCCGACGTCTTCTTCCAGGCGCGCGAGGCGAGCAACCCGTTCTACGGCGCCGCCGCCGACATCGTTCAGGGCTGCATGGATCGCCTCGCCGCGCGCACCGGCCGCACCTATCGGCTGTTCGACTACGTCGGCGCCGCGGACGCCGAGCGCGTCGTCGTCATGCTCGGCTCGGGGGCCGGAGCCGCCGAGGAGGCGGTCGAGCGCCTCGTCGCCGAGGGCGAAAAGGTCGGGCTCGTCAAGGTGCGCCTCTTCCGCCCGCTCTCGGTGGCGCACCTGCTCGGCGCCCTGCCCACCACCACCCGCGCCATCGCCGTGCTCGACCGCACCAAGGAGCCCGGCGCCCCCGGTGAGCCGCTCTACCTCGACGTCGTCGCGGCGATCGCGCGCGCCTTCGGCGAGGGCAGCTCGCCGCTGTCCGCCTTCCCGCGCATCGTCGGCGGCCGCTACGGCCTCTCCTCCAAGGAGCTCACCCCGGCGATGGTCAAGGCCGTCTTCGACGAGCTGTGCACCGCCACACCACGCCATGGCTTCGTCGTCGGGATCGAAGACGACGTCGGCCACAAGAGCCTCGCCTACGACGAGACCTGGTCGACCGAAGCGCCCGAGACCGTGCGCGCGCTGTTCTTCGGACTCGGAGCCGATGGCACCGTCGGCGCCAACAAGAACACCGTGAAGATCATCGGCGAGGAGACCGCGCACCACGCCCAGGGCTACTTCGTCTACGACTCGAAGAAGTCGGGCTCGATGACGATCAGCCACCTGCGCTTCGGGCCGCGCCCGATCCGCTCGACCTACCTCATCGAGCAGGCAGGCTTCATCGCCTGTCACCACTTCGGCTTCGTCGAGCGCGTCGACATCCTGAGCCGCGCCGCGGCGGGCGCGACGCTGCTCCTGAACAGCCCGTGGCCGCCCGGAGAGGTCTGGCACCACCTGCCGGCGCGCATGCAGCGTCAGCTCCTCGAAAAGCACATGCGGCTCTTCGTCATCGACGCCGACGCGCTCGCCGCGGGGATCGGCATGGGACAGCGCATCAACACCATCATGCAGGTCTGCTTCTTCGCGCTCTCGGGCGTGCTGCCGCGCGACGAGGCGATCGATCACATCAAGGAGTCGATCCGCAAGACCTACGGCAAGCGCGGCGAGGCGGTCGTCCGGCGCAACGTCGAGGCGGTCGACCACGCGCTCAGCCACCTCCACGAGGTCGACCTCGCGGGGGCGTCGGTCGACGGCTTCGCCATCGCCCCGCTGGTGGACGACGACGCGCCGGCCTTCGTGCGCGACGTGACGGCGGTGATGATGGACAACGACGGCGATCGGTTGCCGGTGAGCGCGATGCCCGTCGACGGGACCTTCCCGGTCGGCACCGCGCGCTACGACAAGCGCAACATCGCGCACGAGATCCCGGCGTGGGACGCGTCGATCTGCATCCAGTGCGGCAAGTGCGTGATGGTCTGCCCCCACGCGGTGATCCGCGCCAAGGTCTACGATCCGGCGCGCCTGTCCGCCGCGCCGCCCGGCTTCAAGTCCGCCCCGGCGCGCTGGCGCGAGCTGGACGGGCAGGCCTACACGCTGCAGGTGGCACCGGAGGACTGCACCGGCTGCAGCCTGTGCGTCGAGGTGTGCCCGGTCAAGAACAAGGCGGAGGTGCGGCTCAAGGCGATCAACATGACGCCGCAGGCGCCGCTGCGCGAGGCCGAGAAGAAGAACTGGGACTTCTTCCTGTCGCTGCCCGAGCTGGAGCGGCGGCTCGTCGACCCCTCCAAGGTCAAGGACGTGCAGCTGTACGAGCCGCTCTTCGAGTTCTCGGGCGCGTGCGCGGGCTGCGGCGAGACGCCCTACATCAAGCTCGCGACGCAGCTCTTCGGGGACCGCATGGTCATCGCCAACGCCACCGGCTGCAGCTCGATCTACGGCGGCAACCTGCCGACGACGCCGTGGACGACGAACGCGGC
>WYBB01000218.1 GCA_011526585.1 Deltaproteobacteria bacterium
CGCCGTTTTCGTCCTCGAGCGCGCTGCCGGGGAAGAGCACGCCCGCCTCGACCGCGACCTCGAACATCTTCTTGTAGCGCCACTCGAGGCCCAGATCGACCTCGGTGCCCCAGTAGCTGGCCGGGCGACCGCCGTGATAGTTGACGGCGTCGTCGGAGATGAGCTCGCCGTCCCAGAGGAGCAGGCTCTGGATCGGGTCGACCACGTCGGCGGCCGCCCAGGCGAAGAGCACGCCGGCCTTGAACGTGAGCTCGGGCACGATGTCCCAGAAGACCTGGGGGAAGAGGGCGTTGACGTTGGTGACGCGGCCCTCGGTCGAGATCTCGGTCAGCGGGAAGGAGTCGGACTCGACCTGGCGCAGGTTCTCGATGCCGACGGCGGCGGAGCGGGCGGACTGGAAGGCGAGCGTGTGCTCGAAGAGCAGGAGGCCGAGGTTGGTGTCGCGCGGCCAGCTGGTGATCGACAGCGGGGTCGAGGTGCGTGGGTCGTCGTCGCCGTCGGCGAAGCCCCACTCGAGGCGGAAGGTGACCGGGCAGAGCTCGTACTCGGCGACGAGGCGCGCGGCGGTGAGCTTGATGTCCTGGTCGGTGACCGGCGAACCGGTGAGCGCGCCGAAGCCGGCGGAGAGCTCCTGGGTGGTACCGCGGATGTAGGAGAACTCGCCGTGGAAGAGGAAGTCGGCGATCTCGAAGTCGAGGCGCAGCGGCAGGGCGAAGACCGAGGTGTTGAAGCGCTCGTCCCAGCGGTAGGTCGTGGTGGCGGTGAAGCGGATCGGGCCGAAGGCGTCGCCGAGGATGTGCGGGTCCTTCCAGCGGAAGTCGAGCTGCGCGGAGAAGCCCTGCAGGTCGTCGCCGGGATCGGTGATGTCGTCCTCGATGAGGTAGTCCCAGACGAGGCCGAGGAAGACGCCGTTGTCGATCGAGGTGTCGACCTGGTAGCCGGGGCCCTCGCTGATGACGTTGAAGAGCTCGGAGATCTTGGTGCCGAAGACGACGCGATCGACCGACTCGTGATACCAGGAGGCGCCCCAGAGGTTGCGCCCGGTGCGGCCGTCGTTGAGCGAGACGGAGCCGACGTCGGAGATCGGCTGGCGGCCGACGCGCAGGAGGCCGAAGGGGAGCAGCACCTCGCCATAGAGGTAGTTGATGTTGAAGGGGGCGATGTCGCGGAGCACCGGGCCGTACGAGTCGATCTGCAGCGGGTCGGCGCCGGGCAGGAGGCCGACGCGCCAGCCGCTGTTGTTGACCTGGCGCGAGGCGATGCCGACGCCGCTGGAGGGCTCGGGCGCGACGCCGAACTCGCCGTTGTCGCCGAAGATGACCCCGTCGAGGGCGTCGATCTGCATGTGGATGGCGCCGATGCCGCGGTAGCCCATCGAGGCGTCGAGGCGGAAGCGCTGCTCACCCCAGGCGACCTGCCTGGCGACGGTGCCGTTGACCTCGAGCGGGTCGATGCGGATCATGCGCACGCGGTACTCGGGGTAGAGCTCGACGAACCAGGGGTCCTTGCTCGCGTCCGCCGGCGGGATGGAGAAGAGGCGCGGCTCGGGGGGCATGGCGCGCGCGGAGGGGACGGCGAGGTAGGCTGGCGCGGCGGCCGAGGCGATGAGCGCGGCGAGCGTACAGACGTGACCGAGGCGCATTGGATCTCCGCGAGCGTGTGAGACGGGGGGTCCGCGACGGGTTCGCATGGGCAGCCCCGCCGCGCGAGGCCGTGACGAACGAAAAAGCCGCGCGACCGTACTCGAAGGCGGGGCGGGCGGGCAAGCGTCGTCGGCGGGGATGTGGCGGCCCCCCTGGCAACGGGCGGGTGCACGAGCGTAGCCGCGACGCCGCCGACGCGCGGCGCAGCCCTGTTACGGCCTCCTGGCGGGCGTCACGCCACCGTGCTTGCAGGCGCGCGGGGCCGACGGCAATATCCGGCGACCCGAAGAGACGGCGAGGTGACATGGGCGTCGACGAGCGGTGCCGGATCCAGGACCACGGTGCCACGGGTGGTGCCGAGGTCATGTCGGTAGCGGCGGCCGAGCCTCGACCCGGAGAGGGTGCGGGTGCGCGCTCCGGGTCGTCGATCTCGGTCGCGATCTGCACCTTCAAACGCCCCGCGATGCTGGCGGCGCTGCTGCGAGACATCGCGCGCGACCTCGCCGCGCTCCCGCCATGCGGGACGGACCTCGAGGTCCTCGTCGTCGACAACGACGGCGATGGGTCCGCGCGCGCGACCGCGGTCGCGCAACCCTTCGTGCGCTACCTGGTCGAGCCGCGCCCCGGAATCGTCGCGGCGCGAAACCGGGCCGCGCGGGAGGTTCGCGGCGGCGCCGTGCTCTGGATCGACGACGACCAGCGGCTCGCCCCCGGTACGCTGGCGGCCATGTGCGAGGCGTGGCGCCGCCGTCCCAACGAGGTCGACGCCCTGCGCTTCGTCGTGCACCGCTGGTCCGACGACGACGAGCGACCACCGCGGCGCGTCGACTCCTTCGAGTTCCTCCCGCTCGGGCGCGGGCTCGTGGCCACCAACGGGCTCATCATGCGGCGCGAGCTGCTCGAGCGCCTCGAGCCGCCCTTCGATCCGCGCTTCGACCGGCGCAACGGCGAGGACGTCGACTTCTTCCTGCGCTCGATCGAGCGCGGCGCCCGCTTCATGCTGGTGCGGAACCTCGCGCTCTACGAACAGGTCCCGCCTGCGCGCAGCCGCCTCACCTATCGCTTCGAGCGAGGGTTGTCCTGCGGCTGGATGGACACGTGGTTCGATCGGAGCTACCCCGCGCCGGCGCCGGTCGGCGCGCGTCGCATGCCGCGCGTCGCGCGGATCGCCTTCCGTCTCGCCATGCTGCCGCTTCGGGTGATGCGACGGCAACCGCACGATCTCTGGGGCAGGACCTTCCGCATGGGCTACCTGGTCGGCTACGCGGTCGGCTGGGGAGTGGGAGGCATGCCGCCCGAGCGGCTGGGCGCGAGCAGCGGAGCCCGACGCGACGTAGCCGGCGCCGACGAGGCGACGGAACGACGACGCGAGCGTTGATGAGGGCTCGTTGCCCGACCCTGGCGCGGATCGAGGAGCTCGCCCCCCGCCGGCTGGCGCGGTTGATGCGCGAGCGACGCGCATACGGCTGGCGGTTGTACCCGGGGGGCGGCACCCCGGTCCTCGCCCACCGTGAATACGGGATCCGCGACGTCGCGCGGGGGCTCGCGCGGATCATGGCGGCGCGCCCGCACGCCGAGATGATCGTGCTGGTCCACCTGTCGTGGTCACACGAGCCGGAGGGCGCCGTCGCTCGCACGCACACGGCGTTGCTCGAGGCCACCGGGGCCTTCGGCGGGGTGCGCCTTCTCTACCTCGCCAACACCGAGCGCGAGCTCTCGCTCTTTCGCACGTCCGGGCTGCCGGCCGAGCAGATCCCGACCAACGCGTTCGTCGACGAAGCGGTCTTTCGTCCGCTGCCGGAGCGCGAGCCCCGCTGGGACGCCGTGTACGACGCGCGGCTCGCGCCGTTCAAGCGCCACCACCTCGCGATGGCGCTGCCGTCGCTCGGTTGCATCGTCTATGACGCCCCCGACGCCGACCCGCGATACGCCGCGCACGCGCGCGCGGGGCTCCCGCGGGCGCACTGGTTCAACGACGAAGGTGGCGGGCGTGTGCTGAGCCACGGCGAGGTGAACGCCGCCTACAACCGCTGTCGCGTCGGGCTCTGCCTCTCGGCCGAGGAGGGCGGCATGCTCGCGAGCATCCAGTACCTGCTCGCGGGTTTGCCGGTCGTGACGACACCGTCGATCGGCGGGCGTGACGTCTTCTTCGATCCGGAGCACGTGCTCGTGGTCGCTCCCGAGCCGGAGGCGGTCGCCGCGGGCGTGCGCGAGATGATCGCGCGGCGCATCCCCGCGGTGTCGATCCGCCGGAGCGCGCTTGCACGGATCGAGACCTTCCGCGAGCGCTTCGTGCGCGTGCATGCGGCGTGGTCCGGGGCGCCCGCGCCGAGCGACTGGAAGGGGCGCTGGGAGCAGTGGCGGCAGCTCAACGCCTACCCGTGGACGGTCGGCGCGCTCGGCGCCTTCGTCGCCGACCCGCGCACGCCCGAGTGGACCCTGCGCCTCTGGCAGGCCCCGTGGCGGGTGCGTGAGCTCGCGCGCGGGCTGACGCGACGCGGCGGCACGAGGTGACGCTTGACGTCGTTTCGACGGATGGCTAATTAGATATGCATCTAAGTAACTCCGACGAGGCGGTGACGCGTTGAAGATGCAGAGCGAAGAGCTGGAGGCGATGGTGGACGTGCTGAAGGCGCTGGCGGATCCGAGCCGCCTCAAGCTGCTGGGCGTGCTGGCGCACGGCGAGGCGAGCGTCGGTGCGCTGGCGGAGGCGTTGAACCTGAAGGACCCGACGGTCTCGCATCACCTGACACGCTTGCACGCGGCCGGCCTCGTCTCGTTCCGCGCCGAGGGTACGACGCGCTTCTATCGCTTGGAGGACGCGGCGCTCGCGAAGCTGCGCAAGGAGATGTTCACCACCGAGAAGGTGGCCTCGATCGCCGACACGGTCGAGGCCGAGCGCTGGGAGCGAAAGGTCCTCGCGACCTACTTCGAGGGCGAGCGGCTGACGGCGATCCCGACCACGCGCAAGAAGCGCAATGTGATCCTCGATTTCATTGCGAGATCCTTCGCGCCGGGCGAGCGCTACCCCGAGGCGAAGGTCAACGCGGTCATTCGCAGGCACCATGACGACGCGGCGACCCTGAGGCGCGAGCTGATCATGACCGGCCTGATGGCGCGCGAAGGCGGTGTCTACTGGCGCACGGACAAGGCGCGGGCGACGTGAGCCGGGAGGCGGCGGGAGCGCGCGTGCGATCTGGTTGCGCTGCGCGTCGGTGCGTAGTCTGACGGGGCCATGAGCGCGCAGGCGATCGAGCAGAGCACGACGGGTGAAGCTGGAGACGGGAGCCGCGAGGTGAGTCACCTCGGGATCGCCGGCATGAGCTGCGCGGCGTGCGTTGCGCGGGTCGAGAAGGCGCTGGCCGGGGTCGACGGCGTGGTCCTCGCCGAGGTCGACCTGGTCGGGCACGCGGCCAGGGTGGTGGGGCGCGCGCCGCGCGAGGCGCTGGAGCAGGCGGTGGCGGCGGCGGGCTACGAGGTCGTACCGGAGGCATCGGCCGGCACGGTGAGCGAGCGGGTGGCGGCGCTCGAGGCCATGGAGCAGGCGGAGGCGCGGGGCCTGGATCGGGACCTGCGCTGGGCGGTGGCGGCCGGCGTGCCGGTGATGGTGCTCGGCATGTCGCATGGGGCGTTCGGCGAGCACCTGGCGTGGCTGTGGGTGCAGGCGATCCTGACGGTCGTGGTCGTCGCGGGGCCGGGGCGGCGCTTCCTGGTCGGGGCGTGGAAGAGCGCGCGGGCGAAGAGCGCGGACATGAGCACGCTGGTGGCGCTCGGGGTGGGCTCGGCGCTGGTGTATTCGCTGGTCGTGCTGGTGGCGTTCGCGGCGGGAGGTCAGGCCGACCATGAGGGGCACGCGCTGCCGCACGTCTACTTCGAGGCGGCGGCGGCGATCGTGCTCTTCGTGATGATCGGCAAGCGGCTCGAGGCGAGGGCGCGGCGAGACCTGTCGGCGGCGGTGCGCGGCCTCGTCGGGCTCGTGCCCGAGCGGGTGCAGCGGCTCTTGGCGCCCAAGGACGAGGATGACCTCGGCGCTGAGGAGACGATCGCGGTCGCGACGCTGGCGGTGGGCGACGTGGTGCGCGTGCGACCGGGCGGGAGGATCCCGGCCGACGGCGAGGTGGTGACCGGGCGCGCGGCGGTGGACGAGGCGGCGCTGACCGGGGAGAGCGTGCCGGTCGAGCGCGGCGCGGGATCGCGGGTGCGCGCGGGCACGCTGGTGACGACCGGCGCCCTGGACGTAGAGGTGCGTGCGGTGGGCGACGAGACGGTGCTCGGGCGGATCGCGCGGGCGGTCGAGAGCGCGCGGGGGGACAAGGCACCGATCGCGCAGGCGGCGGATCGGGTGGCGGGCGTCTTCGTGCCGATCGTGGTGGCGATCGCGCTGGTGACGCTGGTGGTGCATCTGGTGAGCGGAGCGGGCGGCGAGACCGCGCTCGAGCGCATGCTGACGGTGCTGATCATCGCGTGCCCGTGCGCGCTCGGGTTGGCGACGCCGGCGGCGGTCTCGGTCGGGGCGGGGCGCGCGGCGGAGCTCGGGGTGCTGGTGAAGGGAGGCGCGACCTTCGAGGCGCTGGCGCACGTCGACACGGTGATCTTCGACAAGACCGGCACGCTGACGACCGGCGCGCCGAAGGTGGAGGTCGTCGAGGTGATCGGCGATCGGGACGAGCGCGAGGTGATCGCGCTGGCAGCGGCGGCTGAGCGCGCGAGCGAGCACCCGCTGGCCAGGGCGATCGTCGCGCACGCGGGTGAGCAAGGGGGCGCGGGCGCGATCGGCGACGCGCGCATCGAGGTCGGCGGAGGCGTCGAGGCGACGATCGGTGGGCGGCGTGTGGTCGTCGGGTCGGAGGCGTTCGTCGAGGCGCGGGTGGGCGAGGCGGCGGCGGCGTTTGCGGCGAGCGCCGAGGCGCTGGCGCGGCGCGGGCTGACGCCGGTGTGCGTCGCGATCGATGGGGCCGCGGCGGCGGTGCTGGGGATCGGGGACGAGGCGCGGCCGGAGGCGGCGGAGGTGATCGCGGGGCTGGGGGCGCTCGGGCTCGGCACCGAGGTGCTCTCGGGTGATCGCCAGGCTGTGGTCGCGGCGCTCGGGCAGGCGTTGGGGGTCGATGCGGCGCAGGGACGGCTCACGCCGGAGGACAAGCTCGCGCGGATCGTCGCGATGCGCGGGCGTGGGCGGCGCTGCGCGATGGTCGGCGACGGGGTCAACGATGCCCCGGCGCTGGCGGCGGCCGAGGTCGGGGTGGCGCTGAGCTCGGGGACCGAGATCGCGGCGCATTCGGCCGACGTGGTGCTGACGCGCGGAGGGCTCGGGCAGCTGCCGGTGGCGGTGCGGCTGGCGCGGGCGACCGTGCGGGTGATCCGGCAGAACCTCGGGTGGGCGTTCGGCTACAACGTGATCGGGATCCCGTTGGCGGCGGGGGTCTTCGAGGGTCCGCTCGGGTGGAGCCTCGATCCGGTCTTCGCGAGCGCGGCGATGGCGCTCTCGAGCGTGGCGGTGGTGTTGAACGCGCTGCGGCTCAAGCGCTTCGCGAGAGGTTCGGGCTTGCCGGCGGAGGCGACCGGGCCGATGGTCGGCGTGGCCGGGCTGGCGGAGGAGAGGCGTCGATGACGACGAGCTACGAGATCGAGGTGAGCGGGATGACGTGCAACCACTGCCGCATGCGGGTCAAGCGCGCGCTGGCTGCGCTGCCCGAGGTGAGCGAGGTCGAGGTCGATCTCGCCAGCGGGCGGGCGAAGGTGGTGGCGGCGCGCGAGCTCGATGTGGCGCTCTTGCTGCAGACCGTCGAGGCCGAGGGCTACGCGGGCGCGGTCGCCGCGAGCAACGGGTAGGGAGCGCGGTTCGACAGCAGGTCGGACGTGGCCAGAGAGCCGCGGCGCGAACGCCGGACTCTCGTGGCAGCCCGTCGAGGACGGGCAAGGCTTGGGGGCATGCCCCAATCCAGCTCAGGTCCGGGCTCGTGTCGGGTGCCGATCGCTCAGCGCAACGAGGTTACGCCGCGGCACCCCCGCCGACTCAGCCGACCGGTCTGACGGGAGGCGGATCCGCCTTACCCGGATCGAAGAGGACGTCACGTCCCCCCGAGCCGGCCTTGATCATGGACTTGACCTTCATCGGAGCTCCTTGCTTGCAGTCGCATGCGGGGCGCCCCATGCGCCCCGCGAACCCGCCTTTTCAAGGTCCGTTCCCGCGGGTGGGTCCTGGTGCCCATTGGCCTTGGAGGCGGGCGTGCGCGGATCCCGCGCTCCGGCCGGGGCCCGCTGGGAGCGCTGCGAAGGCGCTGTCACCGGGGACGCGTCACCGGGGACCGCGCGTGTCTCCGAGTGCCGGGGTAACATGCGACCATGACGCGTGAACCCAGAGGTGGCGACGACGGCTTCGTCGACGGCCCGCGCTATCGTCCGGTGCGCAGGCTGGGCCAGGGCGGCATGGGCGCGGTCTGGGAGGTCGAGGACCTGGAGCGCGGCGTGCGCTGCGCGCTCAAGGTGATGCGCGTCGGCGGCGACGGCGACGGGCTCCTCCGCTTCAAGCGCGAGTTCCGGAGCGTCGCCGACCTGAGCCACCCGAACCTGGTGCGGCTCTTCGAGCTCGCGACGGACGGCGCGCGCTGGTACTACACGATGGAGCTCGTCGAGGGCAGCGACCTCCTCGAGGCGATGCGGGCGCGCGACTCGGACGACGCGACCCGGGGCGAGCCCACGGATCCCAGCACCGAGACGCTGCCCAGGCGCACGTCGGCGGGGGAGTCCGATGCGGGCTCGGCGCGCGCGACGACGCGCGAGGCGTGCAGCCTGCCGGCGACACCCTGCGATCTCGAGCGCCTCGATCTCGCCCTGCCCCAGCTCCTCGATGGGCTCGGGTTCATCCATGCGCGAGGCGTCGTGCACCGCGATCTCAAGCCGAAGAACATCCTCTTCGATCGCGCGGGTCACCTGCGCGTGCTCGACTTCGGGATCGCGCAGCACCTCTCGAGCGATCGGCTGACCGCGGCGGGTACCATCGTCGGCACGCTCGCCTACATGTCGCCCGAGCAGTGCGAAGAAGGCGAGATCACCCCGGCGAGCGACCTCTACGGCCTCGGGTGCCTGCTCTTCCACCTGCTCACCGGGGCGCCGCCATTCGGGAGCGGCTCGGCGCGCGTCGCGGTCGATCATCTGCTCACCCCCGCGCCGCTCGTGTCGTCGCGCGTCAGCGGCGTGCCGGAGCGCTACGTCGCGCTGTGTCGCGACCTCCTGCACAAGCTCCCCGCCGCGCGCCCGGGCCTGTCCGAGGTGCGTACGCGTCTCGGCTTGTCGGCGGTGAACGAAGCGGCGCTCCCGGCGCACGCGAGCTCTGCGCCGGCGCTGGCGCCAGACGAGGACGACCTCCTGCGCCGCGTGCTCGACAGCGGTGCGTACGTGCTCATCGAGCGGCGCGCGGAGCTGGTGATCGTCGGCGGCGCGAGCAGGAGCGACGGCTCCACGCTGGCCGGGCGGATCGCCAACGAGCTCCGCGCGCGCGGCTACGAGGTCCTGAGCGGGCGCTGCCACGAGCGGGAGTCCCTGCCCTTCAAGGCCTTCGATCAGGTCATGGACGAGCTCGCCCTGTCGCTGCGACAGGTCGCGCGCACCCGTTGGACCGGCCTCGGCGCGTGGCTGGCGCGGGCCGGCGAGACCTTCCCGACGATCGCCGGCGTCGCGCCGCGCGGCGCCGATACGCCGCCCTCGTCCTCGCCCCGCGACGCCATCGCGACGCTCTTCGGCGAGCTGGCTTCGACGGCGCCGCTCGCCATCGTGATCGACGACCTGCACTTCACCGATGAGGCGAGCGCGCGGGTGCTCGAGGCTCTCACCGCGGCGCGTGCACCGCTCCTGGTCGTCGGGCTCGTGCGAGCGGGGGCGCTGCCCGCGGACCACCCGCTCGCGGACCTGCTCGCGCGCCAGCCGTGGGTGACGCGGATCGCGTGCGAGTGAACGAGACCGCGACGCGAGCACCGCTCGGTCGCCGTCGCGATCGCTGATAGATTGGCTGGCGATGAGCGAAGACACGGAGTCCCTCCAGACGCGCTCGCCACGGAGCGCCCAGCGTCAGGCCGAGCTCGGAGCCGCGCGCGCGGCGCGGCTTGTCGTCGTCGTACCGGCGAGCTCGCGTGACGTGATCGCGCTCGACGAGAACCCGCTCATGCTCGGTCGCGAGCGCCTGAATCACAGCTCGGTCTCGCGCAAGCACCTCGAGATCGTCTGGCGCGCGGGCGCGCATCGGATCGGCGATACCGGCTCGAAGAACGGCTCCTGGCTGGGGGGCGAGAGGCTCGAGGCGGCGCAAGCGCTGCGCGATGGCGACGTCGTGCGCGCCGGGGGCGTGGTGATGGTCTACGAGATCCAGAGCGCCCGGAGCCCGAGTGTCGAGCGCGCGAGCGACGATGCGCTGATGGCCGCCGTGCCCGGTCGCAGCAGCGCCGCGCGTACGCTGCGCGACGCGATCGTGCGGGCGGCGCCCGATCCGGCGCCGGCCCTGGTGCTCGGCGAGACGGGCGTCGGCAAGGAGCGGGTCGCGCGCGAGCTGCATCGGCTCTCCGGGCGCGCCGGTCCCTTCGTCGCCATCAACGTCGCCGAGCTCTCGGAGCAGCTCGTCGAGTCGCAGCTCTTCGGCCACGTCAAGGGCGCCTTCACCGGGGCCGAACAGGCTCAGCCCGGCCTCTTTCGCGCGGCGCACCGCGGCACGCTCCTGCTCGACGAGATCGGCGAGCTGCCCATCGAGCTGCAAGCGAAGCTGCTGCGCGTGATCCAGGAGCGCGAGGTACGGCCGGTCGGATCGACACGGGCGGAGCCGATCGACGTGCGCGTCGTGGGTGCGACCCACGCCGATCTCCCGACCGCGGTCGAGGCTGGGCGATTCCGTCGCGACCTGTGGGCGCGCCTGTCGCTGATCGAGCTGCAGGTTCCGGCCCTCGCTGCGCGCCGCGCGGACATCATCGACTGGTTCGTGATCCTGTACGCGCGTTGGGCCGCGGAGCGCGGGCTGGAAGGGCGAGACCTGGACGTGCGGCCCGAGGCGGCGGAGGCGCTGCTCATGCGAGCGCTACCCGAGAACCTGCGGACCCTCGAGCGTGTGGTGCATCGTCTGGATCCGGAAGAGCCCGTGCTCGGCGACGACCTCGTGGAGAAGCTGCTCGGACCGCGCGCGCCGCACGCTTCGCCCCGTGCGGCCGACGCGGGCGCCCCCGTCGTGGCGGTGGCGCCACCGCCGACGACGCGCGAAGAGCTCGCGGAGGCGCTCACGAAGATCGGCTCCGTGCACGGGCTCGCACGCCACTACGGCAAGGCGCGGCGGCAGATCTATCGCTGGCTCACCCACTTCGGCCTGCGCTGAGCGGGGCGCTCGCTCGACGACTCAGAAGGGGTTCGGGTCGGGGATCTCAGGCGTGTCCATGCCGTAGCTCCGGATGGCGTCGGCGAGGCCCGGCTCGGCGACGACGAGGGTCAGGCCGTAGGGGAGCGTGCGCGCGTCGACGGTGCGCGGGGCGCCGTGGTTGAGATAGGCGGTCACGCTGCGGCCCGCGTCGAGCTCGGCGCGCACGCGAGCGATCCCGGCGGCGGGACGGTCGGAGCTCAGCGTCGGCGCGAGCTCGGGCAGCGCCGGCACGAGCAGCGTGACGAAGCCGGCGTCGGAGCCCATGGCGGCGTCGACGGTGAGGCAGCGGTGGCGACCGGAGGCGAGGCTCGACTCCTCGAGGCGGCTCGCGGCGGTGGTGACGCCGGAGGTCGACGCGGTGGTGAGCCAGAGGCTCGCGGCCGGGCGACGCCAGGTTGCGAGCGCGCCGGCGTCGGTGGGCGTGAGCTCGAAGGAGGTGCCGCCGATCTCCTCGGAGGCGAGGCCGTTGAGCTGGAAGGTCCAGGTCGGGGTGCCCTGCGCGCTGGGGCGATCGGCGATGACGAAGAGCTGGAGGTCGTCGGCGAGGGTGACGCGCACGACGCGGCGGCGGAGCTCGGCGCCGCCGTACTTGGTCGAGGCGATGAGGGTCGTGAAGGGAGGCGCGTGCTCGTGCTCGTGCAGGAAGGCGTCGGAGCTCGGCGCGGCCTCGACGATGCCGTCTAAGAAGAACTCGGGGCCCTGGCCGTCGACGAGCACGATGTTGTGATCCTTGCCGTACTTGACCTTGCCGTGGTTCGTGTAGTCGATGTAGCCGGGGTCGATCGCGAGGTCGGTGCCGTGCGCGGCGAGGATGATGGAGAGCGGGTCGGCGTGCTCGTGGGCGCCGCCGCCGAGGCGCATGCGCTCGGGCTCGTGCTGCATGTGGAAGTAGGTCGCGGTCGTGGCGAGCGAGCTGCGCAGGACCGAGAAGCCGGCGTCGGGGAAGAAGCCCTCGACGGAGGTGGGCTCGCGCGCGGGGCGATCGAGGTCGGCGAAGAGGAAGGTCGCGACGAGCTGGCGGCCGGTGTGCATGCCGACCCTCGGCAGGTCCCAGTTCCAGAGGAAGCGATCGTCGTCGAAGAGCGCGGCGAGGAGGCCGCCGTGGAGCGCCGAGGGGTTGGCGTCGTCGACGGGCGGCGTGAGGCCCCAGGGCATGGTGGCGAGGAGGGCGCGCTCGTAGACGGCGCGCCAGAGGGGGTCGGCACCGGGGGCGAGCACGTCGACGAGCTTGCCGTTGTCGGGGTTCAGGCGGGTGACCCAGCCCTCGGCGCGGGCCCGCCAGCGGCCGTCCGGCGGGGCGTGGCGCGCAGCGGCGACGAGGAAGCCGAGGTGGGTCTCGCCCGAGTAGTTGAGGTAGTTCCAGCTCTCGGCCCAGCCGCCTTCGAGGTTGCCCTGGCGTTCATGGGCGAGCCAGTCGATGCCGACGAGCGCTTCGTTGAAGTCGGCGGCGGCCTCGGGTCGATCGGGGAGCGCGACGGCGCAGACGCCGATCGCGGCCAGGCTCTTGATGGTGTGGTTGTTGGGCTCGTTCTTGAGGAGGGTGGCGCAGCCGCCGCGCGTCATGCACAGCGAGCGGAAGTAGTCGATGCGCTCGACGAGACGTTGGCGCGCCGCCGCGAGCAGCGCGGAGTCGACACCGGGCGTGCCGGCGGCGAGATCATAGGCGGAGCAGAAGCCGTGGAGCGCCTCGGCCTCGAGGAGGTCGTAGTGGTCGCCGGCGTTGAACTGCGAGAGCTCGTTGAGCGGGCTCGGATCAGGGAACGGCGCGGCGACGACGTCGAGCGCCTTGGCGGTCATGGCGAGGTCGCCGGTGGCGAAGCCGACGAGGGCGGCGGCCTCGGCGATCTGCGCTTGCGCCGGTGGGATCGACGTGTCGTAGCCCTGGTCGATCGCGTGCGCGGGCATGGGGCGTTGGGCGAGGTTCAGCACACGCGCCCAGAGCGGCGCGGCGCGGCCGGTGGTGGCGGCGGCGCGGGCGGCGATGAGCGGCTGCGCCGAGGGATCGGCGAAGAGGCGCGGGTGGCCGACGATCTCCGGGTGCCAGGCGCGGGCGGAGCGCGGATCGAAGGGGTCGGTACCATCCTCGAGCTCGGCGAGATCGGCGATGCCGTCACCGTCGCTGTCGCCCTCGGGATCGATGACCGGGGCGTCGACCTCGGCGGTGTCGTCAGCGGAGTCGGTCTCCGCGGCGACGTCGTGCGGCGAGGTGTCTTCGGGCTCGCTCGCGTCGGGCGCTGTCACCTCGGAGACGGCGTCGACCTCGGCGAGCACGTCGGGCGCGACCGAGGTGTCGGCGAGCACCTCGTCGCCGTCGACGATCTCGGCGAGCGCGTCGCCGAGATCCGCACTGGCGTCGGACGAAGCGCCGCTGCCCGCACCATCACCGCACGCACCGAGCAACAGGGCGAAGGAGCCCACCCACACGACCGGATTCACGTCCCGCACGCGCGCTGCGTAGCACGGAACCGCGCGGCATGCCCGCCTTCGGCCCTTGAATCGAGTCGACATTTAAGACATGCAGCCACGCGATGCGACTCGCCACATGGACCATAGGCGCGACGCTCTGCGCCCTCGCCGGGTGCGGCAGCGAGCTCGCCGGTCCCGGCGCGCGCGACGCCGACGCCGACTCGACGGCCGACGTCGACTCGGCCGCCGACACCTCGATCGGCCCGGACCTGCCCGAGCTCCCGGACAGCGCGGAGACGCTCGACGCCGATCCCGATGGCGACGACGGGGATGGCGGCGCTGACACGCACCCCGAAGTGCACGACACGGGCGACGGCGACATCGGCGACACCTTCGACACCTTCGAGACCTTCGACATTGGGCCCGAGCTCGACGGCGATGACGGCGACGGCGACACGCTCGATGCCGATCCCGAGACCGAGGCGGACACCGCGCCCGCCGACACCCTGCTCGCCTGGCGCAGCGAGCTCTACCCCGAGGACTGGGAGCCGGGCCACGCCGCCGAAGACGGGGCCGCCCTGCAGGACTTCTCGTACGCCGGCTACCACAACGGCGAGGCCCCGCTCGGCGCCGGCCTCGGTCCGGACGGCGTCGCCGGGCTCGCGCGCTTCGACGTGACCGACTTCGGCGCGGTCGCGCTCGAGGATCCGAGCGCGAGCGTCGACGCCACCGCCGCCTTCCAGGACGCCATCGACGCGGCCACGGCCGCGGGTGGCGGCGTCGTGTACGTGCCTGCCGGCCTCTACCGCCTGGACTTCTGGCTCGAGGTGCGCTCGTCGCGGATCGTCATCGCCGGCGACGGCCCCGACCTCACGAAGCTCTGGTTCACGCGCCAGGCTGGGCTCTCGTACGCCGGGCACATCCAGGTCCTCGGCGAGCCCGAGGTGACCCACGAGACCCTGCTGGCCGAAGACGGCGAGGTCTTCGACGAGACGATCGCGGTCACCGACGCCACCGGCCTCAACGTCGGCGAGGACGTCGTGCTCGGGCACCAGATGACCGCCGAGCTCCTCGAGGCGATGGGCATGAGCGAGCGCTGGGCCGCGGTCGCCGAGACCTGGCAGCCACGCTTCTTCCGCACCATCGTCGGCGTCGATCGCGCCTCGACCCCGCCGCGGATCACGATCGACGTGCCGCTGCGCGCGCCGCTCGCGATCGCTCACGGCGCGAGCCTGCGCCGTGTGGGCGGCCTCGTGCGCGAGGTCGGCGTCGAGGATCTCGGCATCGCCAACGCCACCGCGTGGGAGGTCGCGTGGCGCAGCGACAAGGTCGCAGCCATCCTGTTCGTCGACGTCGCCGACGGCTGGGTCCGGAACGTGAGCTCGTTCGTCTCGCCCGGCGCCCCGGCGACCGGGCCCGGCGCCGGCGCCCACCTGCAGAGTAACGGCATCGTCATCGCGCGTTCCAAGCGCGTGACCGTGGCCGACTGTCACCTCGCCCACGCGCAGAACCGCGGCTACTCGAGCGACGGCTACCTCTTCGACGTGCTGCAGTCGAACGAGATCCTGACGCGCGACTCGAGCGCGCGCGGCGGGCGCAACAACTTCATCGCCAGCGCGGGCTTCGGCACCGCCGGCGCGGTCTGGCTGCGCGTGCGCTCGGAGGAGGCCGCCCAGGTGCCGCTCGGCCCGATCTCGGATTCCACCATCCCGACGCGCAGCGAGCTGCACTCGCTCGCCACCGCGAACCTCGTCGATCACAGCGTCTTCCTCGACGGCTTCGACGCGATGAACCGCGAAGGCGCGCTGGTCGATGGCCCTGGCCACGGCGCGACCGCGTCGGTCTTCTGGAACTTCCAGGGCGGCGAGGTGATCTCGCTCCAGTACGGTCTCGGCTACGTCATCGGCAGCGCGCCGGGCACGCGCGTGACGACCTCGCTCGCGCTCAGCGGCGCGATCGACACCGAGCCGGAGGACTGGGTCGAGGGGGTAACGCGCGCCTCCACGCTCGAGCCCGCCTCGCTCTACGAGGATCAGCTGGCGCGTCGGCTCGGTTCGCGCCCTTGATGCTCGTCCTCACTCGCGCCGGCGCGCGATCATCAGCCCGTCGCGCACGGTGAGCATGACCTGCTCGACGCGTGCGTCGGCGGCGGCGTGGCGGTTGAAGGCGACGATGTGGTGGTCGTTGGGATCGGCGGGCGTGAGCACGCGCCCGCTCCAGAGCACGTTGTCGACGACGATGAGCCCGCCCGGGCGCATGGCCGGCACGAGCGTCTCCCAGTAGTCGATGTAGCCGCTCTTGTCGGCGTCGATGAAGGCGAGGTCGACGGGCCGGTCGATACGCGCGACGAAGGCCGCGAGCTCGGCGCGCGCGTCCCCGAGGTGCAGCGTGATGCGGTCGCGCGCCCAGTCGGCCTCGTCCCAGTAGCGGCGGGCGATCCCCGTCGCCACCGGGTCGATGTCGAAGGTGTGCAGGTGGCCGTCGGGCGCGAGCCCCTCGGCGATCGACAGCGCCGAGTAGCCGGTGAACGTGCCGACCTCGACCGCCAGGCGTGCACCCGCGAGCTGCGCGAGCAGCTTGAGGAGCCGCCCCTCGAGGTGGCCCACCTGCATCTGTGGCGCGGCGACCTCCGCGTAGGTCTGCTCACGCAGGCGCTCGTAGAGCTCGGGCAGCGGTGAGGTGTGCGCGCGGCAGTAGTCTTCGAGCCCATCGATGACCAGACTCTTCATGTCGTTTCCCCTTCCGGTCTTCGCCGTTGTCGACGACGGTGCCAGGCGAGCGATGCGTGTGCGACGACGAGGATCAGCATCGCCGACGCGAAGAGGTTGCCGACGGCCCCATAGACCGTACCGCCGGACATGAGCGGCACCTCGCCGACGAGGACCTCGGCGTCATCCATGCGCGTCGCGCCGGTGAGCCGTCCGGTCGGATCGATGAAGGCCGAGATCCCGGTATTGGTCGAGCGCACGAGCGTCAGGCGGTTCTCGACCGCGCGGAACACCGCCAGCGCCAGGTGCAGCCAGGGCTCCGCGGTCTTGCCGAACCAGGCGTCGTTGGTGACGTTGATGATGATGTTCGGCTCGAGGTCGGCGAGGCGGCCGGTGAAGTCGGCCATGATGTCCTCGTAGCAGATCATGATCCCGATGCGATGCCCTCGCCAGGTGAAGGTCTTGACCTCGTCGCCGGCGGTGAAGCGTCCGGCCTGCGGAAACGCATCGTAGAGGCCCGGGAAGGTCTCGCCAAACGGCATGTACTCGCCGAAGGCCAGCAGATAGACCTTGTCGTAGGTGTCGACGACGCGCCCACGCTGATCGAGCATGATCGCCGTGTTGTACAACACCCGGCGCTCCTTGCCCGGCGGCGGCGGCGCCCAGGTGAGCCCTCCGAAGAGGATCGGCGTCGTGAACCCGCGCTGAACGGTCGCGCGGTCGCGATCGCTCGCCTGCGCGAGCTCGATCGTCGGGTCGCGATCGAAGTCTACCAACGCCGGCAGCGGCGCGCGACTCTGCCTCACCCAGCGTACGTCGCGCGGCAGCGGGATCGCCTGCGCCCACTCCGCCGACGCGATCGCGCTCATGACTCCGCTCCCCTGCCCGGCGGGCCCGAGGTCCGTCGCGGCGCTGCGCCAGGCGCTCGCGCCTTCGGGCCGCACCCAGAGCCCACCCGCGGCGTCGGCCACGAGCACGGCGCCCAGCGGATCGACGGCCAGCGCCGTAACGTCGCGAGCCGACGGCAGCGGCACGGGCTGCCACGCCCCGGCGACCCGCGTCGCGACGTACCCCCCGGCGCCGCCGACCCATGGGGCGTTGTCGCGATCGAAGTCGACCGCGACGAGATCGATCTCGCCCGGCAGGCGCTCCAGCTCCCATCCTTCCGCGAATCGCACCGCGATCGCGCCCTCACGGCCGACGGCGAGCGCCACCTGCCCCGCCTTGGACGGTCCGCTCCACGCGACCGCGCTCAGGTCGTCCTGGCTCACCGGCGCGACCGCGCGCGCCGCCTCGCGCTCGATCTCGACTAGCGCCCCGCGCCGCCCCACGGCCACACCGTCGCGCGCGCTCTTCATCGCGATCCCGTCGAGCGTCTCGCTCACGCCCGAGCCGACGGGCTTCAGTGCCTGCCCCAGGCGACCGAACGCCAACGCACCGCGCTCACCTGCCGCCCAGACCGTCGCGCGCGCGTGATCCTCGTGGGTCCCGAACCCCGGTGCGGCGACCAGGGCGATCGCCCTGAAGGTCGCGCCCTCGGGCAGCGCTGTGCCTGCCTCGCCGAGCCCCTCTGGTCCGAGCGTGACGAAGCGATCCTCGCGCAGCACCGCGAGCGCCCTGGCCTCGCGCACGGACTCCACCTCGGCGCCCGCGAGCGCCCGCCACGCGAAGTCGTCGCGCGCCGCGTCATAGACCCACTCGACCAGGCGACCGTCGACGAGCCCGAGCGCCATCCGATCGGTTCGCTTGATGAACGGATCGTCGAGCGGAAAGAACGACGACTCCGGCCACACCACCAGGTCCACGCCACGCGCCTCGAGCGCGGCCGACATCGTCTGGTGCTTGAGCAGGTTCCTGTGCAGGGTCAGCGCCTGCTCGCGCGGCGGCAGGTGCTTGGCCTGCTTCTCGAAGATCCCGATGTCGGCCTCGACGAGCCCGAGCTCGAGCTTGTCCGCCTCGGCGATCTGCGCGTCGACCATCACCACGCGCACCTGCCCGTAGATCAACACGATGGCGGTGCCGAGGAAGGTCGCGATCAGCGCGCGCCGCGGCAGCTCCGGGCGCGCCGGATCCCGGCGCAGCGCGCGGTGCACCCAGAGGCGATGCAGGCCGGCGTTGAAGGCGACCATCACGAAGCTGATGCACATCACCCCGCCGAGCTCGGCGATCTGGATGGCCGGCAGGAAGCGGTACTGCCCGTTGGCGAGGTACCACGGGAAGATCATCGGGAAGAGCCACTCGACCGCCGTGAAGAGCGCCGCCACGTGCCAGACCGGCACCAACCCGTGCTCCTTCCAGCGCGCGGCGCGCGCCACCAGGAGCGCGAAGACCGCGAACATGAGCCCTTGATAGAACGAGTTCAGGAGCGTCAGCGGCCAGTACACGTACCAGGGCAGGTGCCCGAACTCGCGCAGCACCTCGGAGATCCACCAGAAGCCGCCGAGGTTGGTGACGAAGCCGCCGAGGGCGCCGAACCAGAAGGCGCGCTTGCCGGTGAGCCCGCGGATCCCCTCGAGGAACGGCACCAGCGCGAACCAGGCGAGCGGCCACAGGTTCGAGTCGCGCTCGGTCGTGAACGGGAACGAGAGGAAGGTCAGGACGCCGGCGAGCGTCACCAGCCCGAGTCGCCTCAGCCGCTCTGGCCGCGGCATCGGCGGTGGCTTCGGCTTGCGTCGCTTCTTCGCCTTGCCGACGCTGTCGTTGGCGTCGTTCACGGCACGACGAGGTTGAGCGCGCCCGGCAGGATCTCGAAGCGCGCCGGCAGCTTGCCGAGCGCCTCGCCGTCGATGTCGAGCAGGACCTCGGCGCCGCCCTCGGCGACCGCCTCGACCAGCGCGGCGCGGCGCATCGAGACCTTCGGGTTGTAGACGTGGCGGCCGTCGTACATCGTGCGCGACATCAGGATCAGCTCGAGGCGCGAGAAGTCCCCGAGCACGCCGACCTCGAAGACGCCCGAGTCCAGGCGCGCGTCGGGGCAGACCATCATGCCGCCGCCGAAGTAGCGCCCGTTGGCGACGGCGACCGTGATGATCGGGCGTGCCGGCAACGCCTCACCGTCGAGCGTCATCGCCACGCGCGGGTTCTTCCAGCCCCACATGCTCTTGAGCGTCGCGCCGAAGTAGGCGGCCTTGCCGCCGAACTGCTTGAACGCGGCGACGTTCCTGTCGACGAGCCCCGACATCCCGAAGCTGGCGATGTTGATGAAGTGCCGCCGCGTCTTGGGCCCGTCCTTGCCATCGAAGGTCACGCACCCGACGTCGACCGCCCTGGTCTTGCCGTTGCGCAGCGCCTCGAGCGCGTCCTCGGACGAGGCGAGCCCGAGGGTCTTGCGGAAGTCGCCCCCCGTCCCGCCCGAGAGCAGGCCGAGCACCGCATCGGGGGCGATTCGCTCCCCGTCGTCGCCGAAGAAGCCGTTGACGCACTCGTTGAGCGTGCCGTCCCCTCCTCCCGACAGGACGCGACGCACGCCGTCGCCGAGCGCGTTCCTCACGATCGTGATCGCGTGCCCGGGGCCGTCGGTGAACGCGACCTCGAAGTCGCCGATCACCGCGCGCAGCGGATGCTCGAGACGGCGGAACACGTCGGCCATGGCGCCGCCGCCCGCGTGTTCGTTGACGACGACCAGGGTGCGCATTGCTAGCCCGACGCTCCATCTCCGATGACCGCCTCGGCGACGAGGCTCACCGCGTGATCGACCTTGGGCGCCGAGCCGAGCCCGCGCGCGACCCGCCGCATGTGCGCGGCGCGCAACGCCTCGACGCACTCGCCCGAGAACGACACGAGCCGGTCGTAGCCCGCCGCCGCCGCCACCTCGAGCACGTCGTCGGCCATGCGCTCGGTCGTGCTCGCGCGCCCCAGCCGCCGCCCCGACCCACCGCAGCAGCCGAGGATCTCGGCGCGCCGCGGGAGCTCGAGCAGCGGGCCCTCGAGCACACGCCGCAACACCTGGCGCGGCACGTCGCGCACGCCGAGGTGGCGCCCGAGGTGGCAGCTCTCGTGATAGGCGACCACACCGGGCAAGCGCCGCACCACGGCCCCCGACAGGAGCGGCAGCAACATCTCCGAGACGTGCAGCACGTCCGCCTCGAGCGCGAGCCCGAAGCGCGGATATACCACCTTCAGGAGATAGAGCGCCTCGGCCGACATCACGACGATGTCGCGCGCCCCGGCCGCCGCCGCGTGCGCGCGCTTGGCCGTCTCGAGGAAGGTCGCGTGCTCGCCGGCGAGCCAGGCGTCATAGCCGAGGTCGAGCTGCGCCAGGTCCCCACACGCCAGCGCCTCGACGTCGAGGCGATCGCAGAGCGAGAACAGCGTCTGGAGCGCGTCCGGCACCGAGCCGCGCCCGGGCAGGAGCGAGATCGCCGGGCGGCTCTCGTAGCGCGAGCGCGCCCCCAGGCTGTGCAGCACCGACCGCTCGAAGCTCGCCGCCCGCGCGGCCTCGCCCGCATGCGCCCCGCGGATCGTCGGCTGCGCTGCGACGATCTGCGCGCGCACCTCGATCAGCGAGTGCATCACGGGCACCTCGTAGAGGCACGCCTCGGTGCACGCCCCGCACCCGTTGCACGCGTCGAGCGTGGCCAACACCTCGGCGTCCACCTGCACGCGTGCACCGCGCACGTGTCGCGCGAGGCTCATGAGACCCCACGGCGACACGGTGTCGCTGCCCTCAGCGGTCGCGACTGGACACGCGTGACGGCACAAGCTCGGGCAGTAGGTGCAGAGCCCTAGCGCCTCGTCCAGCTCCAATGGTCGCTGTTCAGCCATCCGGGTTCAGGATCCCCTTCGGGTCGAGGCGGTCGCCGAGGCCCTCCTGCAGCCGCCCCCACGCCTGCGCGCGCGCCATCGTCAGCGGCTGGTGCGCGGCGACGAAGCGCTGCACCGCCGCCTCGGGCGTGCCCGGCTCACTCTGCTCCGCCGCCAGCGACAGGTAGCCGCCATGGCGACTCAGCCGCACGATCCACAGCCCCGGCGGCACCTCGTCGCCGAGCTCCTCCGCCAGGCTCACCAGGTCGCTCATGCGCGCCGGCACCACCGGCGCCGTCCACGCGCGCGGCGGCGGCAGGAGCCCCTCGTGCACGTTCCAGCCGATCGGCGGCTCGAGGTGCACGAGCTCTGATCCGATCATCGCGCCGAGCTCGCGCAGCGACGCCCGCTTCGCCTCCGAGTTGGCCCCGCCCGCGCCGCCGACCCACGGCTCGATCAGGACCAGGACCGGCAGCTCGTCGGTCAGGCCGACCCGCCGCTTGCCCCAGCCGCGATCACCGGCCGGTGTCAGGAGCTCGAACGCACGCGGATCGAGGCCGCGGGCGATGGCGCGCTGCACCGCACCCAGGGCCGTCGCCAGGTTCTTCGCGCCATAGCTGTGCACGGTGCGCGAGACGCTCGGATAGATCCGCAGCGTCGCCTCGTGGATGATGCCGAAGCGCCCGCGCGACCCGAGGAAGAGCCGGTCGAAGTCCGGCCCGACCGCCTTGCGCGGCGCGACCTTCGAGTGCGCCACCGTGCCGTCCGGGAAGACGACGCCCAACCCCAGGACCTCGCTCTCCATCGATCCGAAGCGCGGCCCCCAGTGGGCGTCGAGCACCGCCGCCAGCACCGCCCCCAGCGGCTCCTGCCGCCACGGGCGCGTCGGCAGCCCGGTCGCGAACGCGCGCTCCTCGAGCTCCTTGTGCAGTTCGGCCATCGAGATCCCCGTCTGCACGGTGATCGTCCCGGAGACCACGTCGGTGTCCAACACGCGCCGCATGCGCCGCGAGCGGAGATAGATCCGCGGGCGCGAGCCGCACCGCTCGGCGTCGCCGCGCCGCGGCCGCCGCGTGAAGACCGCCGCGTGGCGCGCGTTGGCCCAGCGCAGGACCTCGACCAGCTCGACCTGCGCCGCCGGCTCGACCGCCCAGGACCCGCCGGCGGACTGCTCGCCATCGTGCTGCGGCTCGATCTGCTCTTTGGGCAGGATGCCGCTGAGCTCCTCGTACGCGCTCACGTCGGGGCGCAGGCGCACGGTCTTGTTGCGCGCGTTCTTGTCGCCGAGCTCGGAGCTCGCGGGGCGGACCTCGCTCGCCTCTTCGTCGCCGACCTCGACGACCTCGTCGGCGAAGAGCTTGCCCGGGTTCATCACGCCGTGCGGATCGAGCGTCGACTTGAGCGCGCGCCACGCCCGCGTCATCTGGCCGTGCTCACGCGCCATCGCGCTCATCTTGTGCAACCCCACGCCGTGATGGTGCGAGAGCGTCGCGCCCGCCGAGAGCACGGCCTCCATGGCGTGCTCCCAGGTGCGCTCGTAGTGCTGCTCGGCGCGCGTGGCGTCCTTGCGGTGGCCGGCCATCGTGAAATAGATGCTGCAGCCTTCGCGATAGACGTGGCTGAAGTGCGCCATGATGAACGCGTGCGGCGTCACCGCCTGGCGCACCGCACGATAGAGCCCCTCCAGCCGATCCCACGTGGTCGCGACCTCCATCGTGTCGACCCACGCGCCCATGTTCATCAGCTTGGTCTGCTTGAAGCCGACGTGGTAGCGCTTGGCGAGCCACGCCTCGCCGATGCGCGCGCCCGCGTCCTGCCCGCCGTGCCGCGCCAGGAGCTCGCTCGCCGCCTGACTCTCGGCGAGGACCTCCGCCTCGCTGCCCTCGAAGCCGATGATCATCAGACACGGCGACGGCGCCGCGTTGGCGAGGCGGTTCGTCAGCGCCGGCAAGCCGAACCCCCCGACGAGCGCGCCGCGCTTGGCCGCGCGCTTGATCGGCGCCAGCGCCTTGCCGAGGGTGGCGGCGGGCTTCTTCGTCGCTTGCGTCATGATCGCGCGCAGCGCCCCGAGCGGCCCCTCGTCCCTGGCGCCCGGATCCTCGTCCTGCTTGCCGAGCGCGATGAGCGAGTCGAAGGGGTCGTAGAGGCGCAAGACGATCGGCCTGAGCCCCGCCTGCATCACGGCGCGCATGCCGCGAAACCCGTCCTCCAGGTGGCGGAAACGCCAGGCGCGGAAGCGCCGCGTCGCGGGCAGCGGTCGGACCTTCAGCTCGGCCGACACGATGATTCCGAGCGTGCCTTCGCTGCCGATGATGAGCTGGGTCCAGTCCGGCGCCCCCGGCGCGCGCCACGTCGTGTCGAGCGCGCCGACCTCGGGCACGACGACCTCCAGCCCGAGGACCATGTCCTCTATCTTTCCGTATTTACTGGAGAACTGACCGCCGGACCGCGCCGCGATCCAGCCGCCCACGGTCGAGCACATGATGCTCGACGGGAAGTGCCCCAACGTGAACCCGGCCGCGTTGAGCGCGTCCTCGAGGTGCTGCCCGTTGCAGCCGGCCTCGACGGTGACGGTGTGCGAGACCGCGTCGATCGAGACCACGCGCCGCATGCGCTTGACGTCGACCACCACCCCACCGCGCACGGGGATGGTGCCGCCGCACACCCCCGAGCCGCCTCCGTACGGCACGACCGGCACCTGGTGCTCGTGGCACCAATCGACGATGGCGACGACCTCCGCGACGCTGCCCGGCCACACCACGCAGTCGGGCGGGAAGCGCTCGATCTCGCCCCCCATCTTCCAGATCTGCGCCTTGGGCCAGAAGTCCGCCGAGTAGGCGATCTTGTCGGCGCGCGACACCGACACGTGCTCCCGTCCGATGATCTCCGCCATCGCGGACACGAGATCCGCCTCACGCTCGCTCTGGGACAGAAGCGCCATCGCCGGACGCGGAGCATACGTGGATGCCCGTGCTTGGCAAGCGCGACGATTCAGGGCGTCGCCGGGTCGCGACCCGGACGCCGGTGGCACACTTCATCACGGCTCGGCGGACGCGAGCTTCAGGACCAGCTCCGCCCCGCGCTCCACCGCGCGCGCCTCGAGCTCGCCACCCTGCGCCCGCGCCAGCGCGCGCGACAGCGCCAGCCCGAGCCCCAGCCCCGGCGGCGCGTCCCGGTCCTTGCCGCGCGCGAACGGCTCGAAGACCCGCCGCGTATCGCCGAGCCCCGGCCCGCGGTCGCGCACCCGCACCTCCGGACCGCCCTCGCCCTCACCCACCGTCACGGTGATCGTCCGGTCGGCCACCTGGCGCGTGTACTTCTCGGCGTTGTCGATCAGGTTGCCGACGATCTGCGCCAGCGCGTCGGCGTCCACCTTCGCCATCACCGCCCGCTCCGGGCGCACCAGCTCGAGCCGCGCCCCCGCGGCCGCCACGCCGCCCGCGTGCCGCTTGACGATCTCCTCGCACAGCGCCGCCACGTCCTGCGCGCTCGCGCTCACGACCAGGCTCCGCCGCTCGAGCCGCGTGAAGTCCAGCACGTTCGAGACCACGCGCCCGAGCCGCGCCGCCTCGCTCGCCAGCCGCCCCGCGTACTCCTTCTGCCGCTCCGGCTTGCCGAGCCCGTGCTCCAACATCTCCGCGTACATGCGCAGCCCCGCCAGCGGCGTCCTGAGCTCGTGCGCCGCCGCCGCCGCGAAGCGCTGCCGCCGCTCCGACAGCCGCTCGGCCTGCACCACCAGCCCGAGGATCGCCAGCGCCGCCAGCACCGCGAAGACCGTCAGCACCACCGAGCGCACCCAGAACTCGTCGAGCGGCACCGCCGCCGCCACCCTCAGCGCCGCCTCGTCCGGCAACGCCACGCGCACGACCTTGTCCACCCCCTCGATCCCGAGCGGCGCCACCACCGCCCCCGCGCTCTCCACCCCGCGTTCGGCCAGCGCCCCGGTCACGCGCCCGTCGACGAGGAAGGCGGCGAGCCGCTCGCCATCGACGACGAACCCCTGCCGCACCGGCGCGTCCGGAGTCTCGACCATGCGCGTCGCCGCCAGCACCTCCTCGCCCCCCACGACGAGCGTCTCCCACTCGAACGGCCCCACCCGCACCGTCACCTCGCCCGACGCCGTCGACCCCACCGGCTTGTTGCGCTTCTGTTGGATCGCCTCGAAGAGCTCGGGCGCGGCGGCGTTCTGCTGATAGACCGCGTTGTCCAATCGCTGCTCGAGCACCCCCTTCGCGCCCTTCTTGCCCGGCGTGAACTTCACCGCCTCGACGACCTTCGCGACCTGCTCACCCTCGTCCGCGGCCCCCTCGTCGCTCACACCCTCGACCGCGGGCGCCTCGCCCCCTTCGGCGACCGCCCGCCGCCCCGCCAGCGCCTCGCGCAACCCCGCGAGCCGCGCCACCGCCTCCGGTCGCGCCGCCGGCGCCCCCTCGGCCTCGTTGACCTCCGGGCTCGTCACCCGCCCGCGCCGATCGAGCTGGAAGTGCGCGCGCACCAGCGGCTCGGTCGGCCCGTCCGCCAGCGCCGACGGCACCACCGCCTCGCCCTCGTACGCGCCGCGCGGATCGACGATCAAGCTCTGCCATTGGTAGTACGGCCGCTCCGCCTCGCGCGCCGCCAGCCCCTCGAGCTCGCTCGCCACGCGGGCCGCGATCCGCTCCGCCGCCGCGCGCGCCTCCTCGACCGGCGCCGCCAGGATCTTGTCGTGCTCGGCCTCCGCCGCCGCCCTGCCCGACCACCACATCAACCCGAGCGGCGCCCCGAGCCCCACCACCACCAGGGCCCCGGCCACCGCCACCCGCGCCCGCGACCTCATCGCAAAGCACCGAAACTATAACCGATTCCCTTTACTGATACGATCAGCCGCGGCGCCTTGGCGTCGCGCTCGATCTTCTTCCTGAGGTTCATGATCGTGACGTCGACCGTGCGCGTCTCCAGGTTCGGCGACAGCCCCCACACGTGCTCGAGCAGCTCCGCGCGCGTGACCGCCCGCCCCCGATGGCGCCACAGCCACCGCAGGATCCCCACCTCGCGCGCGGTCAGCGCCTCCTCGTGCCCGTCGCGCACGACCACGCAGCGCGAGAGATCGAGCGCCGCCCCGTCCTCCTCGATCACCTCGGCCGGCGCCGGCGCCGCCTTCAAGCGCCGCGCGAAGACCTCGACCCGCGCCAGGAGCTCGCGCGGCGAAAACGGCTTGGTCACGTAGTCGTCCGCGCCCGCGTGCAGGCCGTCGACCTTGTCGCGCTCGTCGCCCTTGGCGGTCAGCATCAGGACGGGCAGCCCCGGCCGCGCCAGCCTCAAGCGCCGGCACACCTCCGGCCCCTCCAGCCGCGGCAGCATCCAGTCGAGCACGACCATGTCGAACGCCTCGCCGACGCCGCGCTCGACCGCGATCAGCCCATCGCCCACCGCGACGACCTCGTGGCCCGCCCCTTCGAGCAGGTCGCTCAGCCCCTCGCGCAGGATCACCTCGTCTTCGACGACCAGGATTCGCATGGCGACATCCTACGCCCGACCCGCGCCCACACGCGCAAAAGCGCCGTCAAAAATTCACGTTGAAGCGTTCACGCGCCTGCGCCTTGAGCTTGGCGATCACCGGGTGGAACGGCGCGAGATCGTCGGCGCGCTTCAACATCTGCCGCGCCTCGTCCACCGTCAGCGTCCTGCGCTGCAGGTCGACCTCGAGCTGGTTGCGCACGAGCTCGACGATCTGATCGTATTTCTTCTTGCCGTCGCGCTCGAGGAAGAGCGGCTCCTCCAGACGCACATAGCCCCCGATCTCCAGCTCCAGCGGCCGCCGCACCCCATCACGCCCGACCGCCAGCGCCACGTAGTGCTTCTTCCACTCGCTCTCGGTCAGCGTGTCGACGAAGCCGTCGCCCTTGTTCGGCAGCACGAAGTCGGCGGGCATCTCGCCCGAGGCCATCTTCGCGAGCGCCGCCTTGTTCGGCTCGACGTCCTTGACCCACACCTGCACCGAGACGTCGCGGAACTCGACGATCCCCGGCCGGTAGCGCGCGCGCAGGTACGTGCGCGCCTGGGTCGCCGTGAACGCCCGGATGTCGATCAGGATCTCCTTGCCTGCGCTCGGCTCGCGCAGGTTGTCCACGGCGTGGATGTTGTCCTCGTCATCGACCCAGACCACGGCGTAGAACCGCTCCGCGCGCGCGACCTTGAGCTCCTTCAGGTGCGGCTCGAGGCGCTCCTCGTCGATGAACTGCCGCATCTTGCCCTGGAAGAGCGGGCCCGCCATGTTCGGCGGGAAGGCGTTGTTGGTCGCGTACACGATGAACCCGCGACACGCCGAGCCCGGATGATCCCAGAAGAGGGTCGTCGGCTTCTCGGGATCCTTGATCTTCAGGAACTCGAGGGTCGCTGGGCGCGAAGGACCTGGGCCGTCACTCATCGGTTGTCTCCTGCTCGCTCTCATGCGGAGGCGCGACCCGGCCGGGCCGC
>WYBB01000040.1 GCA_011526585.1 Deltaproteobacteria bacterium
AGGACGGCCTCCTGACGACGTCGAACTACGTTCAGCGGGTCTACGATGTGATCGCGACCGGGCGCCCCGGGCGCTTCGATCCGGTCGCGATCGATCTCGAGGCGGTGCCGCCGGTGCGCGGCAGCCGGCCGGCGACCCCCGCCGAGCTCGCCGCGGGTGAGGTGCGGGTCGAAGACCAGGCGCTGCGGCCGGCGGTGCCGGCGCTGCACATTCGCACCTTCGAGCCGTTCTCGGCGAGCGCGCTCGTGGCGCGCCACGACTGCACCGGCCCCTGCGCGGGCGAGGCGTGCCCCGAGTGCGCGCCGCGCGCCGAGGTGGCTTGCGCCGACGGCGCGCTGGTGTGGCTCAACGGGTGTGGGATCGCGGGCGCGCTGGTCGACGCCTGCGTCGACGACGACCCGTGCACTGCGGATGGGTGCGCCGAGGGCGCGTGCAGCCATACCCCGCTGGAGGACGGCGCGAGCTGCGGGCCCGACGGGCTGACCTGCCAGGCCGGCGTCTGCGACTGTGTGCCGCGGGTCGGCCGCACCTGCGTCGGTGACGCGGTGCGCTGGCTCGACTCGTGCGGCAACCTCGGCAGCGTCGCCGAGAGCTGCGCCGGCGAGGACCCGTGCGCGAGCTACGGCTGCAGCGGGGGCGAGTGCGTCGTGACGCCCGTCGCCGACGAGACCGTCTGCGGCTCTGGCCTGGTGTGTCGCGGCGGCACCTGCCGGGAGCTGTGCACCGACCAGGACGGCGACGGCTTCTACGCCGACTGCGAGCCGTTCGACTGCCCCGGACAGGACCAGGTCGCGCAGACGTACCCGGGTGCTCAGGACCTCTGGGACGCACGCGACAACGACTGCGACGGGATCTCCGACGCGCTCGGGCGCGTGCGCTACGACCGCTACTTCAAGGCGTGGACCCCGACCGACTGGGAGCACCGCTGGTCGACCGAGCCGATCCCAGACTTCGAGTACGACGGCCACTGGATCGAGATCTACCCGGCCGACGTCTGCGGCGGCGCCTTCGCGCCGACCGATGGCTGCTTCTACAAGAACGACGAGAAGGAGGCCGAGATCCGTGACGGGCTGGTGCACGTCGCGCTCGCGCAGTGCACCGGGCGTTTCGGCGCGACCGGTCAGGGCGAGCACATCTCGCTGCTCCTGCAGGAGGACTCGGGCGAGTACGGGGACTATGCCAACCCGGAGCTCTTCCCGCACTTCACCTGCACGCGGCTCGGCTTCATCCCAGGACCGCTGGCGGCGGGCGAGATGCCGAGCGCGGTGCGCCTCTATCGCCATCGCAGCGGCTTTGGCGGCGACAACGGGCGCGCGGACAACATGTGGAGCCCGGTGCCCGACGAAGGCGAGCCCTGGTACGACCGCCACGATCCTTCGTTCTGGGTCCTGGGCGCCGAATGAGTCGCGTGCTCGCCGCCGGTGCGCTCGCGCTGATCGTGCTCGGCGCCCTTGCGGCGAGCGGGCGCGCGGCGCTCTTGCGCTATGCGCTGGTGGTCGGCGTGAACCAGGGGCGCGACGCCGGCGGCGAGGTGTACGAGCCGGCGCTCGAGCACGCCGAGCGCGACGCGCTGCGCCTTCGCGACGCGCTGATCGAGCGCAGCGGGTTCGGCACGGGGCCACGCACGGTCGCGCTGATCGGCGCGACGCGGGTGTCGCTGCACGCGGCGATCGAAGAGCTGGCGGCGCGGGTCGCCGAGGACAAGCGGCAGTTCCCGGCGGCCAAGGTGCTCTTCGCGTTCTTCTATTCGGGGCACGGCGTCGCGGACAACGTGCTCCTCGCCGATGGGCCGATGTCGGCGGCCGAGCTCACGCGCGCGCTCGATCGGGTGCGCGCGGACCTGCGGCTCGGCGTGGTCGACGCGTGCGAGAGCGCGAGCCTCGCCGGCGGGCGCTTGACCCAGAAGGGCATGCGGCCCGTGCCGGGCGCCGATCTCGCGCGCGCGCTGCCCGAGGAGGCGCTCAACGCCGAGGGCAACATCTGGTTCTTCTCGTCGAGCGCGGGCGAGCCGAGCTTCGAAGACCCGGAGCTCGGCGGGGTCTTCACGCACTTCTTCGTCGAGGCGCTTTCGCGCGCGCCGCGCGATCGCAACCAGGCCGCGAGCCTCGACGCGATCTGGGAGTACGCGCGGCGCAAGACCGTGAGCCTGACGCACGCGCTCGGGCGGCCGCAGAGCCCGCTGCGCGTGACGAACACGATGAGCACCGCGCCGCTCTGGTTCGCGTGGGACTGGGGGCGCGCGACGACGCTGGTCGTCGGGCCGGCGGTGCACGGGCGGGTCGCCCTCTACTATGGTGGGGACCTGCTGGTCACCTTCGACAAGGCGCCGGGCGTCACCGTCGAGCGCGCGGTCTATCCTGGGCGCGCCGAGGTGGTCGTGCAGCAGCCGGACGGCGCCCGCGAGCGCCAGTCGATCGAGCTGCGGCGCGGCGCGCGGGTCCTGCTCGAGCCGGAGCCGACGGTCAGGGCGCACGCGCCCTTCGGCTTCGGGGTGCATCGGCTCGCGCCCAAGGGCAACGCGCACGAGCGGTGGGGGATCGCGGTCGAGCGCGAGGCGACGACGGTGGCGCTCGGGCCGGCGCTGCGCGCGGTCTTCGCCGGTGAGCGCCGGCTGGCGCCGCGGCTCGGGGCGGCGGTGGAGCTGCGCGTCGATCACGGGCCGTGGGTGGTGGCGCTGACCGGCGGGCTCGGGATCGACAGCGGCGACTTCGAGGCGTGGGGCTACGAGGTGCGCGGGCTCCAGGTGGCGCTGAGCGGAGGCGGCTCGTTCGATCTGAGCTGGGCGCGCGTGACGCCGCTCCTGCGCCTGGGCGCCGGTCACGCCTGGCAGACCTTCGACGACCAGGCCGAGCGCCGGGGGTGGGTCTTCGAGGCGGGCGCGGGGGTCGCGATGGCGATCCCGCTCGGCGAGGTCTTCGCGCTGACGCTCGGGCTCGACGCGGGGCTCGGGCGCGCGAAGGGGATCGCGGCGGGCGCGGGCTACGGCTGGCGGGGGAGCGGCGCTGGCGACGTCGGACTCCTGTTTCGCTTCCGGTGATCGCGGTGCCTGGCGCGCATCGCCGCGATGAATGATGCTGGGCGCACTGTCGAGCCCGAGCGAGGCCCATGTCCGACCTGCCACCTGGCCTTTACGACCTGCTCATGACGCGCGGCGTCGGCGATGCCCTCGCCCAGCTCGCGCCCGAGCTCGCGACCCTCGAGGACCTCGACGAGCACGAGCTCCCGCTGACCCTCGCCCGCCACCTCCAGAAGCGGCTGGTCCACGCCTTCGACGCCATCCCGCGCGGCATGCGCGCCGTCGCCGCCGTGACCCTGGCCAACCGCGTGCTCGCCCAGCTCGGCGACCTCGTGCCCGACGCCGGCGTCGACCCCGACGACGACGTGCTCGCCCCGGCGCGGAAGCTCCTCGCGGTGCTCGCGCCCGCCCCGCCCCCGCTCGCGCCGCAGTCCCCCGAGCGCCCCGAGATCCCGCTGGCGCTGAGCGACCTCCTCGTCAACGGTCGCCACGACCTCTCCATCGGCCCCGAGATCAAGCGCGAGCTCGCCTCGGCCGACCGCGTCGACCTCCTCTGCTCCTTCCTGAAGTGGTCCGGCCTCCGCATCCTCGAGGCGCCCCTGCGCGCGCTCCTCGCCCGCCGCCCCGGCTCCCTGCGCGTGCTCACCACGGCCTACATGAGCGCCACCGAGCGCCGCGCCCTCGACGCGCTGACCGGCTGGGGCGCCGACCTGCGCGTCTCCTACGACACCTCCCGCACCCGCCTGCACGCCAAGGCCTGGCTCTTCCACCGCGACAGCGGCTTCTCGACCGCCACCGTCGGCTCCTCCAACCTCTCCGCCGCCGCGATGCTCGACGGCCTCGAGTGGAACGTCCGCCTCTCGCACGCCGACAACGGCGCCATCCTCGACAAGTTCGCCGCCACCTTCGACCAGTACTGGGACGACCCCGACTTTCAGCCCTATGATCCCGAGCAGTTCCACGAGGCCATCAGCCGCCAGGTCCGCGCCCACGCCGCCCCGCTCCTGCGCCTCGACGTGCACCCGCGCCCCCACCAACAGGAGATCCTCGACGACCTCGCGGCCGAGCGCGCCCGCGGCCACCACCGCAACCTCGTCGTCGCCGCGACCGGCACCGGCAAGACCATCGTGGCCGCCCTCGACTACCGCCGCCTGCGCGACCTGCTCCCGCGCGCCCGCCTGCTCTTCGTCGCCCACCGCCGCGAGATCCTCGACCAGAGCCTCGCCACCTTCCGCGTCGTCCTCCGCGACGGCGCCTTCGGCGAGCTCCTCGTCGGCGGCGCCCACGCCGACCGCTGGGAACACGTCTTCGCCTCGGTCCAGTCGCTGCACCCGGACCGCCTCGACGCCCTGCCGCCCGACCACTTCGACGTGCTCATCGTCGACGAGTTCCACCACGCCGCCGCCCCGATCTACGACCGCCTGCTGCGCCACTTCACCCCGCGGGTCCTCCTCGGCCTGACCGCCACCCCCGAGCGCGCCGACGGACAGCCCATCCTCCCGTGGTTCGACGGCCGCGTCGCCTCCGAGCTCCGCCTCTGGAAGGCCCTCGACCAGGGACTGCTCTGCCCGTTCCAGTACTTCGGCGTCGGCGGCGCCCCCGACATCAGCGCCGACTACCTCTGGACTCGCGGCCGCTACGACCTCGCCAAGCTCGGCAACGTCTACACCGCCGACCACCTCTTCGCCCGCCGGGTCGTGCAGGAGGTCGCCCACAAGGTCGCCGACGTGCATCGCATGCGCGCCCTCGGCTTCTGCGTCGACATCGCCCACGCCGACTTCATGGCGGCCCGCTTCATCGCCGCCGGCGTGCCCGCCGCCGCCGTGAGCGCGCGCACCTCCGACGCCGAGCGCGCCGAGCGCCTCGCCGAGCTCCGCGCCGGCACCATCAACGTTCTCTTCAGCGTCGACCTCTTCAACGAGGGCGTCGACCTGCCCGACGTCGACACCGTGCTCTTCCTGCGCCCGACCGAGAGCGCCACCGTCTTCATGCAGCAGCTCGGCCGCGGCCTCCGACACGCCGAGAACAAGCCCTGCCTCACCGTGCTCGACTTCATCGGCGACGTCCACCGGCGCTTCCGCTACGACGCCCGCTTCCGCGCCATCCTCGGGGGCACCCGCCGCAGCCTGCAGCGGGATCTCGAGCGCGGCTTCCCCTCGCTGCCGAGCGGCTGCTTCATCCACCTCGATCGCCAGGCCTCGGCCGCCGTGCTCGCCAACCTCGAGCACGCGCTCGGCCTCGGTCACCGCGGCCTCATCGACGACCTCCGCCACCTCGCCCGCGACCGCGGCCCGGACATCGACCTCGCCACCTTCCTGCGCGAGTCCGGCGCGGACCTCGAGGACCTCTACAGCAAGCGCTGGTGTTGGACGAGGCTCCGCCGCGAGGCTGGCCTCCTGCCCGCGCCTCCCGACGGCGCCTTGCACGCCGACGGCCACGAGCCCGACCTCGACGCCCAGGTCGAGCGTGCGCTTGCCCGCACGCTCCACCTCGACGACCCCTACCGCCTCGACGGCCTCTCGCGCCTCCTCGCCAATGCCGACCAGCCCTGCCCGGACGACGACGACCCGCTGCAACGCGACCTCTTCGTCCTGCTCGGCCACATGCGCCGTCCGCTCTCCAGCCTCGGCGCCGCCCTCGCCCACCTCTGGGCGCGCCAGCCCTTGCTCGACGAGCTCCGCCAGCTGATCGCGCTGCTCATCGACCGTGGCCGCCGCCTGACCTGGCCGCTCCCCGACCTGCCGCTCCACGTGCACGCGACCTACAGCCTCGACGAGGTCATGGCGCTCGTCGACGAGCGCAACGCCAAGGGCGGCGTGCAACGGATCCAGACCGGCGTCTACCACCTCAGGGACAAGCGCACCGACCTCCTCTTCGTGACCCTCGAGAAGAGCGAGCACCACTACACGCCGACGACCCGCTACAACGACTATCCCATCAGCGCCCGCCGCTTCCACTGGGAGAGCCAGTCGACCTGCCACGCGGCCACCGCCACCGGTCGCCGCTACACCCGGATCACCCGCGGCGCCCCCGACCGGGCGCTGCTCTTCGTGCGCGCGCGCCGCAAGGACGACCGCGGCGAGACCGAGCCCTACACCCTGCTCGGGCCTTGCTTCTACGAGGGCCACCGCGGCGAACGCCCGATGCAGATCACCTGGGAGCTCGCCCGCCCGATGCCGCCTGGCCTCTACCAGGTGACCAAGCTCGCGGCCGGCTGACCGAGCGCGGCCAAGGCGCTCCCGAGATTGCGTTCTTGTTTCGCTTCGTGAAGCCGTCAGCGCCGACCCTTGGGGGGCGCGCCGATCCCGCCCATCAGGACATGCAAGAGCGCCTCGACCAGCGCGTCGCCGTCGGGCAGCGCGCCGCCGAACGGCGAGCGATCGCCGAGCGCGCGCAGGATCACCTGCGGCGCGATCCCGAGGACCCCGGTGGCGATCACCGCCAGCGGCAGCGGCACCTCCGGCGCGAGGGCGCCGTCGCGCCGACCTTCGGCGACGGCCTTCATGATGAGCGCGACGTGGCCGCGCTTGAAGCGCTCGACGAGGCGGGAGAGGCGCTCGGAGGAGATCAGGGCCTCGCGCACGACGAGGCGGAAGACGTCGATCTCGGACGTGCTCATGGCGGCGATGCGCCGATAGAGCGCGGCGATCCGCGCCTCGAAGCGCGCGTCGCCGCCGAGCGCCTCCTCGAGGTCGGCCATCAGCGAGGCGTAGACCTCCTCGACCACGCCATGGAAGAGCTCGTCCTTGGTCGGGAAGTAGTAGTAGACCATGCCGATGCTGGTGCCGGCGTCGCGCGCGATCGAGCGCAGGGAGGCGCCGTCGACGCCCTCGGCGAGGAAGCGGGCGCGCGCGGCCTCGAGCAGGCGGGGGCGGATGTCGGTGCGAGGGCGTGCCATCAGGCGAGCTTCTTCCGGAAACGGAGCGAGGCGAAGAGCACGAGCACGCCGAGGATGATCGCCATGTCGAGCGCCTCGGGGGCGACGTCGTCGAAGCCGGCGCCGCGCAGGGTGATGCCGCGCACGACGCGCAAGAAGTGGGTCAGCGGCAGCGCCTCGGCGATCCACTGCGCCGGCTCGGGCATCGCCTCGAACGGGAACATGAAGCCGGAGAGCAGGATGTTGGGCAGGAGGAAGAAGAACGACATCTGCATCGCCTGCTGCTGGGTGCGGGCCAGGGTCGAAAAGAAGAGGCCGAGCGCGAGGTTGGCGGCGATGAAGACCAGGGCCAGGAGGTAGAGGAGCGCGAGGTCGCCGACGATCGGCACCTCGAAGACGACGTGGCCGAGGAGGAAGACGAGGCTCATCTGGATGTAGCCGATGACGATGTAGGGCAGGATCTTGCCGACCATGAGCTCGACGCTCCGGACCGGCGAGACGATGAGCTGCTCGAGGGTGCCGCGCTCGCGCTCGCGGGCGATCGCCATCGCGGTGAGCATCACCATCGTCATCGTCAGGATCACCCCGACCAGGCCGGGCACGATGTAGATCGCCGTGCGCAGATCGGGGTTGTACCAGGTGCTCGGCTCGAGCGCCGGCGGCAGGCCGGCCCGGCCGAGGCGTTCGACCAGGAGCGCGCTGGCGCGGGCCGAGACCAGCGAGGCCGCGGTGTTGGTGGCGCTGGCGACCGTCTGCGGATCCGAGCCGTCGAGGACGAGACGCACCTTCGTCGGCGCGCCGGCGGCGAGGTCGCGCTCGTAGCCGCTGGGCAGGACCAGCGCGACCTTGGCCGTCGCGCTGCGCAGCGCCGTGTCGATCTCGCTGTACGAGCGCGCGTGCCCGATGACGTCGTAGAAGCCGGTCGCCTCGAGCGAGGCGGTGAGGTCGCGCGAGGCGGCGCTGCGATCCTGGTCGTAGACGATGGTGGGGATGTGGCGGACGTCGTTGTTGATCGCGTAGCCGAAGAGCAGGAGCTGCATCACCGGCAGCGCGACCATGATCCCCATCGTCATGCGATCGCGCCGGAGCTGCAGGAGCTCCTTGCGCGCGATGACGAGCGGCCGCGAGAGGTTCACGGGCGCGGCTCCGGCGCGGGCGCGGGCGCGAGCGGCTGGGGCAGCGGCGCGCTGAGGTCCTCGCGCACCATGCTGACGAAGGCGTCCTCGACGGTGGGGCGCGCCGGGCGGCTCATCTCGACCGGCAGCCCGATCGCGCCGCAGACCTCGCGCGCGAGCGACTCCGGATCGGCCCCGCCGCGCGTGGCGAGGCGCAAGAGGTGGCCGTAGTGGGCGACCTCGTCGACCTCGCCGCGATCGCGCAGGGCGGCGGCGGCACGCACGGCGCTCTCGGTGGTCGGGAGCGAGAGCTCGGCGACGCGCAGGGTGCGGCGCGTGACGATCTCGTCGGGGGTGCCGACGTCGAGGAGCGTGCCGCGGAAGATGAAGGCGAGGCGGTGGCAGCGCTCGGCCTCGTCCATGTAGTGGGTGGTGACGAGGATGGTGGTGCCCGCGGCGGCGAGGCCGTGGATCTGCTCCCAGAACTCGCGGCGCGAGACCGGGTCGACGCCGGCGGTCGGCTCGTCGAGGAAGATCAGCGGCGGCTCGTGGATCGTCGCGGAGGCGAGCGCGACCCGCTGCTTCCAACCGCCGGAGAGGGTGCCGGCGAGCTGCTTCCTGCGCTCGGCGAGGCCGGTCTGTTCCAGGACCTGGCGTACGCGGTTTTTTCGGAGCCGGCGGGGCACGCCGTAGATCCCGGCGTAGAAGGCGAGGTTGTCCTGCACGCTCAGGTCCTCGTAGAGGCTGAAGCGCTGGGTCATGTAGCCGATGCGCTCCTTGATGCGCTCGGCCTCGTGGCGGATGTCGTAGCCGACGACCCGGCCTTCGCCGCCCGAGGGATCGAGGATCCCACAGAGCATGCGGATCGTCGTCGACTTGCCGGCGCCGTTGGGGCCGAGCACGCCGAAGATCTCGCCGCGCGCGACCGAGAGGCTCACGTCGCGCACGGCGACGAGCTGCCCGAAGCGGCGCGCGAGGTGCTTCGTCTCGATGATCGGCGCCTCGGGGGTCACGGCGAGGTGTCCATCGCGGCGGCGCTCGGCTCGAGGTGCAGCGAGGGCAGCGCCTCGAAGCGGGCGAACGCCGGCAGCCCTGGGTGGATCCGGTGCTCGGGATCGGCGAGGCGCACGCGCACGCGCACGACGAGGTGCTGGCGCTCGTCGCGGCTGAAGACGTAGCGCGGGGTGAACTCGGTCTCGGCGGCGATGTGCTCGATGCGCCCGGAGAGCGCGGCTTCGATGCCGTCGACCAGGACCTCGGCGGCCTGGCCGACCGCGAGCTGCACGACCGCGTCGGTCGCGACGAAGACGTCGACGTAGGGGTGATCGCGATCGCCGAGGACCAGGATCGGCGTGCCGGGCGCGGCGACCTCGCCGGGATCGGCGAGCAGGTCGAGCACGACGCCGGCGGTGGGCGCGACGAGCGCGAACTTGTCCTGGCGGCGATCCTCGAGCTCGAGCGCGGCCTCGAGCGCGGTGACGCGGGCCGTGGCCGCGGCGATCTCCGGGGCGCGCGCGCCCGCCCGGGCCGAGTCGAGCTGGTGGGCCGCGGCCTGACGCTGGGCGGTCGCGGCGCGGAGCCGCCCCTCGAGCTCGTCGAGCGTGGCGGCGGGCGCGGCGCGATCGGCGACCAGCAGGCGCTGGCGATCGAGCAGCGCCTGGGCGGTGCGCTCGGTCGCTCGGAGCGCGCGCACCTGCGCCTCGAGCGCCGAGAGGTCCTGCGGCCTCGCGCCGGCCTCGACCAGGGCGAGCTGGGCGCGGGCGAGATCGAGCTCTGCCACGCGGGCCGCGCGCGTCGGGGCGGCCAGGGCGTCATCGAGGCTCGCGAGGCGCTGGCCCGGCGTGACCCGGTCGCCGCGCGCGACCTCGATCGTCTCGATGCGCCCGCCGAGCTCGAACGCGAGCACGCGCCGGTCGAGCTCGATCACGCCCTGATAGGGAGAGGGCACGCTCGGCTCCGGGCCGTTGCAGGCGGCGGCCGCGATCGCCAGGGCGGCGAGCGCCAATGACCGCTGGCGAGGGGGCGTGGCGGCCGTCTGGCGATTCTTTATCATGCGTCTGATAATGATCGGATCACGACGTGATGGCAAGCGCGCGGTCGGCAAACGCGGGTGGGGTCAAGAGGGACGCGGGCGCGCGACGAGCTTCGAGAGGGTGCGGAGCACGAAGCCGAGCGCGATGAGGCCGAGGCCGCCGAGCCAGATCGGCCAGTCGACGAAGAAGGCGAGCACGGCGCAGCTCAGCATGCCGAGCACGGCGATCGCGCGCGGAAAGCGGCGCTGGGCGGGGGGCAGGCGCAGCGCGGCGAGGTTGGTGATGCCGTAGTAGATGAGCACGGAGAACGCGCTGAAGGACCAGGTCGTCTTGACGTCGCCGATCAGCACGAGCACGGCGATGACGGCGCCGACCGCCCAGACGGCGCGGGTAGGGCTCTGGCGGAGGGCATCGATGCGGTCGAGCGCGCGCGGCACGTCGCGGCGGCGGGCCATGGCGAGGAGCACGCGGCTGAGACCGAGCACGAGGTTCAAGAGCACGCCGCCCATCGCCGTCACCGCGCCGACGGCGACGAGGTGGGAGACCGCGGGGGTGGTGAAGCGCTGGGCGACGACCTCGAGCGGAGCGGCGGCCGAGGCGGTCGCGGCGGCGAAGGCGTCGGCGCCGACGACGGCGACGGCGGTCGCGGAGACGGCGAGGTAGAGGAGCATCGAGGCGACGAGCGTGATGACGATCGCGCGCGGGATGGTGCGCTCGGGGTGGCGCACCTCCTCGCCGAGGGTGGCGATGCGGCCATAGCCGGTGTAGGCGACGAAGATGAGCGCGGTCGCGTGCAGGAGCGCGTCGGGCTCGGCGAGCGCCGAGGCGATCGCGGACAGACCCAGGCGCTCCTCGAGGTGCGCGGGATCGACGCTGGCCAGGCCGAAGGCGGCGAAGGCGACGAGCGCGAGCAGGGTCAGGCAGACGATCGCGGTGTTGACCTGGTTCGAGCGGCGCACGCCGGAGGCGACGAGCGCGCTCATGGCGACGACGATCCCGAGCGCGAGCGCGACCTTCGCGGCCGGCTCGTCGACGGACAGGACGTGCAGGAGGTAGCCAGCGCAGCCGAGCGCGGCGGTGGCGGCCGAGGCGCTCTTGGCGAGGAGGAAGGTCCAGCCGGCGGCGAAGCCGGCGGCCGGATGCAGGTAGCGGTAGCCGTACTCGTAGGTGCCGCCGCTGACCGGGTGCGCGGCGGCGAGCTGCGCGGACGAGAGCCCATTGGCGGTGGCGACGAGCGCGGCGAGCACGACGGCGAACACGAGGCCGGAGCCGACGATGCCGGCGCCGATCCCGAGGCTGACGAAGACGCCGGTGCCGAGGATCGAGCCGAGGCCCATCCAGACCGCGCCGGGCAGGCCGAGCACGCGGGCGAGGGGCGTCGTGGGATTCATCGGCGTGGGGTGAGGATCAGGGTGGCGAGGATCGAGGGTGTGGCGGGATCGTCCATGTCTGCGACGACGACGAAGGCGAGCTGGCCGTCGTCGCGCGGGCCGAGCCAGTCGATGCCCTCGAGCTTGAGGCGGGTCGGGAGGCCGTCCTCGTCGAGGATCGCGGCGGTCGTCAGGCGCTCGGCGGCGAGGTCGAGGAGGCCGACGCGGGTACCGAGGACCGCCCCGTCGCGGAAGGTGTCGGGCGAGTCCTCGGCGCCGGCGAGGAAGACGAGGCGCCCGTCGGGGAGCGCGGCGGCGTCGGTGAAGCCG
This sequence comes from Deltaproteobacteria bacterium, assembly GCA_011526585.1. GTDB lineage: Bacteria > Myxococcota_A > UBA9042 > PHBI01 > PHBI01 > WYBB01. The sequence goes on from WYBB01000040.1 coordinate 11,742, forward strand.
AAGGGAACGCCGGCGGCGTGGCCGAGATCGACCTGGCGCACGCGGCGGAGCGGCGGGACCGGGGCGCGGTCGTCGAGCCAGGCGAGGAAGGCGGTGAGATCGATCTCGGCGATCGCGTTGACGGCGGCACGCTCGGCGACGGTGGCGCCGTTGCCGCGCTGGAAGAGGTAGAGCGTGTCGGCGCCGAGCGCGGCGCCCTCGAGGTTGAGCTCGGCGCCGGAGAAGTCGGCGCGTGTGCGCAGGGTGGCATAGAAGGCGTGGCCGTCGACGAGCGAGGCGGCGAGATCGGGGGCGACGACGACGAGGCGCTCGCGGAGCGCGGTGGAGCCCGAGCCGAAGGCGACGAGGCGCTGGTCGGGGAGCGCGAGGCAGGCCTCGAGGTCCATCTTGAGCGCCTTGTTGCCGAGCGCGTCGCCGAAGGTGTAGCCGCCGTCTCGTCCCGGCGGCAGGCGCAGCGGGGTCAGCGTGCCGAGCGACTCGTCGAGGAGCGCGAGCGCGTTGACGTCGTCCTGCAGGACGACGACGCGCTGGTGCCAGCGGCGGATCCCCGAGGCGGCGCGGAGGTGCGAGGGCAGATCGGGCGCGGGGGCGAGCGCGGACGGTGGCGCGTGGCGCGTGAGGCGGGCGACGAGGTCGGGATCGGCGGTGGCCTGGAGGAGCGTCTTCACGCGGGCATCGTCGCGCGGTGGGGGGGCGCGGTGCAAGCCGCACGCGACGCCGTGGAGGATCGAGCGGCCGGGACAGGGCGAACACGGCGCGCTCGACCGGGACCGCCGATCGGACCTATAACCCTACAGGATGAAAGAGGACCTCATGCCGGTTCGGGACCTATGAGCATGGGCGGAGACAAGACCGAGATCGCCAATGACCTGCTCCGCACGATCCGACAGCTGCTGCGGCAGGTGTCGATCCACTCGAAGCAGCTGCTGCGCGAGGTCGGGCTCTCGGTGCCGCAGGTGATCTGCCTGACCGCGATCAAGGAGCTCGAGGGCGAGACGGGCGTGACGGTGGCGGAGGTGAGCCAGCGCGTGCAGCTCTCGCCGGCGACGGTCTCGCGCATCGTCGATCGCCTCGTCGCCTCCGGGTTGGTCACGCGCGACCGCAGCGCGATCGACCGACGCAAGGTGCGGATCGCGCTCACGACGAGCGGGCGCGAGCGACTCGAGGCGATGCCGCCACCCCTGCAGGAGACGTTCTTGCGGCGCCTGTCCGAGCTGCCGAAGAAGAAGCAGACCGCGCTGCGCGACGCGCTGCGCGAGGTCGCGGCGCTGATGAGCGCCGAGGCGCTGGAGGCTGCGCCGGTGCTCGCCCCGGACGAGGAGCTCTGAGCGCTGGGGCCCTGCCGTCAAGGTCGGGCTCAGAGGAAGGCAGGAATCGAGGAATGCAGGAGAGCAGCACCCTTGCTGGCTTCCTCCCTTCCTGGCTTCCTCAGCCGGCCCGCGCGTCGATCGGATTCGGCCGGTGTCTTGTGCTCGAGGAGATCAGAGCGCGCCGATGATGAGGCCGAGCGCCTTCTTGGCGGCGTCCTCGAGCTCCTGGCGGGTGACCTTGCTCTCGAGCTCGGCGCGGGTCTCGGCGCCCGTGGCGCCGGCGCTGGCCGCGACGTTCACGAACTTGCCGCCGTCGTGCCAGTACAGATCGTAGTTGTGCGTGCTGACGCGCGAGGTCCCGTGCTCGGTCGGGGTCGCGACGAAGGCGAGCGAGTAGATGCCGATCGCCTTGTGGCCGCCGGCGTCGGTCTCGGCGATCTCGAAGACGAGGTCGGGTGAGTCCTTGAGCACCTGCGAGAGCTTGCCCTTGAGGTTGGTCTCGTTCTTCTTCCAGGCGTCGGCGGTGAGCTCGGCGCACATGCCGAGCATGCAGTTCATGCCGGTCACGACCAGGTTGACGTGGGCGTTGCGATCGTTTTTCGGGCCCTGGTACGAGAGGAAGAAGTCGTCGGCCTTGACGTTGTTCATGCCCTGCTGCCAGCCTTCGCCGAGCTGGAGCGCGGCGGCGACCGCCTGCGACTTTTCGAGCGTGAGCTTGGCGCCGGCTTCGGCGGCGGGCTCGTCGCCTCCGCCGGTCGAGCCGGCGGGAGCGTCGCTCTTGCCGCCACAAGCGGTGAGCGCGGTGAGGGCGAAGACGGTCGTGATGAGCTGGCGCATGGGTGAGACCTCCGTGAAGAAAACCTGCGGGCGCCGTTCCTACGGGCGGCTCCGGACCTTGTCAATCGCGCGCTCGTCGCGCGACGCGCGCAGGGGGAAGGCGAGCGCGTAGGCGCCGTAGACCAGGAGCGGCGCGAGCATGCCGGGCAGGAGCTCGAACACGTCGTCGGAGAGGCCGGCGCCGGTCCAGGCGAAGATCGTCGCGACGCCGCAGGCCATCATCGCGAGCGCGACCGGCGGCGGGACCGGCAGGCGCAAGAGGCGGATGACGAGCAGTGGGCCGAAGGCGGCGCCGAGCGCGGACCAGGCCGAGAGCACGAGCGAAAAGACGCTCTGTCCGGCGCTGAGCGCGATGACGAGCGCGAGCGCCGCGACCGCGAGCGTGGCGATCTTGCCGGCGAGGTAGGAGTCGCGATGGCGGGGCGCGATGTCCTGGGTGACGGCGGCCGAGCACGCGAGGATCTGCGAGTCGGCCGTCGACATCGTCGCGGCGAAGACGCCGGCGAGGAGGAGGCCGAGCAGGACCTCGGGCAGGAGCTGCGTGGCGATCGCGGGCAGCGCGCCCTCGGCGGCGACGGCGGCGGCGGCGGGCTCGACCTGGGCGGTGAGGTCGGGAACGAGCACGCGCGCGTAGAGCGCGGTCATCACGGCGGCGATCGAAAACGGCACGTACCAGAGGAAGTAGATCGTGCGGGCCTTGCCGATGTGGCGCGCGTCGTCGATCGCCATCGAGCGCACGAGGATGTGGGGCTGCCCGATCGCGCCGAGGCCGCCGAAGACGAAGCCGACGAGGTAGAGGGAAAAGCCCAGGGCGGGTTCGGCTGGCACCCAGGCGACGAGGCTCGGGTCGGCGGACTCGAGGGCGGCGGCGAGCGAGGCGGGCGGGCCGACCTCGACCATGGCGAGCACGAGCAGCACGACGAGCGAGCCGAGCATGACCAGCGCCTGGGCGGCGTCGGTCCAGATCGAGGCGCGCAGGCCGCCGGCGAAGCAGTAGGCGACGACGATGACGGTGCCGAGCACGACGCCGATCGCCGGGTCCCAGCCGAAGAGCCCGCCGAGCGCCGTCGAGCCGGCCTTGAGCTGGGCCGCGGCGTAGCCGCCGAGGAAGAAGAAGGTCATGACGCCGGCGGTGATCGCGACGGCGCGCGAGACGCGGCCCTGGCGATCGGAGGCGAGCAGGCGTGGCAGCGAGGCGACGCCGAGGTCGGCCGAGTGCTCGCGCACGCGGCGGTGCACCCAGAGCCAGGCGATGACGTCGCCGAGGATCCAGCCGAGCTGCAGCCACACCGCCTGCACGCCGAAGCGATAGGCGAAGCCGAAGAGGCCGATGAACATGAAGCCGCTGTTGTTGGTGGCGGCCGAGGACAACGCGGTGAGCCAGGGGCTGACCGAGCGGCCGGCGAGCAGGTAGTCCTCGGTCGTCGCGGCGCGGCGGCGCATCGAGAGCATGCCGATCGCGGCGAAGGCCGCGAGGCACGCGAGGAAGCTGAGCGCGACGACGGTCACGGTCTCAGCTCGGGGCTCAGGAGGCGCGACGAGGCAGGATGGCGTCGGGCTCGCGCTCGGCGAGGAAGCCGGGGCGCGGCGGGGTGCCGCCGTAGGGCGGGCGCAGGCGGTTGTCGACGCTGTTGAAGACGGAGAACAGGTTGTGGCGCGGCAGCGGGGTGATGTTGCCGGCCGAGCCGTGCATGAGGTTGGCGTCGAAGAAGACGACCGTGCCGGGCGGGCCGGTGACCGACGCGATCCCGCCGCGGCGCACGAGCTCGGTGAGCGCCTCGGGGTCGGGCACGCCATAGGCCTGGCGGCGGAGCGACTGGCGGAAGTGATCGGGCGGGGTCTCGCCGACGCAGCGCACGTAGCTCAGGTGCGAGCCGGGCACGACGAGGAGCGGGCCGTTGTGCTCGGTGTTGTGCGTGAGGAGGAGCGAGGCCGAGAGCGCGCGGATGCGCGGCATGCCGTCCTCGATGTGCCAGGTCTCGAAGTCGGAGTGCCAGGGGAAGGCCTGGCCCGAGAAGGCCGGCTTGAGGTTGACGCGGCTCTGGTGGAGATAGACGTCGCTGCCGAGGAGCTGGCGGGCGACGCCGGCCATGCGCTCGTCGGCGATGAGCTCGAGGCAGAGCGGGCTCAGCGCGTGCACGCGGAAGAGCGAACGGATGACGTCGCTGTCGGGCTCGGTGATGACGTCGTCGCGGGTGGGGTCGGCGGTGCGCGTGAGGTGCTCGATCTCGCGCATGAGGGTCGCGACTTCCGTCGTCGAGAAGAGCGCGGGCATGACGAGGTAGCCGTGATCGCGGAAGGCGG
>WYBB01000041.1 GCA_011526585.1 Deltaproteobacteria bacterium
CCAAGAAGCGCCTGCGCAGCGAGTTCCGCGAGGAGCCGCTGCTCATCCAGGCCTTCCTCGAAGAGGCGATGATCGCCGGCGCGCTCGAGCACCCGGGCATCGTGCCGGTGCACGACATCGGCGTCACACCGGGCGAGGGCCCCTGGTACACGATGAAGCGGCTCCAGGGCGAGCCCCTCTCGAACATCTTGTCGCGGCTTCGCGGCGCGCACCCGGAGACGATGCGCGAGTGGCCGCTGCCTCGCCTGGTCGAGATCTATCTGCAGGCCCTGCGGGCGGTCGTGCACGCGCACGAGCGCGGCGTCGTGCACTGCGACCTCAAGCCGGGCAACATCCTGATCGGCGATCTGGGCGAGGTCGTCGTCGTCGACTGGGGCCTCGCCAAGGTCATGGGCGAAGGCGGCATGTACCAGGCGCGCGCCCAGCTCTGGAGCGGCTCTCCCGGCTACATGCCGCCCGAGCAGGCGACCTCCGAGGACACCTCGATCCTCGACGCGCGCGTCGACGTCTGGGCGCTCGGCGCGATCCTCTACGAGCTGATCGCGCTGGTCGTGCCGCAGGCGCTCACCGATGGTTCCGTGCCCGAGCCGCCGACCGACGGCAGCTACCCGCCGATCATCGATCTGCGCGAGCGCATGGCGCGGGGCCCCTATCGCCGCGACACCCCGCCCGAGCTCGCCGCGGTGTGCCGGCGCGCGCTCTCGCTCGATCCGGCCGAGCGCTTCGGCGACGTGCGCGAGATCCTCGACGAGGTGGAGGGCTGGCTCCAGGGTACGCGCGAGCGCGAGCGGCGCGAGGCCCGCGTCATCGCCGCCGCCGCCGCCGTCGACGCCATCCTGCTCGGCGGGGTGTGCGACTTCGCGCGCGTCGTGCCCGCGGTCGATCAGGTGCTCGACATCCTGCGCGAGGCCCCGGGCCGCACCGAGCTGACCTGGCGCGGCAGCGCGCTCTACTGGCTCGTCTTCCGCGAGCTGCACAAGGATCCGCGCCCCGAGACGCGCGCGCAGGCCACCGCGCTGCTCGATCGCCTGGCCGCGCTGGTCGTGCCGGAGCCGGGCGACGAAGGCGCGATCCAGCCGTGGCTCGACGCGCTGGACGAGGTCGCCGACGAGGCCCCGCGCGTGCGCGCGCTCTCGAACCGGCTCAAGGCGCTGCACCAGACCGAGCTCTTCGCCGGACTCGGCGGCCACGAGCTCATGCCGGTCGCCGCCGCCGTCGAGGTCAAGAAGGTGCCGCGCGGCGAGGCGCTCGTGCGCGAGGGCGAGCCCGGCGATGCGCTCTGGGTGCTCGTCAGCGGCGAGGCGCGCGTCGAGGCCGGCGGCAAGCGGCTCACCACCATGCGCCCGCCCGCGTGCTTCGGCGAGATCGCGCTGGTCGACCGCTCGACCCGCACCGCCAGCGTCATCGCCGAGAGCGACGTCGTCGCGCTCACCCTCACCGCCGACCGCTTCGACGAGCTCGTGCGCAGGCACGGCGCCATCGCCACGGGCGTCATGCGCCTCCTCGCCGAGCGCTTGCGCAAGGCCACCGCGCGCGAGGTCGGCGCCAGCTGAAGCAATCGCGAGGGCGGTCCCGCTGCGCGTGGACTTTGCGAACGAATTCGGCTTGGCCAAACCGTCGGCAGAAAGTATGGTCCCGCCCCGCCGCCGCCGGTCCACGCGCGACCACGCGCGCGCCAGGAGTTCGGATGAGCGAGCCCGCCAGACGTCGCACTTCGCTGTACGAGACGCACCTGGCGCACGGCGCGCGCATGGTCCCCTTCGCCGGCTACGAGATGCCGGTGCAGTACGACGGCATGCTCGCCGAGCACCACCGCGTACGCACCGCCGTCGGACTCTTCGACGTCTCGCACATGGGCGAGGTGCGCGTGCGCGGCAAGGACGCGCTCGGCGCGGTCAACCGCCTCGTCACCAACGACCTCACGCGCGTCGGTGACGGCCGCGCGCAGTACACCGCGCTCTGTCACGAAGACGGCACCATCGTCGACGATCTGATCTGCTATCGCCTCTCGCCCGAAGAGGTCTTCATCTGCGTCAACGCGTCCAACCGCGAGAGCGACGTCGCCCACATGCGCGCGCACCTCACGGGCGAGGCGACCCTCGCCGACGAGAGCGACGCCTACTCCCAGATCGCGGTGCAGGGCCCGCGGGCGCCCGAGCTGCTGGCGCGCATCTTCGGCAAGAAGCTCGGCGGCCTCGGCCCGTTCAGGATCCGCGCGGCGACCTTCGAGGGCGCCGACTGCCTCTTCGCGACCACCGGCTACACCGGCGAGCCCGGCGCCGAGATCTACCTGCCCAACCCCCAGGCGCCCGCGCTGTGGGCGGCGCTGATGCACGCCGGCGAAGACCTCGGCGTCGGCCCGGCCGGCCTCGGCGCGCGCGACACCCTGCGCCTCGAGATGGGCTATTGCCTCTACGGCAATGACATCGATCGCACGACCACGCCGCTCGAAGCGAGCCTCGGCTGGGTGACGCGCCTGGACAAGGACGCGTTCGTCGGCAAGGCGGCGCTCACGCGGCAGGAGGCCTCCGGCGTCGCGCGGCGCCTCGTCGGCATCGAGGTCGGCGAGCGCGGGATCCCGCGACAGGGCTACCCGATCGTGAAGGACGGCGTCGCCGTCGGGCACGTCACCTCGGGCACGCTCTCGCCCTCGACCGGGCGCGCGATCGGGCTGGCCTACGTGCCGAGCACGCTGGCCGAGGCCGGCACCGAGCTCGCGGTCGACTGCCGCGGCAAGCTCAAGCCGGCGCGGGTCGTGCCCACGCCGTTCTATCGGAGAGAGCAGGCGTCCTGAAAGAGAGGGGAGCGAGTCATGTCCAAGGTTCCAAGCGATCTGCGTTACACCAAAGAGCACGAGTGGGCGAAGCTGGACGGCGGCGTCGTGCGCATCGGCATCACCGACTACGCCCAGGAGCACCTCGGTGACGTCGTGATGGTCGAGCTGCCGCGGGTCGGGCAAGCCGTCAGCGCCAGCAAGGCCTTCGGCACGGTCGAGTCGCCCAAGAGCGTCTCCGACCTCTTCGCGCCGCTCTCGGGCACGGTGAGCGCGGTCAACGAGGCGCTCGACGCCAACCCCGAGGCGATCAACGGCGACTGCTACGGCGCCGGGTGGATCTGCGAGATCACCCCCGACGACGCCGCCGCGCTCGACGAGCTCATGGACGCCGCGGCGTACGAGGCCTTCCTCGGCACGCTCGACGCGTGAGCCGGGCGATGCGCTACATCCCGCACACCGAAGCCGACGTGCGCGCGATGCTCGCGACCATCGGCGTGCGCACGGTCGACGCGCTCTTCGAGACGATCCCGCGCCCGCTCCAGCTCGAGCGCGAGCTCGCGGTCCCTTCGGCGATGGCCGAGCCGGACCTGCGCGCCCACCTGCTCGAGCTGGCCGAGTCCAACGTGCCGGGCTCGCGCGCGACCTCGTTCCTCGGAGCGGGGGTCTATCGCCACTACGCGCCGGTCGCCGTCTCGCAGCTCCTCCTGCGCGGTGAGCTCTACACCGCGTATACGCCCTACCAGCCGGAGATCGCGCAGGGCACGCTGCAGATCATCTTCGAGTTCCAGACGATGGTGAGCGAGCTGCTCGGCGCCGAGGTCGTCAACGCCTCGATGTACGACGGCTCGACCGCGGTGGCCGAGGCCGCGCTGATGGCGCTGCGCGTGGCGCAGGGCAGCTCGCAGCGGATCCTGATCTCGCGCGCGCTCCACCCCGAGTGGCGCCAGGTGACGCGCGTCTTCGTCAGCAACGTCGGCGCCGAGCTCGTCGACGTGCCGGTCGCGCGCGACGGGCGCACCGACCTCGCCGCGCTGGAGCGCGAGCTCGAGGCTGGCGCGGCCGCGGTCCTGCTCGGCTACCCGAGCTTCTTCGGCACGCTCGACGATCTCGTCACGGCGCGCGCGCTCTGCGATCGGCACGGCGCGCTCCTCGTCGCGACCTTCCAGGAGGCGACGGCGTTCGGCCTCGTGCGCCCGCCCGGTGAGCTCGGCGCCGACATCATCGCCGGCGAGGGGCAGAGCCTCGGCGTGCCGGCCTCGCTCGGCGGCCCGCACCTCGGCCTCTTCGGCACGCGCGAGAAATTCCTCCGGCAGATGCCCGGACGACTCGCCGGCGAGACGGTCGACGTGCGCGGCAACCGCGGCTTCGTCCTGACGATGTCGACGCGCGAGCAGCACATCCGGCGCGAGAAGGCGACCTCGAACATCTGCACCAACGTGGCGCTGATGGCGACCGCGTCGACGATCGCGATGACGCTGCTCGGGCCGCGCGGGCTCGAGACCGTCGCGCGCGCCTCGCACCTGCGCGCCGAGGAGACCAAGCGCGCCGTCTTCGCGTTGCCGGGCTTCTCGCCCTACTTCGAGGGCGCGACGACGTACAACGAGTTCGTCGTCAGGACGCCCGAGCCGGCGGCGCGCTACGTCGAGGCGCTGGCCCCGCGCCGCATCGGGCCGGGCGTGGCGCTCGGGCCCTACGCGGGCGAGCTCGGCGATCCCGGGCTCGAGCACGCGCTCCTCGTCGCGGCGACCGAGCTCACCACCTCGGCGCAGATCGCGGCCCTCGCCGAGGGGCTCGCGTCGGTGTGATCAGGCGCGGCGCGCCTTGCGGGTCTTGAGCGCCGACGCGCCGGCGGCCCCGAGCGCGAGGAGGCCGAGCGCGGCGATGGCGATGACCGGCGCCGCGAGATCGGCGACGATCGGGTAGCGGAAGGGCGCGCCGACGGCGCCGCTGGTCACGAGGAGCCAGATCGCGATCACGACGCCGCGCCGCCAGGGCCGCGCGTGCCAGTCGCCGGGCAGCACGAGCCAGGCCGAGACGAAGGCGAGGTGGAACGAGACGAAGCCACCCCAGCCGTTGCGCGTGGCGAGCGCGAGGTCGAAGCCATAGCGCAGGCTCCAGAGGAGAGCGACGTGGCCGCTCATGAGCACGAGCGCGAGCCAGGCGAGCGGCCGGCGCAGCGGCGCGAGTGACGACGGTGCGCGTGGGCCGAACGCGGCGTCGGCGGCGATGAGCGTCAAGAGGAGGTAGGCGGCGAGGGCGAGCCCGAAGACGAGCGCGACCTCGCCCGCGCTCAGCGGCAGCGCCTCCGGTGGGCTCATCGCGCTCCATCCTTGCGATCGCGTCGGCGCGGATCGAAGAGGTCGAGCGTCAGCGCGCTCGCGCCCTCGAGCGCGAAGTCGGCGAGGATCTCACCGACGACGGGGGCGAGCTTGAAGCCGTGACCGGAGAAGCCGGCGCCGACGACGACCGCCGGCACGTCCGGGTGCGGCCCGAGCGCGAAGTGGTGATCGGGGCTCGAGGTGTACATGCAGGTGCGCGCGCCGAGGAGCGGGCCGTCGGCGCCGGGCAGGTAGCGCGCGAGGAAGGCGCGCACCGGCGCGAGGTCGGCGGCGGAGACGGCGCGATCGATTGCATCGGGATCGGCCGGCGCGCCGATCCGATGGGACGCGAGCTTGAGGCCGGGGTGTTGGGCGCCGCGCGGGCTCGGCATGCCGTAGACCAGCCCCTCGTCGTAGCGCAGGAAGACCGGGAGGCGCCCGAGCTCGAAGGCCGCGGGGTCGTGGGGACGCACCCAGAGCTGCACCTGGCGCGTGACCGCCAGCGGCAGCGGTGGTGCGATCGGCGCGTTGGCCGCCCACCAGGGCCCGAGCGTGAGCACCGCGCGGCGCGCCGCGATCGCACGGTTCGCGGTGTGGAGCTCGACGCCGTCAGCGCGCGGCTCGAGGGTGAGCAGCGGCTCGCGCGCGTGCACGATCGCCCCGTGCGCGAGCGCGCGCTCGACCAGCGCGACGAGGCAGCGCTCGGCGAGCAGCACGCCGGCCTCGGACTCGAGTACCGCCTCGTCGCCCGGCGCGAGCGCAAACGCCGGGAAGCGCCGCGCCGCCGCTGCGTGGGTGAGCCGCTCGTGCGCGAGCCGGTGCTCTTCGATCGCGTGCAGCGTCGCCACCAGATCGCGATCATCGGGCGGCCCGAAGTGCAGGGCGCCCGTCTCGACGAGCAGCGCCTCGCCCGCCGCGCGCTCGAGCACGCGCCACGCGTCCCAGGCGCGATGCAAGAGCGGCACGTAGCGCGCGTCCTCGAAGTAGGCCTTGCGGATGACCCGTGTGCCGCCGTGCGAGCTGCCCAGCGCGTGCGGCACGTCGAAGCGCTCGAGCCCGATCGCGCGCACGCCGCGCCGCGCGAGCGCGTCGAGCGTGGCCGCGCCCATCACGCCCAGCCCGACGACGACGACCTCGCACGACTCCATGCCGACATCTTCCTCCCGTCCTCGTGCCCAGGCAACACGCCGTCGTGCACACGCGCCCCGGCCGTGTTCCCTCGCGACGATTGCGCCGGAATCCCGCCTGCCTCACAACAGCGGAGTGACCGCCACCGTCGTCGTCATCTTCGCGCTGACCTACGTGCTCATCGCCTTCCGTCGGCTCGAGCTCCTGCCGATCGGCCGCCCGGCCGGCGCGCTGACCGGTGCCACGCTGATGGTGCTCGTCGGCGCCATGACGCCCGAAGAGAGCTACCACGCCATCGACGGCGACACGATCGTGCTCCTGCTGGCCATGATGATCATCACCGCCGAGCTCGACGTCACCGGCTTCTTCTCCTGGGCCTCACGCCGCGTGCTCTCGCACGCTCGCACCCCGCGCGGCCTCCTCGTGCAGGTGGCGGTCGTCGCCGCGCTCGGCTCGGCCTTCCTCGTCAACGACACGATCTGCCTCATGCTCACGCCGGTCGTCGTCGCCGCCTGCCGCCGCGCGCGCCTGCCGATGGGTCCCTACCTCATCATGCTCGCCACCTCCGCCAACCTCGGCAGCGCCGCGACCCTCGTCGGCAACCCGCAGAACATGTTGATCGGCTCGATGTCCGGCCTGTCGTTCGCGAGCTTCCTCGTCGCCGTGCTGCCGGTCGTGCTCATCGCCTTCCTCGTGCACCTCTTCGTCGGGCTCGCCTTCTATCGCAAGGTCCTGCCGGCCGCGCTCGCCGGCGAGGTCCTCGCCGGCGGCGCCGACTCCCCTGCCCTGCCCGCCGGCGTGCGCCCGATCCTCGTCGTCTTCGCCGGCGTCATCGTCGCCTTCTTCGCCGGCGCGCACCTCGGCTGGGCTGCGATGAGCGGCGCCGTCCTGCTGATGGTGATGAACCGTCGCGACCCGCAGCCGACCTTCGCCCGCGTCGACTGGACGCTGCTGCTCTTCTTCGCCGGCCTCTTCATCGTGACCGGCGCGCTGCGCACGACCGGCCTCGTCGACGAGCTGTGGCAGGCCGTCGCGCCGTCGCTATCGCTCGACGACCCCAGCGGGCTCGCCGCGTTCACGACGGTGATGGTCGCCGGCTCGAACCTCGTCTCCAACGTGCCGATGGTGATCCTCACCGGCCCCTACCTCGAGGTGCTCGGCGACCCGGCCTTCGGCTACACCCTGCTCGCCTACGTCACCACCGTCGCCGGCAACCTCACGCTCGTCGGCTCGGTCGCCAACATCATCGTCGCCGAGGGCGCCCGCGCCGACTACCACCTCGGCTTCGTCGAGTACCTGCGCTTCGGTCTTCTCTCGACGCTCGTCAGCCTGATCGTCGGCGTGCCGCTCATCGCGCTCTGGGCGCCGCTCGTCCTCTGAGCGATCGATCGGTTCGATGAATCACGTGCACTCGTCGCAGCGCCCGCGCAGCTGTACCTCGATACGCCCCTCGTTGACCGCAGCCGGGCCTGCGCTCGCACCCTCGACGGTGTCGACGCGCACGACCACGCCGTCGAGGTGGGTCACCGTGCCGCAGTCCGTGCACACGAAGTGCGGGTGCTCGGCGCAGGCGTTCTGGCGCCCCGCCCGCTGGAAGCGCATCACCCCGCCGATCTCCGTCTTGACCAGGATCCCGACCTCGGTGAGGTCGATCAGGTTGCGGTACAGGGTCGACCGGTTCCACGGGCTGTCGCCGAGCCTGTCACACACGTCGTGGTGGGCGAGCGGCTCCTCGCTCGCCTCGACCAGGTCGAGCACCGCCAGGCGCGACGCCGTCACCCGCAGGCCGCGCGCGCGCATGAGCGTCGCCCGCTCCTGCATCGAGCTCGAGGTCTCGTCGACGATCTCGTGTTCCGCCCTCGCCATGCGCAACCTCTACGCCCGCGGACCTGGCCGGGCAAGATCGGGGGTCGTCAGCGCTACGGCAACGTCCCTCCGGCGTCTGTCCATCTACGTGATCGGCGACGCCGACAGGCACGCCAGCCGCCGCGCGTCGGCCCGGATGCGGCCGACCATCGCGAAGAAACCATTGCGCCGGTTCATGCTGACGTGTTGACCGAGCCCGAGCTCGTCGAAGACCGGGCCGACGTCGAGCGCCACGATCTCGGCCGGGGTCTTGTCGTCGTAGGCGATCATCAGGACCGCGATGAGGCCGCGCACGATGGCGGCGTCGCTGTCGGCGCACAGGCGCAGCCGCCCGTCCTCCGGGCGCGCCGTGAGCCAGACCTGGCTCATGCAGCCCTCGACCTTGGTGCGCTCGTTCTTGTCGGCGTCGGGCATCGGCGCGAGCTTGCGCCCGAGATCGATCAGGTAGCGGTAGCGCTCCTCCCAACCGTCGAGCAGCTCGAAGTGCTCCTTGAGCTCGTCCAGATCCATCGCCCCTCACCGCACGCGCACGAGCCGCTCGACCACGTCGGTCGCACCGAAGGCCTCGACGTCGGCCCCGCCCGGCACCCAGAGCGCGCCGGCCCACGCGGTGGCGCCCGTGCCGTGACGCGGCGTGCTCATCGCCGGCAACGTGAACCACTGTTCAGCCGCCGGGTCGTACGCCTCCACATCCGGAAATACACCGCTCGCCACCGCGGGGTTGCCCTCGCCGCCGACGACGACCAGGAGCCCCTCGAAGGCCGCGACCGCTATCCCGCCGCGCGGCGTCGGCAAGGGCGGCAACGCGACCCAGCCGAGGCCGGGCGCCGCCGGGTCGAAGACCCAGAGATCGTCGCGCACCGAGGTGATGTTGGTGTCGCGCCCGCCGACGAGATAGACCTTGCCGTCGATCGCGGCGGCGCCGGCGTGATCGCGCTCGCCCGGCAGATCCGGCAACGCGCGCCATGCGTCGTGCGCGTCCGGACGCGTCGTGTCGAAGATGTCGGCCTCGTCGACCGCGCCATTGCGGAAGCCGCCGATCACGTACACGTCACCGCCGACGACCGCCACGCCGGCCGAGCCGCGCCGACGCGCCGTCGGCATCGCCGTGACGCTCACCCAACTCGGCGAGGCGGTGCGCGTGTCGAGGCGCCAGCTGTCGCCGGTCGCCGCGAACGCGAAGCCCTCGAGGCTCCCGAGGATGAACACCTCGTCGCCGACGACCGCGGCGTTCATGTGGTGCAGCGCGCGCGGCAGGCTCGGCCCGTCGCGCCAGCTCTCGGCGCCCGGGTCGAGCACGCGCACGCGATCGACGAGCGCGAGGTTCTGGAAACCGCCGAGCACCCAGAGCGCGTCGCCGACGGCGAGCACCGCGTTCTCCTGTACGATCGAGGGCAGGCTCGGCCCCGGCTCCCAACGCCAGACGGCGTCCGGGTCGGTGTCCTCGCGAGCATCCTCCGGGGCGACCTCGGACAGGTCGCCCGCCGTGTCGGCGGTGTCGGGCGCGTCCGTCTCGAGGGCCACGTCCGCGACCTCTGCGACGGCGTCGTCGGGGCCGACCTCGGCGTCATCGCGATCGGTGTCGTCGCCGGCGTCCGTGATCTCGGCCCCGAGCTCGAGGTCGCTGCCGCCGTCGACCGGGGTGAGCTCGGAGCCGCCGCCACCGCCCACCGCGTCGTCGCCGCAGGCAGCCATGACGAGCACGAGCGAGAGATGACGCCACATCGGCGTGGACTCTAATCGAAGAGCGGTGGAAGATCACCTTCGGAGGACGAGCGATGCACGTAGCGGTCACAGGGGCCTCGGGGCTCATCGGCAAGGCGCTCACCGCGAGGCTCACGGCGGACGGTCACCACGTCTCGCGCCTGGTACGGCGCCTGCGGGCGCGCGAGGACGGCGGCGACGAGATCCCGTGGAACCCGACCGACGGCGTGCTCGACGAGGACCACCTCGAGGGCGTCGACGCCATCGTGCACCTCGCCGGCGAGAACGTCGGCGGCGGCCGCTGGACCGAGGCGCGCAAGGCCGCGATCCGCGAGAGCCGCGTGCTCGGGACCCGCACGCTGATCGACGCGATCGCGCGCGCCGAGCCGCGCCCGCGCACGCTGATCTCCGCCTCGGCGATCGGCTACTACGGGACCGAGACCGAGGACGCGGTGCTCGACGAGTCCGCCCCGCCCGGCACCGACTTCCTCGCCGAGGTGTGCCGCGCGTGGGAGGCCGAGGCCGAGCGCGCGACCACCTTGTGCGTGCGCGTCGTGCGCACGCGCATCGGCGTCGTGCTCGACCCGCGCGGCGGCGCGCTGGAGAAGCTGGTGAGGCCGTACAAGGCCGGCCTCGGCGGCAAGGTCGGCAGCGGCCGCCAGTGGATGAGCTGGATCGCGCTCGGCGACGTCGTGCGCGCCTTCGAGCACCTGCTCGCCAACGACGCGCTCGTCGGGCCGTTCAACCTGGTCGCCGGCGACGTCACCCAGGCGGAGTTCGCGCGCACGCTGGCGCGCGTGCTCGGGCGGCCGAGCGTCGTGCGGCTGCCGGGCTTCGCGGTCAAGGCGATCTTCGGCGAGATGGGCGAGTCGCTCCTGCTCTCGGGCCAGCGCGTCTCCGGCGCGGCGCTGCGCAAGAGCGGCTTCTCCTTCGAGCACGCCGAGCTCGAGGCGACCTTGCGCGCCTTGTTGCGGCGCTGATCGTCGTGGCCGTCGAACGCGTGAGCGCGGACCCGTAGACCCCCTCTCAAGGCTCGGAGGGCGAAGCGCGCACGCGCCCCCAGCGCAGCTCGGCCGCGTCGGCGCAGCCGCAGACCGCCACGCGTCCGTCGTCAGAGAGCGCGTGCGATTCGCAGCGGCAGCCGGTCTCGAGCCGGCCGATGACGGCGCCGTCCCCGGTGGACCAGATGACGAGGCCGTCCGCGATCGGGCGCGTGACCGCCACGATCACCGAGCCGTGCTCGCCGCGCACGCGATGCAGGCCGCGGATCGGATCGGGATCCGTCGCGCCCTCTTCGCCGATCGTGCGTGTGGTGGTCGGCGCCGGCGCCGCGCCGTCCACGGGCACGGACCAGCGCGTCACGCGCGCGCCGCTGGCCCCGTGGAGGCTCGCGCCGTCTCCGGACAAGGCGAGGCGGCTCGGGCGCTCGAGCTCGGGGTCGCCCGCGGAGACGTCGCTCACGAAGAGCTCGGCCGGTGGCGTGCTCGGATCCGGGCCGCGCGCCCAGACGCGCACCGTGCCGAGATCGTCGGCGACGGCGAAGCGCTCGCCCGCGGCGTCGAGGGCCACGAGGCCCCGCGTGGCGCGCGTGAGCGGGACCCGGGCGAGCAGGTCGCGCGTGGCGAGGTCCCACAGCTCGAAGCGCTGCGCGCCGCCGTCGGGCGTCGACGACAGGGTGAGCGCGCGTCGACCGGCGTCGTCGAGCGCGCCGTCGATCGCGACGAGCCCTTCGTCGCCGAGCTCGCCGCGGCGCTCCGCCGGGTCGGCCGACCACAGCCGCCAGGGTCGGTCCGGCGCATGCGTCGCGCCGGCGAGATAGAGCGGCGCCCGCGCGGCGAAGGCGACCTTGACGAGGCGGTTGCCCTCGGGCGTGCGATCGGCCCAGAGGAAGCGCCCGCGCGTGAGGTCCCAGAGGAGCGCGTGGCCGCCGAGATCACCGCCGGCGAGGAAGCGGCCGTCGCCGGAGAGCGCGAGCGCGACCGCGTCGCGTCTGAGGATCTGCACGCCGGCCGGGGCGGGCGGGCGCGGCGGGGGCTCGGAGCGCGGTCGCTCCGCGGGCGGGGGCGGCTCGGGCTCGGCCGCGACCTCGTCCGGGCCCGGGGGCGTCGGCGCGGGCGGGGCCGTCGCTGACGACGCGGGAGGCGCGTCGGCCTGTTGCCCGCAGGCGGTGCACGCGAGCGCGACGAGAATCAACAGAGACAGCGAGGGGAGCGCGTGCCGCACCGGCCGGTGCTACCTCAAATTTTGCGTTCTGTCATCAACGGGCTCAGCTCATCGTGATGTTTTGTGACTTTCTCTCCGGTCAAGCGTCGGCCCCCACCGGTTCGCCTTTACACGGGTTCGGTTCTGGTGTTGCCTAGATGCACCTTCCGTCCGCTCGTCATGCGAACGCGAGCATCAGGAGCCCCACCCATGATCGATCTCTTCCGCTGCACGCTGCGCGCCCTCGGCCCATCCCCCGGGTCGGTCGCGGCCGCCGTCCTGACCTTGTCCCTCGGCGCGCTCGCCGCCCCGCCGACGCAGGCGCAGGAGCGCCGCGACTACGTCGTCGAGCAGTTCGAGCCGCTGCCCAACCAGGGCACGAACATCCTCAACATCGGCAAGAGCGAGGTCATCAAGCACCTCCACCCCTCGTTCGGCCTGGTCTTCCACTTCGCCGACGACCCGTATCAGCTCGTCTTCGAGTCCGACGAGGAGCGCATCCAGCAGCGCATCATCGACTACACCGTCAAGGGTGAGGTCTGGGCCTCGATCGGCCTCTTCGACTATGTCGACATCGGCCTGATGATGCCGCTCATCCTCTCGCAGGCGACCGGCGACCCGGCCGAGGACGTCGCGGGCGCGCCACAGTTCGGCGACATCAACTCCTTCACCACCGCCGACCTGCGCATCGTGCCCAAGCTGCGCATCCTCGACTCGCGTGACTTCGACGGCTTCGGTCTCGCCTTCCTGCTGCCGATCTCGCTGCCGACCGGCGACAGCGACGCGTACGCCTCCGAGGGCCACGTGCGCATCGAGCCGCGCCTGGCGATCGACTTCTCGACCGAGGGCGGCTTCGCGGTCGCGGCCAACGTCGCGTTCCAGCCGCGCGGCACGCGCCAGGTCCTGAACTTCCAGAACACCGACGTGCTCAAGTGGGGCCTCGGCCTCGAGATCCCGCTGGTCGAGCGCCTCGCGCTCATCGGCTCGGTCTTCGGCTCGGTCGCGGTCGGCGCGGACAAGGACGCCTCGCGCACCAACCCGATGGAGGCGCTCGGCGGCGTGCAGTTCTGGTTCGCCGACGACTGGGTCGGCAACATCGGCGCCGGCTCGGGTCTGTCCGACGGCGTCGGCTCGCCCGACTTCCGCGCGTTCCTCTCGGTCGGCTACACCCCGCGCGACCTCGGCCGCGACAAGGACGGCGACGGGATCCTCGACGACGTCGACCAGTGCCCGCTCGAGCCCGAGGACAAGGACGGCTTCGAGGACGAGGACGGCTGCCCCGACGTCGACAACGACCAGGACGGCGTGCTCGACGTCGCCGACGGCGCGCCCGACTCGACCGGCTACGGCGCCTGCAGGAACGACCCCGAGGACAAGGATCTCTTCCAGGACGAGGACGGCTGCCCCGATCCCGACAACGACCAGGACGGCGTGCTCGACGTCGCCGACGGCACCGTCGACGCGACCGGCTTCGGCGCCTGCAGGAACGACCCCGAGGACAAGGACCTCTTCCAGGACGACGACGGCTGCCCCGATCCCGACAACGACAACGACGGCGTCGCCGACATCGTCGACGGCGCCCTCGACGAGATCGGCTTCGGCAAGTGCCGAAACGAGCCCGAGACGGTCAACGAGTGGGAGGACGAGGACGGCTGCCCCGACATCAAGCCCAAGGCGGTCCTCACCGAGACCACCATCCAGATCCTCGAGAAGGTCTACTTCGACTTCAACAAGGCGACGATCCAGGAGCGCAGCTACCCGCTGCTCGACGAGGTCGTGCGCATCCTCAGCGACAACCCGCAGGTCAACCTCGTGCGCATCGAGGGCCACACCGACAACATCGGTACGCGCGCCTACAATGCGGGGCTGTCCGATCGGCGCGCCAAGTCGATCATGAACTACCTGATCAAGAAGGGGATCGCGAAGAACCGCATGATCGCCAAGGGCTACGGCTTCGACTTCCCGATCGACACCAACGCGACCCAGGAGGGCCGCGACCGCAACCGTCGCGTCGAGTTCAACATCCTCGAGATCGACGGCAAGCCGGTCGAGAACCAGGTGATCCGCACCAAGCCGAAGAGGTGACGCCCGAGCGGCTCCTCGCCCCCGGCGAGTCGGGGGTCGTGCACCTCGGGGACAACCTCGAGGTGCTCACCCTCGTCCCCGACGGCGCGATCGATCTGATCTACGTCGATCCGCCGTTCAACACCGGGCGCGAGCAGCGGCGTGTTCAAATGACGACGACGCGGGACGCGGACGGCGACCGCGTCGGCTTCAAGGGCGAGCGCTACCGTACGACCCGCGTCGGCTCGCGCGCCTTCGCCGACTCCTTCGACGACTACCTCGGCTTCCTCGAGCCGCGCGTGCGCGAGCTCCACCGCGTGCTCGCGCCGACGGGCAGCCTGTACTTCCACGTCGACTATCGCGAGGTGCACTACTGCAAGGTGATGATCGATCGGATCTTCGGCCGCGCGTGCTTCCTCAACGAGATCATCTGGGCCTACGACTACGGCGCGCGCACGACGAAGCGCTGGCCGGCCAAGCACGACAACATCCTGTGGTACGCGCGCGACCCCCGGCGCTACTGGTTCTCCACCGACGAGGTCGACCGGATCCCGTACCTGGCGCCGGGCCTGGTCGGCCCCGAGAAGGCCGCGCGCGGCAAGCTGCCGACCGACACCTGGTGGCACACGATCGTCAGCCCGACCGGCAAGGAGAAGCTCGGCTACCCGACCCAGAAGCCGCTCGGGATCCTGCGGCGCATCGTGCGCTCGTCGTGCCCGCCCGGCGGGGTCGTGCTCGACGCCTTCGCCGGTAGCGGCACCAGCGGCGCCGCGGCGCTCGAGAGCGGGCGCCGCTTCGTGATGATCGACGAGAGCCCCGAGGCGATCGAGGTGATGCGGCGGCGCTTCGCCGGGCAGCCGGTCGGCTTTCGCGAAGCGATCCCGGCCCGACGCGACGGGGCGTGAGCGAGTCATGATAGGAAGGAGAGGTGTCGCTCGTCATCGCCGCCCATCACCTTCGGAGGTTCGTGCAGAGCATGACGCCGGGAGCCCCCGCGATCGATGAAGCCCTGCCCGCCCTGCGCGCGCTCCTCGCGGCGGGCGGGCTCGACTATCGCCTGGTGGGCGGGATCGCGGTCGTGCACCACGGCTACCTGCGTGCGACGCGCGACCTGGTTGTGCTCGTGCCCGCCGGCGCCGACGAGGTGCTCGCGCCGCTCTGCGCCGCGCACGGTTTCTTGCGCGAGTCGCGCACGCGCCTCAGGCACGTCGCGTCGGGCACGTCGATCGATCTCCTGATCGCGGGTGACGCGATGCCGCGAGCGGGGCGGCCGCCCTACCCGCGCCCGGATGAGCTCGATGCGAGCGCGAGCGCGGAGGCAAGGGACGTCGTCGGGCTCGTCGGGCTCATCACGTTGAAGCTCCGGGCGGGTCGCCTGCAGGACCTGGCGGACGTCGCGGCGTTGCTCAAGCCGCTCGACGACGGGAGCTACCTCGCGCTCGAGGCGGAGGTGGAGAGTTCGCTCAGGGGTGAGCTCGCGAGCTTGCGCGAGGAGGCGCTGCAGGAGCGCGCCTGGGAAGAGGGCGCACGATAGCCCCGAGAGACCCCATGGGGGCGGCCCTCGTGGCCGCCCGTCTCCATCGCTCGATGCAGTTTTCATTGAACGACTCAATCAAACAGGGACGCATTGAGTCGGAGGCAAGATGCGAGGCAAGGAACGAAGGAGGGAGCGCGGAGGCGTACTTGACGTACGCCGCACAAGCGACCGACGAAGTGACGCCGCATCGCGCTTGGATCCGGCTCAAGGCGTCCCTGTTTAGTGGAAGTCGTGGGACCGGGGCGCCGCGTCGAGCGTGACCTCGGGCAGCCACAGGGTCTCGGCGACGAGGTTGACGACGCCGTCCTGGTTTTCGAGCGTGCCGCTCACGCCGAGGAACGACGCGGTGCGCGCGAGCAGGTGAAAGCGCTCGAAGATCGCCTTCCACACGATGACGTTGACGAAGCCGGTCTCGTCCTCGAGCGTCATGAAGAGCACGCCCGAGGCGGTGGCCGGGCGCTGCCGGCAGATCACCACGCCGGCGTAGCGCACCGCGCGGCGGCGCTTGCCGGCGCCGACGCTTACGCCCAGGGCCTGCACCTGAGCCGCGCTCGGTAGCCCCTGACGGGTCAGCGCGGCGCGCAGCGGGCCGAGCGGGTGGCCGCGCGTCGAGTGCTCGCTCGCGCGATAGTCCCAGTGGATCGTCTCGGCGGCGCCGAGCGGACGCAAGAGCGGCAGCGCCTCCTGCTCGTCGAGCGGCAGCGGATCGATCGTGCGCGCCAGGCCCTCGAGCTGCCAGAGCACGCTGCGGCGCGCGGTCTGGCCCGCGGCGTGGGGCGCGGCGTGGGGCGTGGCGTAGCCGTCGAAGGCGCCGGCCTCGGCGAGGAGGCGCAGCGCGCGCAGCGACAGGCGCGCCCAGCGGACGAAGGAGGCGAGATCGCCGCCCTGCCCCGCCTCGACCGCGGCGATGGCGCGCTCGCCTTCGCGCTGGGCGAGCCCCTTGACGAAGCGCAGGCCCATGCGGATCGCGAAGCGATCGCCGGGACCGGAGAGCGGCTCGAGCGTGCAGTCCCAGAGCGAGTGGCGCACGTCGATCGGGCGCACCTCGACGGCGTGGCGGCGCGCGTCCTCGACGATCGTCGAGGGCGCGTAGAAGCCCATCGGCAGCGCGTTGAGGAGCGCGCACGAGAACTCGGCGTGGTAGTGGCACTTGAGCCAGGCGGTGGCGTAGGCGACGAGCGCGAAGCTGGCGGCGTGGCTCTCGGGGAAGCCGTACTCGCCAAATCCTCGGATCTGATTGAAGATCCTCTCGGCGAAGGCGCGCTCGATGCCCTTTTCCTCCATGCGCGTGACGAGCTTGTCGCGGTGCTTCTCGATGGCGCCCGAGCGTCGCCACGCCGCCATGTCGCGCCGCAGCTGATCGGCCTCGCCCGGGGTGTAGTCGGCGGCGACCACCGCGAGCTTCATCACCTGCTCCTGGAAGAGCGGCACGCCGAGCGTCTTCTTGAGCACCGGTTCGAGCGAGGGGTGCGGGTAGTCGACCGCCTCCTCGCCGTTGCGGCGCCGGAGGTAGGGGTGCACCATGCCGCCGGTGATCGGCCCGGGGCGCACGAGCGAGACCTCGATGACGAGGTCGTAGAAGTTGCGCGGTCTCAACCGCGGCAGCATCGACATCTGCGCGCGGCTCTCGATCTGGAAGACGCCGACGGTGTCACCGCGCGAGCACATGTCGAAGGTCGCGACGTCGTCGGGCGGGATGGTCGCCATCGAGAGCGCGAGTCCGCGGTGTTGCTCGAGCAGGCGGAAGGCGCGGTCGAGGTGGGCGAGCGCGCCGAGGCCGAGCAGATCGACCTTGAAGAGCTCGAGCGCCTCGACATCGTACTTGTCCCATTGGATCACGGTGCGATCCTCCATCGCCGCGTTCTCGATCGGCACGAGGTCGTGCACCGGCTCGTGCCCGAGCAAAAAGCCGCCGGGGTGGATCGACAGGTGGCGCGGGAAGTCCTGGATCTCGGAGGCGAGGTCGACGAGGCGCGCCCAGCCGGGCCCGCTCGCGACCATGGCGTCGTCGAGGCCGGCGAGGCGCAGCTCGTCCTCGGCGAGGTTGCCGAAGTGGCCGAGCTGCCTGGCGACGCGGTCGAGCTCGGTCTCGGGCAGGCCGAGGGCCTTGCCGACCTCGCGCAGCGCCGAGCGCCCGCGGTAGCGGATCACGTTGGCGACCATCGCGGCGCGGTCGCGACCGTACTTCTCGTAGACGTGCTGGATCACCTCCTCGCGGCGCTCGTGCATGATGTCGAGGTCGATGTCGGGGGGCTCGGCGCGCTCGCGCGAGAGGAAGCGCTCGAAGAGCAGATCCATGCGCACCGGGTCGACGGCGGTGATGCCGAGGCAGAAACAGACCGCGGAGTTCGCCGCCGAGCCGCGCCCCTGACAGAGGATCTCGCGCTCGCGGCAGAAGCGCACGATCTCGTGCATCGTGAGGAAGTAGCCGCAGTAGTCGAGCTCGTCGATGAGCGCGAGCTCGCGCTCGAGCTGGGCGGCGACCGCCGGGGGCACGCGCGCGCCGTAGCGTTGGTGTGCGCCCTCCCAGGTGAGGTTTTGGAGGTGCTCGGCCGAGGTGGTGCCGTCGGGCAGCGCCTCCGACGGGTAGCGGTAGCGGATCTGGCCGAGGTGGAAGGTGCAGCGCTGGGCGAGCTCGAGGGTACGGGCGACGGCGTCGGGTTGGTCCTCGAAGAGCGCCGAGAAGGCGCGCGCGGCCTTGAGGTCGTGCTCGGCGTTGGGGCGCAGGAGGCGCCCGGCGGTCGCCAGGGTGACGCCGTGGCGGATGCAGGTGACGACGTCCTGGAGCGGGCGACGGGCGGGGGTGTGATAGAGCACCTCGTTGACGGCGACGAGCGGGATCCCGAAGCGGCGGGCGCGCGCGCGGGTGCGGGCTTCGCGCGGCGCGTCGGCGTCTTCGCGGTGGCGGACGAGGAGGCCGTAGAGGCGGTCGCCGAAGGTCTCGACCAGCGCGCCGAGGTGCGGTGCGACGAGCGCGTCGGGGGCGTCGTCGCCGAGCGCGGGGGTCGCGACGAGGACACCGGAGCCGAGGTCGAGGAGGTCCTCGCGGTGGAGGATCGAGGCGCCCTTTTCGGCGCGGCGGCGGCCGCGCGTGATGAGGCGCGTGAGCTCGGCGTAGCCCGGGCGATCGCAGGCGTAGACCAGCGCGAAGGGCGTGGGTCGGGCCGACGAGGCGCCGGGCGAGAGCGGCGAGGGCGCGTCGGCGAAGTCGAGCTGGGCGCCGATGACGAGCTTCGCGCCCAGCTCACGCGCCTTGACGTGGGCGCGCACGACGCCGTGCACGCCGTCGCGATCGGTCAGCGCCATGGCCGGCAGTGCGCGCTCGACCGCGGCCTCGACGAGCTCGTCGGGGTGGCTCGCGCCTTCGAGGAAGGAGAAGTTGCTCTTGACCCAGAGCGGGACGTAGACTGACACTGAACATACGTACAGGTTCGGTGGATGAAATGCAAGGAGGGGACTTGTGAGCGCACGCCGGGCATGGGCGCGGGCGCGGGCACGGGCACGGGGCGGGCCTGAACGGGTGTTTGCGTGATCGGGCGTTCAGGCATAGAACCGCTCCATGCTGTTTTCGCGATCGACCTTCGACGATGTGCTGGGTGAGCTGAGGGCGGGCAAGCTGCTCGCGGGCGAGGTGACGGGGCACTTCGTCAAGCCGGCGAGCGAGGCGCGCTACGCCGAGCTCCCCGAGGATCTGCACCCCGAGCTCCGGCGCGCGCTCACGCGGCGCGGGATCGACAGGCCCTACACCCACCAGGCCCGGGCGATCGCGCTGGCGCGCGCGGCAAAGGACGTCGTCCTGGCGACCCCGACCGCGTCGGGCAAGACGATCTGCTTCAACGTGCCGGTGCTCGACCGCGCGCTACGCGAGCCGGACGCGCGCGCGCTCTACCTCTTCCCGACCAAGGCGCTGGCGCAAGACCAGTACGCCGCGCTCTACGAGCTCATCGAGGCGGCGGGCGCGCCGGTCAAGACCTACACCTTCGACGGCGACACGCCCGAGGACGCACGGCGCGCGGTGCGCGACCACGGCCAGATCGTCATCACCAACCCGGACATGCTGCACGCGGCGATCCTGCCGCAGCACACCAAGTGGACCAAGCTCTTCGAGAACCTGAAGTGGGTCATCATCGACGAGCTGCACAGCTACCGCGGCGTCTTCGGCAGCCACGTCGCGCACCTCGTCGGCCGCTTGCGGCGCATCGCGCGCTTTCACGGCAGCGACCCGACCTTCATCGCCTGCTCGGCGACGATCGCCAACCCGGTCGAGCTGGCCGAGCGCCTGGTCGGCAAGCCCTTCACCCTGGTCGCCGAGGCGGGCAGCCCGACCGGCGAGCACCACCTCGTGACCTACAACCCGCCGGTCGTGAACCGGCAGCTGCAGATCCGCCAGGGTGTGGTGCAGGGCACGGTGCAGGCCGCCAAGGCGCTGGTGACGGCCGGCGTCTCGACCATCGTCTTCTGCGGCAGCCGCCTGCACGTCGAGCTCGTGCTGAAGTACCTGCGCGAAGGCCTCGCCAGAGACCACCGCGACCCCGAGATCGTGCAGGGCTATCGCGGCGGCTACCTGCCGTTGCACCGGCGGCGCATCGAGCGCGGCCTGCGCGCGGGATCGGTCCGCTGCGTGGTCGCGACCAACGCGCTCGAGATGGGGATCGACATCGGCAGCCTCGAGGCCGCGGTGATCGCCGGCTACCCGGGCTCGATCGCCAGCTTCCGCCAGCAGGCCGGGCGCGCGGGGCGGCGCTCCGGACGCTCGCTGACCTTGTTCGTCGCGGGCTCGGGCGCGCTCGACCAGTACCTCGTGCAGCGGCCCGAGCGGCTGGCCGAGGGCGTCGTCGAGACGGCGCGCATCAACCCGAAGAACCTCTTCGTGCTCGTCGACCACACCAAGTGCGCGGCCTTCGAGATCCCGTTCGAGGCCGGCGAGGCGTTCTCCGTGCTCGATCGGGACGAGACGACGGAGGTGCTCGACCACCTCGAGACGCATCGCGTGCTGCACAAGGGCGGCGAGCGCTGGCACTGGAGCGACCGCAGCTTCCCGGCCAACCACGTGAACCTGCGCGGCGTGCCCGAGCAGAACTTCGTCGTCATCGACCTCGACAGCGACAAGATCCTGGCCGAGGTCGACTTCCGCAGCACCCACACGACGCTGCACCAGTGGGCGATCTATCACGTCGACGCGAAGCACTATCAGGTCGAGCGCCTCGACTACGACGATCACAAGGCCTTCGTGCGCGCGGTCAAGCCCGACTACTACACGACGGCGATGACCTATACGCGCGTGAGCACGCTGCAGGAGGACGATTCACGCGTGGCCACGCCGTTCGTCGTGCTCGCGGGCGAGGTGCTCGTCACGCGCAAGTTCGTCGGCTTCAAGAAGATCCGCTTCTACACCAACGAGGTGATCGGCTACGGCGAGATCCACCTGCCCGAGCTGGAGATGCACACGACCGCCTGCTGGTTCGACCTGCCGCGCCCGGTGATGGAGGCGCTGCCCTGGGACCGCGACACGGTGATCGACGCGCTCGAGGTGGTGGCGCACGCGCTCAGGATCGTCGCGTGCGCGCTCTTGATGTGCCACGAGCGCGACCTCGAGCGCGCCGTCGGCGATCGCACCGGCGAGACCCACGCGGCCCGCCACCTGCCGGGCGGCGCGCGCGACTTCGACCCGACGGTCTTCCTCTACGACGCGCTGCCGGGCGGCGTCGGGCTCGCGCCCGAGGTCTTCGCGCGCTTCGGCGAGATCGTCGCTGGCGCGCGCGAGCTCGTCGCGAGCTGTCGCTGCGAGGCGGGCTGCCCGAGCTGCGCGGGCCCGCTGCCACGCTACGGCGGGGCGCTGCGCCAGGCGGCGGCGCGGGTGCTCGAGCTCCTCGCCGGGGGTCTCGTCGCGCCGGCGGCGGCGGCGTGATGCGGCTCGGCGAAAAGCTCGCGCGCTTTTCCGCGGCGCCTGCATCTGCGACGACGGCCCCGGGGCGCGCCGGCTTCGCCGCCGTCGAGACGCGCGCCTCGCTCCGCGACGCGCTCGATCGCGTCACGCATCGGCACGCGCGCGACGTGATCACGCCGCGGACCATCACCGCCGAGGCCCCGCCGAGCCTCGCCGAGGCGCTGCCGGGACGAGCGACGAGCACGAGCCACGGCACGACCTGGCTCATCGAGGAGCGCGCGCCCACCCACGCGCGTCACGGGCTCGTCGCGTTCTCGCGCGCGCTCGAGGCCGACTTCACCCACCTCGAGCGGCTTACCGGCGACCCGCGCCTGACGGGCTTCGACGTGAGGCGCGCGCTCTTCCTCGACATCGAGGCGACCGGCCTCGAGCACGGCTCGGGCACGCTCGCGTTCCTCATCGGCATGGGCTACTTCGAGGGCGACGAGCTCGTGCTCGAGCAGGTGCTGCTGCGCGATCACGACGAGGAGGCCGCGCTGCTCGAGCTCACCTGGGAGGCGGTCGAGAGCTTCGACTTCCTCGTCTCGTTCAACGGCAAGAGCTTCGATCTCAGCGTGCTGCACAACCGCATGGTGATGCACCGCATGTGCTCGCGCCGTGAGTGCGAGCTCAAGCTGCGCCCACATCTCGATCTGCTGCACGTCTCGCGCGGGATCTACAAGGGGCTCTGGTCGGACGTGCGCCTGCAGACGCTCGAACGGCGCGTGCTCGGGCTCGTGCGCGAGGACGACATGCCAGGCGCGCTCGCGCCGACCTGCTGGTTCTCCTGGCTCAAGGAGGCGGACCCGCGCCCGCTCGTCGGGATCGCGCGGCACAACCGCCTCGACGTGCTCTCGATGGTCACGCTCGCGGGCCTCGTCGCGTACGAGGCCGAACCGCGCGCCGACGCCGGCCGGCCGAGCCGGGTCGCGCTCAACCTGGCGCGCCTCTACCTGCGCAAGAAGGCTTATCAGGAGGCGCTGCGCGTGCTCGAGTCGACGCCGCCGCTGGCGGACGCGGACGAACGCGCATCCCTCCTCGAGGTCGCGGTCACCGCCGCGCGCCGCGCCGGCGAGCACGCGCGCTACCAGGCCGCGCTCGAGGCGCTCGTCGCCCTCGATCCGACGCGCGACAAGGAGGTGCGTGCGCTCGCTCGCGCGCGGGCGCGCTCTGCCCGGTCGCCCCATGCGGTGACGGGCTTGCCCGGCTGCCGGTCGTCCGCGTAGAGTCGCGCGCGACAAGGAGCAAGGCCATGACGACGACGCCCGATGCGACCCCGAAGACCGACGCCGGGAGCGCGCCCGTGCTCGCCCTGCCCGCGCCGGTGCGCCGCCGCGTGCTCGCGCTGACGGAGGCCGGCGTGCCGCTCACGCGCGGCTTCGCGCGCCTCGTGCACGCGCTGCGCGAGAGCGGTCACGAGGTCGTGCCGCTGGCCCTGCCTCGCACGGAGCCGCCGGCCGAGTCGGTGCCGACCCTGACCGAGCTCAAGCGCGGGATCTCGAGCTTCGCCAAGGATCTGGTGCGCGGCTTGCGCGGCAACCCCGACCAGGTCGCCGAGCCGTGGATCGTTTCGCAGCTCCGCGCGGTGGAGGGTGAGGTCGACGCGGTGCTCGCGACCGATCCCGAGGCCGCCAGGGCCGCCTTCGGCTACGTCGACCGCGTCTTCCCCAAGGCGATCCGCGTCGGCTGCGACACCGACTACCACCTCGATCCCGAGTGGAAGGCGGTCGAGCTCGACGCGCTCGTCGTCGCGCACCCGGCGCTCGGGACGGATGTGCCGCGCGTGCGCGAGGGGCGTGCGCGCACCTTCATCGGCGGGCCGGTGACCGCCGGCGCCGAGACGGCGGAAAAGCACCTCGGCGAGTCGCTGCCGCAGGTCACGATCTCCTTTGCGCGCCTCGATCCCGGCGACGTCGATCCGCTGCTCTTCCAGCTCTCGCTCGCCAAGCCCGAGCGCTTCTCGCTCCTCTTCCTGCCGTCGCAGCGGCCGGGCGTCGACGAGCTCGTGCGCGCGCGCGCGGGCACCTACGGGCTTCGCGGCAAGCGCCCGAAGAGCGACGCCGAGATCGAAGCCTGGATCCGCGGCTCGTCGCTGCTGGTCGGCTTCCCCTCGCCCGCCGAGGCCGCGGCCGCGGTCGCCGCGCGCGTGCCGATCCTCTATGTCGCGGCCGAGTCGCGTCTGGGCGAAGGCGACCGCTTCCTCGTGCAGCGCGGCGCGCTCCTGTCCGAGGTGCCGATCACCATCGCGGTGCACGTCGAGGGACTCCTGCCCGGCGGCACCTACCGCGCGCGCGCCGAGGAGGGCCTGTCCTCGCTCGAGCCGTCGGGCACCGCGGGCGCGGTGCAGGCGGTGCTGGCGGCGATCAAGTCCGGCCGGCCCGAGCCGACCGCCGTGGCGGGCGAGGTCGTGCAGGCCGCCCGCGGCGACGACGAGCTCGAGGACATCGGCGGTGAGGTCGGCGCGACCGGCGGCGCGGGCGCGACGGCGGATCTGCCGCTGGCGATCCGCCGCGCCTACCTGAAGGAGATCATCCTGCAGCAGCATGCGATCGAGCGGAACCTCTCTCGCGCGCGCGCCGGGCTCGACACCTGGCAGAAGCGCGTGCGCCTCGCGCGCACCGCGGCGCAGGACGCGCTCGCCGACAAGGCCGTGCCGCGCGTCGAGGGCCTCATCAAGATCATCGATCAGCTCGAGCGCGAGGAGCGCGAGATCAAGGGACTGCGCGAGCGCTTCGCCAGCCCGGGGCCGCTCTCGGCCGCCGACCGGGCCGCCGCCGCGCGCTTCATGTCGCCGGGCACCGCCGCCAGCATCGACCGCGGCGAGGCTCCCGACAGCGCCTTCACCCAGCTCGAGCTCGAGGACGCGCTGGCCGTGCTCAAGCGCAAGCTCGAAGGGCGATAGCGCGTTCGCCACGGCGAACTTCCCTTCCTTGACTCGGGTCGAGACCGCTGGGTAGGGTCCCGGTCCCATCGGCCCAGGCAAGGGACTCCGGCACTTGCGCAAGAACCTCCTCAAGACCTTCCTCGGACTGGCCATCGGCGCCTTCTTCGTGTGGCTCTCCGCCAAGGACTGGCCGCTCGAGCGCCTCGTCGGGCCGACCGCGCTCGAGGGGAGCACCCTGACCGTCGGCGCGCCGGGCGAGGGTTGGTCGGTCGACCTCCTCTGGTTCCTGCCGTTCTTCGGGATCCTCGTGCTCATCCACGTGCTGCGCGTCGTGCGCTGGAAGCCGCTGCTCGATCCGATCGCGCGCCTGTCGCTCAAGGAGCACAACCGCATCGGCGCGGTCGGCTTCATGGCGATGTTCCTCTTCCCGCTGCGCCTGGGTGAGCTCGTGCGCCCCTACCTCGTCAAGCGCGCGACCGCGCAGTCGGACACGCCGGTGCGCATGAGCGAGGTCCTCGCCACCGTCGTCGTCGAGCGCGTCATCGACGGCCTCGTCGTCTCGCTCTTCCTCTTCTGCACGCTCTTCCTCCTGCCCGGCGAGGGCGCCGCCGCGCGCAACCTCGAGATCGGCGCCTTCGCCGCGCTGGCGGTCTTCGGCGGGGCGTCGCTCCTGCTCGTCGGCGCGCGCTGGCAGCACGAGCGCACGCGCGCCTTCGTGCAGAAGACCGCCGGGCTCGTCTCCAAGCGGCTCGCGAAGGGGATCGGGCGCATCCTCGACGACTTCCTGCGCGGGCTCCGCCGCCTGCCCTCGAGCCGCCACTTCGCGCTCTTCCTCGCGCTCACCGTCGTCTACTGGGGGCTCAACGGCCTCGGCGTCTGGTGCATGCTGCAGGCCTTCGACCTGCCGATCGACATGATCGGCGCCTACGCGATGATGGCCTGCGTCGTCGTCGGCATGATGATCCCCAACAGCCCCGGCAACGTCGGCAGCTTCTGGTACTTCCTCTGCCTGCCGGTCGCGCTCTACGGCCTCTCGGACGCGGCCCCGCGCGTCATCGCCTTCGGGCTCGCGGTCTGGCTCATGCAGCTCCTGCAACAGAGCCTCTTCGGCCTCTACTTCGTCGCGCGTGGCGTCGTGAGCTGGAAGGGCGTCGTCGAGGCGACCACCGAGGACGAGGCGAGCCTCGCCGAGGCCGAGCTCGCGCCCCAGGCACCCACCCTGCCCCCGCCGCGCGTCGGGCGCGCCATCACCCCCTGAGCTCCGATGCGGCTGGCCCACCTCTCCGACGTGCACGTGCTCGACCTCGAGGGCGTGCGCTGGACGCGCTTCCTCAACAAGCGCCTGACCGGCGTCGCCAACCTGGTGGGCCGCCGCCGCGGCGCCCACCCGACGCACCTGCTTGAGGCCGCCGTCGCCGAGCTCGCCGGCGACGCCAGCATCGACCACGTCGTCATCACCGGTGACCTCACCAACCTCGCGCTCGAGAGCGAGTTCTCCCGCGCGCGCCAGATCCTCGAGCCGCTCGCGCCCAAGCTCTCGGTGATCCCCGGCAACCACGACGTCTACACGCGCGGCGCCGAGCGCGACCGCCGCTTCGAGCGCTTCTTCGGCGACTGGATGTGGCCCGCGACCGAGCCCGCCCAGAACTACCCCTGGCTCAAGGACCTCGGCGAGGTCGCGCTGCTCGGCTTCTCATCCGCGGTGGCGCGCGTGCCCTTCATCGCCAGCGGCCACATCTCGAGAGACCAGCTCGAGCGCCTCGACACCCTCGCCGCCGAGGGCCTCCTGTCCGGCCGCTGCGTGGTCGCGCTGGTGCACCACAACCTGCACCTGCGCGGCTTCGCCAAGGACAGGACGCGCGGCCTCGTCAACCGCGACGACCTGGTGACACGCCTGGCCGCCGCCGGCGTCTCGGTCCTCCTGCATGGCCACACCCACGTCGCCCACCGCTTCGAGCGCGACGGCGTGACGATCATCGGCAGCGGCAGCTCCACCTGGGCCAGCGCCGATCCCGCGCACGTCGGCCGCTACAACGTCTACGAGCTCAGCCGTGAGGGCCTCGGTGACGTCGAGGTCCGCCGCTGGGACGAGGGCCAGTCCAAGTTCGTCGCCTGAGCGATCGAGCGACCGACCCCGCGGACGCGCGCCGGAGCCGCCCGGAGCACGACGCCGCGGACGCGCGCCGGAGCCGCTTGGAGTACGAGGGCGGGTAGAATCGCGAGCTCGGCGAGCGAGGCGCGATGGCCGCAAGAGGGAGGGAGCGAGCGCGGAGGCGACCAGCGTCCGGGACAATGGCTTCGCCGCGCGTCTGCGGCGTCGCCGCGCCCCCTCCTCGCTGCGGAGTACCCGTGTACGCCTCGCTCGTCGGGGGCACGGCTCCTGGCATCCATCGCGGCTCGCTCATTCTCCCGAACGCTGGAGCTTCGCCGCATGAGCAAGCGACCGACCGACGCCGCGGACGCGCGCCGGAGCCGCCTGGAGTACGAGGGCGGGTAGAATCGCGAGCTCGGCGAGCGAGGCGCGATGGCCGCAAGGAGGGAGGGAGCGAGCGCGGAGGCGTACTGACGTACGCCGCACAAGCGAGCGACCGACCGACGCCGCGGACGCGCGCCGGAGCCGCCGAGCTCGCGATTCTACGCGGGGACCTGGCGACGCTGGGCCTTGCGCACCCGCCGCTCCGCCTCGCGCTGCTTGCGCTTCTTGCGCTCCGACGGCTTCTCGTAGAAGCGACGCTTCTTCAGCTCCTTGTAGATGCCCTCATTGGCCATCTTGCGCTTGAGCTGGTTGATCGCGCGATTGATGTTGTCGCCCTCGACCTTGACTTCCATCGGGCGCGAGTCGCCCTTTTCCGGCCGCGGCTGCGGAGGCATCATCGGCGGTGCGTCGGTTGGCTGGCGGATCGTCGTCTCCATAACCTCTCTCTCGGGTCGTCCCGTCGGGGCGCGCAAACTATGCAATGCCCCGTCGCCTGTCAACGACGAAACCCGTTGTGCTCGGCGCGCAGGCAGATGCTCTACCGCGCCGGGAGGTGTGACTCGACCGCGTTGACGACCTCGGGCGCGAGCGGGTCGGTCGCCGGCGGAAACCGGGCGACGACGTAGCCCTCGGGATTGACCAGGAACTTCGTGAAGTTCCATTTAATCTCCCCGGCGAGGCCCGCCGGCAGGTCCTCGCTGAGCGTCTTCCACAGCGGCGACTTGTCGGCCCCCTTGAGGCGCTGCTTCTCGAAGACCGGGAACGAGACCTTGAAGGTCCGGTCGAGGTAGTCACGAATCGTGGCGGCGTCGCCCGGCTCCTGCCCGCCGAAGTCGTTGCACGGGAAGGCGAGCACCGCGAGGCCCTTGTCCTGGTAGCGCTCGTGCAGCGTCTGCAGGCCCTCGTATTGCGGCGTGTAACCGCACGCGCTGGCGGTGTTGACGATGAGGAGGGCGCGGCCGCGCAGCTCGGAGAGCTTCATCGCCGAGCCGTCGAGCAGGCGCACCTCGTGGTCGATCCTCGGGCCGAGGTCGGCCCCGGGCTTGGTCGGCTCGCTCGGCGCGGGTGGGGGCGTCGCGTGCGCGTCGTCACGCGAAGAGCAGCCGAGCGGCGAGAGCAGGACGAGCGACGCCGAGATGACGAGCACGGGACGCATGCGAACCTCCGGGCAGCGGGAGCGTCGGGCCGGCTCGAGGATAGGGTCCGATCGCGCGCCTTCAAGGCGCGGGCGAAAGCTCGCCCTCGACGGCGAGGACCCTGCGCTCGTCCCCGGCCGGCGTGATGAGCGTGCCGGCGCCATGCGGCTCGCCGCGCGCGAAGGAGCCGGTGAAGATCGCGCCGTCCTCGTAGGTGAGGCTGCCCTGTCCCTCCGGCCGGCCGCCGCGGAAGCTGCCGGTGTAGCGCCGCCCGCGCGCGAGCTCGACCAGCGTGCCCTCACCGCGCTCGCAGTCGCCGCGCACACACAGGCGATCGAGCAGGAGCGACGCCGCCGGCGGCGACGTGAGGTCGAGGCGCAGGACGCGCCGGCCGACGACCGTGAGGCCACCGAGGCTCGGCAGGGCGGCGGCCGGCCGCCCGAGCGCGAGCTCGGACAGGGTCGACACGACGCCGCTCGCGAGATCGATCCCGAAGACCGCGCCGCGCACGCGCGCCACCGCGAAGCGGCCGCCGGCCCCCATCGCCACGTCGCCCGGCGCCAGCGCGGCGGGCGCCCCGACGCTGCGCACGACGCGCGGATCGGCCTCGGCGCCCGGCGCGACCACCGCGACCCGGCCGGCCTTGTCGACGACGACGATCCCGTCGCGCGTCACGCCGACGAGCCCATGGCTCGCCACGCCGATCGTGCGCGCATCGCTCGGCCCCGGCCCGAGCACGATGATCCGGCGCAGGGTGCCGAGCGCGAGCGCCCCGTCGGCGAGCGCGCCGATCCCCTGGAGCGCCGCCTTGTCCGGCAAGCGTAGCCGCGACACGACCGTGCCCGTCTCGGCGTCGACCCACACGACCGGCGTGCCGTCACCCGCGAGCGCGAGGTCCGGCAGCTCCCAGCCGGCGAGCGCCACCCGCTCACCGCGCTGCGACCAGGCCACCGTGCGGGCCAGGACCCCATCAGGCGCGGCCGGCGCCATCGCCACCGGCCAGTCCGCGATGAGCCTGCCGGTGCGCAGGTGCACGAGCAGGACGCGGCGCGACGCCAGGATGAGCGCGCGCTCCGCCTCGCCGTCGGTGCGCGGCGCGACGACGAGCGCATGCCAGCGCTCCCTCGGGAGCTTCGCCGTGAGCTTGCGCTTGCCGCTCTCGAGGTCCCAGGTGACGAGCTCGACCCCATCGACGAGCACGCCGAGGCGCCCGTCCTCACCGATGTCGACCAGGGTGCGCCCGCCGATCGCGCGCGGCGGGCCCGGCAGCCAGCGCGGCTCGGGTGCCGCGACGAGGGCGGCGATCCCCAGCGCGGCGGCCCAGCCCAGCATGCGCCCTACACCTCAGTGGTGGTGATGGTGATGGTCGTCGCTGCCGTCGCGCCCGTGCGGGTGGCCGTGCGTGAGCTCGTTGGCGTTGGCCTGGCGCAGCTCGACCACCTCGACCTCGAAGTGCAGGGTCTCGCCCGCGAGCGGGTGGTTCATGTCGACGTGCACGTGCTCGTCGTCGACGCCGACGATCCACAACGCGATGTGCTCACCGTCCTCGAGCTCGGCGACGAACTGCACGCCGGGACGCACGTCGGCCTCGGGCGGGAAGGTGTCGCGGGAGAGCGCGCGCACGCCGGCCGGATCGCGCGGCCCGTAGCCCTCCTCGGGCGGCACGGCGATCTTGACGGTGTCGCCCTTGCGCTTGCCGGTGAGCGCCGCCTCGAGCCCGGGCACGATGTTCTGGTGACCGTGCAGATAGGTCAGCGGCTCGTCGCCCGAGGAGCTGTCGAGCACCTGGCCACCCGAGTTTCGGAGTGTGTAGTCGATGGTGACGACGACGTCGTCGGCGATGATCTCGGGGGTTGCGGACATGAGAGGCGCCTCCTTGCGCGTTGGGCAGCGCCCGCTCCTAACACGGCCGCGCGTGGAACGCATCCTGCGTGAGCGAGGCGCGCGAGGCGGTCGCCAGACCGGGCCGGGTGTCGAGGCGTCACCGCGCGACGCGACGCCCGAGCGTCAGCCCGGCGGCCACTTGAACGAGCGCCCGGCCAGCACGTGGAAGTGATGGTGGAAGACGGTCTGCCCGACCTCGGCGCCGGCGTTGGCGACGACGCGATAGGCGCTGTGGCCGGCGTCGTTCGCGACCTTCTTGCAGACCCACACGAGGTGGCCGAAGAGCGCCGCGTCCTCGGGGCTCATCGCCTCGATGCTGGCGAGCGGGCGCTTGGGGATCACCAACACGTGAAACGGCGCCGCCGGGTGGATGTCCTTGAAGGCGAGCGCCTGCTCGTCTTCGTACACGATGGTGGCCGGGATCTCGCGCGCGATGATGCGAGAGAAGATCGTCGGGGCGTTGTCGGACATGGGGCGAGCCTCCTCTTCGGCGAGAGCCACACCGCGCCGATAGCGCCGCCCGACCGCGCCGTC
This sequence comes from Deltaproteobacteria bacterium, assembly GCA_011526585.1. GTDB lineage: Bacteria > Myxococcota_A > UBA9042 > PHBI01 > PHBI01 > WYBB01. The sequence goes on from WYBB01000041.1 coordinate 30,436, forward strand.
AACGGCGCGAGCTCATGGCGTGTCGAGCTCGTCGCCCTCGGGGATGAGATCGAAGTCGGCGGGCGGCTCGTCGCGATAGCCGCCGCCGGCGCCGCGGAAGAGCGGCTCGTAGGGTGCCGCCGCGGCGAGCTCCTGCGGGGTGATCTTGCCGCGCTCGACCATGACCTCGAGGAGGCGCTCGAGGTAGCTCCGCCAGCGCGGCGTGACCGCGCCCTGCACGAAGAACTGGTAGTAGCGGCGCGGGCCGGGGATGATGCTCGCGAGGAAGATCGCCTCGGTGAGGTCGAGGTCGATCGGGCGCTTGCCGAACCAGTGCCAGGCGGCGTCCCCGATCCCGTAGATCCCCGGGCCGAACTCGATCGTGTTCAGGTAGAGCGCCATCACCTCGTCCTTGCTGAGCTGCTGCGCCATCTGCCAGGCGATGAAGATCTCCTGGAGCTTGCGCGCGATGGTCTTGTCGCCGCCGAGGAAGAGGTTCTTGACGAGCTGCTGGGTCAGGGTCGATCCGCCGCGCACGAAGCCGCCGCGCTCGAGGTTGGTCGCGATCGACTCCTTCATCGCGTTGGGCGAGATCCCGTCGTTGGAGTGGAAGGTGCCGTCCTCGGTGGTCGTGAGCGCGAGCGGCAGGTACGGCGTGATCTCCGACAGCGGCACCCATGAGCCGGTCATCGGGCCGACCAGGCGCTGGCCGGGTGTGCCGTCGGCGAGCCGGATGGCGTAGCTGTGCGAGCCGCGCAGCGTCGCGAGGTCGAGCGCGTCGCCGAGGGTGAGCACGCGCAGGTTGCGCGCGACCGGGCGCGAGTCGATCCGGATCTCGCGCGGGCGGGTGGTGTCGAGATCGACGCCGACCTGCCAGGCGAGGACACCGTCCATGCGCAGGCCGGTGAGGAGCGGCGCAAAACCGGTGGGCAGCGCCTCGACGATGCGCTGCACCGGCGTCTCGGGCAGATCGAGCGCGAGATGGATCTTCGGTCGGCGCAGCGCGTCGGCGATGTCGAAGGTCGCCGCGAGCTGCACCCCGCGCGAGCCGACGAGGCCGTCGCTGAGCGAGAGGCGCTCCTCGTCCGCGCGCCAGGTGAGCGTGCCCTGCACCTCGAGCGCGACGTCGGTCAGCGGCGCGGCGGCGACCGCCGCGTGATGCAGCGTGGCGCCGGCGAGGCTCGCGTGACCGGAGAGCTCCCAGGTCTTCGCGGCGAGGTCGCCGTCGAAGGCGAGCGCCAGGCGCGTGAGCGTGCCGCGCGGCGCGACGAGCGGCGCCTGGCTCGCGCCCTCGTCGGTGGAGGCGGGTCCGCCGTCGAGCACGCGCTCGGACACGAGCGACAGCGGCAGGTCACGCGCCCCGAGCTCGACCTCGAGCCGATCGCCGGCCTGCTTCACCGCGAGCTCGAGCGTCGGTCGCGCGGCGCCGGCGGGCTCCCCGGTCTCGATGCGGCCGACGGTGAGCGCCAGCTTGCGGGCCTCGGAGGAGGTCGAGGCCTCGAGCCCGATCGCCGAGGCGGTGAGCTGGGCGCCCGGGAGCCCGAGGATGAGCTCACCGTCGCGCAAGGTGAGGCGTGAGAGCGGCAGCGACGACGCGAGCGACACGAGCGACGAGAGCGATGCGACGCGCTGGCGCACGAGGCGCTCGAGGGCGGCGAGCGGGCGGGCGATGCGATCGGACAAGGCGCTGTCACCATTAGCCTTTTTCGCCTTATTCGGCTCGCGCAGAGCCGGGTCGGCGGCGACCTCGGCGCCCGCGGGATCGCCCGTGGTCCCCTCGGGCGGCGGTGCCTCGGCCGCGAGCAGATCCTCGTAGCCGTGCCGACCCTCGGCATCGAGCGTGAGCGAGACGATCGGGCGCACGAGCTCGACCTCGTCGATCGCGCCGAGCACGGCCAGGAGGCGCGCGCGCGTCGTGGACTCGCCCGTGAGCGTGGAGAGTGCGCCGGCGAGGCGCGCGGCGAGCTCGCGCGGCGGGGCGACGAGCACGAGCGCATCACATGAGGCGGCGGCGGCGACCTCACGCGTGCCGCCGTCGCGGTCGATCGGCACCGAGAGCTGCAGCGGGCCGAGCTCGACGCCGCGATCGCCGAGCGCGATCCCGCCGACACCGACCACGCGATCCTGGAGCCAGAAGCGCACCGGGCGCGCCGGCTCGAGCGCGAGCCGGGTCGGCGGCGCGCCGAGCGTGCCGGCGATCGACAGGCCGAGCCCGTGGCCGGGATCGAGCGAGGTCGACGAAAACGATCCCTCGAGCGAGAGCGGCGTGCTCGTCAGGCGCCCGTCGGGCGACGGGCCGGTCGGGCGCACGGTGAGCCGGCCGCCCTCGAAGGTCGCCTGGGTCGGCAGGGTGAGGCCGAGCGGCAGGGGCGGCAGCGCGGCGTCGAAGGCGAGCGTGAGGCCGTCGACCACGACGATCGGGAGCTCGGGCTCGAGGGTGAGGCCGGCCGGGGCGGCGCCGCCCGCGCCCTGGCCGATCCGCGCCAGGGCGGTGAGGATCGGATCGAGGTTGCTCGAGCCGTCGGCCGCGCGCGTCACCTTCAGGACCGGCGTGCTCAGCGCGACGCGCAGGATGCGCACGCGGCGCTCCCAGGCGTCGACCTCGCTGTCGATCTCGAGCGTGCCGATCGTCGCGAGCACGTCGCCGTCGCTCGCGCGCGGGCGGATGACGACCTCCTCGGCGTGCACGTGGCCGCCATAGCTCCACTCGACCTTCGCGGCGTCGAGCCTCAGGCCGAGGCGCTCCTCGAGGCGATTGAGCGCGCGCAGACCAGCGCGCTCGACGAGCCCCGGCAAGCCGGCGAAGGCGCCGGCGGCGATCCCGAGCAGCCCCGACAGGATGGCGAGCGCGATGAACCAACGTCGGTGGCCCGGCACGGCGCGGGCGCCGTCACGTGTGCGCCCGCCGCGCGACGGCAGGAGCCCGGTCGTCTCAGTCCTCACCGGACTTCAAACCGACCGCGGCGCCGGCCTCATCCGCTCGCGTGCCGATCATTCCTCGGCGAAGGACTTCGAGCCGGCGGTGAGCGCGGTCACGACGATGAGCGCGGTGACCGCGGCGACGCCGGCGGTGATGAGCAGGATCGTCTGGGTGTCGGAGAAGAGGTCGACCTCGTACTTGTCGATCTCGCCGAGCGCGAGCAGCGTGTCGCGATCGGAGGCGACGAGCTGGCTCTGGGTCATCTTGAAGTTGAAGGGCGTGACCGGATAGCGGCGACCGCCGACCGAGCGCACGAAGATGTTGGTGTCGCGGTCGACCAGGACCTTCTCGCCGCCCTTCGAGGTGACCGCGAGCGGGATCTCCTCGGAGACCTGGAGGCGCGCGAACTCCTCTTGCGAGACCTGGTAGGTGTTGAAGCAGCCGCTCAGCGCGGCGCCGAAGAACGAGGCGAGCGTCAGGAGGGCGATCTTCGAACGGAAGTGCTTGATCATGCAACACCTTCGAGGGTGCCCCGGGCAGCCCGGGGCGGGTCGAGGGGGGGACGCTAACAGAATCGACCGGGCCCGCAAAGCCCAAGGTGACTGGTGTCGAACGAGCGAACCGGAGCGGATCCGAGGAGGGAGGGAAGGGAGCGCGGAGCCGTACTTGACGTACGGCGCACAAGCGACCGACCGACCGACGAAGGAGACGCCCGGTGCAGCCGTTTGACAGCAGTCACCTGGCCGGTGCCAGGGTGAGGCGGAGCGGCAGCCCGTCGATCTCGGTCTCGCGCGTCTCGCCTTCGACCGCGCGGCCGAGCGCGACCTCGACGGCGAGCGACTCGGCGGCGAGGAAGGGCGCGTGGTGCGTGCACGCGGCGATGAGCTCGGGGTCGCCCTCGAGGCCGACCTTGATGCGCGCGACGTAGTCGAGGTTCTGGTCCTTGCGCCAGCCCTGGATGCGCGAGAGCACCTCGCGCGCGCGGCCTTCGGCGACGAGCTCGGGCGTGAGCGTGGCGTCGAGGATCACCACGCCGACCGGGCCGGCCGCGGCGACCCAGCCGGCCTCCGCGGTGACGCTGACCGCGATGGTCTCGGCGTCGAGGGTCGCCTGGGTGCCGTCGCCGAGCGCGACGTCGAGGCGGCCGTCGTTGGCGAGCTGGGCGCGCGCGGCCTTGGCGTCGACCGACTCGAGCGCCTTCTTGACGAGCTGCACGCGTGGGCCGAAGACCGGGCCGAGCTTGCGGAAGTCGGGCTTGAGCGAGAAGCGCACGTGGTGCGCGTCCTGGGTCAGAACGATCGCCTTGGCGTTGAGCTCGTCGGCGAGCAGATCGCGGTAGCGCTCGACGCGCTCGGCGAGCTGCGGGCGACCGAGGATCACCTCGACCGCGGCCAGCGGCTGGCGCACCTTGAGCTTGTTGGCGTTGCGCGCCTGCAGGCCGAGCGCCACCACGTCGCGCACGACCTGCATCTCGGTCGAGAGCGCCTCGTCGACGAGCGCGGCGTCGGCCGTCGGCCAGTCCGACAGATGCACGCTCTCGGGCGCGTCGGCGAAGACCCGCCGCACGAGGTTCTGGTAGATCGTCTCGGCGATGAACGGGGTGAAGGGCGCGACGAGGTGCGTCATCGCGACGAGCACCTCGTAGAGGGTGTGGTAGGCGTCCCACTTGTCGCTGGCGGCGGTGCTCTCGGCGCTGGCCCAGAAGCGGTCGCGCGAGCGGCGCACGTACCAGTTCGAGAGCGCGTCGGTCAGGCGGATGAGCCGCTGGGCCGCCTCGTAGATCGCCATGTCGTCCATGGCGCGCGTGACCTCGGCGATGGCGAGGTGCAGCTCGCTCGTCATCCAGCGATCGAGGAGACCGCGCTCGGCGACCGGTCGGCGCGGCGTGGTGCGCGGATCGAAGCCGTCGATCCCGGCGTAGATCGTGAAGAACGAGTAGACGTTGCGCAACTTGACCAGGAGCTCCTGCTGGCCGAGGCGCACGTTCTCCGGTGAATAGCGGGTGTTGTTCCAGGGCGGGTTCGACGCGTAGAAATACCAGCGCATCGCGTCGGCGCCGTCGGAGTCGAGGATCTGGTTGGGCGGGGTGTAGTTGCCCTTGGACTTCGACTCCTTCTTGCCGTGGCGATCGGTGACGTGGCCGAGCACGATGCAGGACTTGAAGGGGCTCCGATCGAAGAGCAGGGTCGAGATCATCAAGAGCGAGTAGAACCAGCCGCGCGTCTGGTCGACGGCCTCGCTGATGAAGTCCGCGGGGAAGGCTTCGGCGAAGCGCTCGTGACCGCGGTGCGGGTAGCCCCACTGCGCAAACGGCATGCAGCCCGAGTCGAACCAGCAGTCGATCACCTCGGGCACGCGGCGCGCGGTCCCGCCGCAGGCGTCACACGGGAAGACGACCTCGTCGATCCAGGGCTTGTGCACCTTGAGGTGATCGGAGAGCTCGGGGTCGGCCGCCTTGGCTGCGTCGAACGCGGCAAAGGCGGTCGGCGCGCGGCGCTCGATCGCGGCGGCCGAGTCGACGGCGTGCGTGTGGCCGCAGGCCTCGCAGATCCACAGCGGCAGCGGCGTGCCCCAGTAGCGCTCGCGCGAGAGCGCCCAGTCGACGTTGTTCTTGAGCCAGTCGCCGAAGCGTCCATCGCGGATGTGCTCGGGGATCCAGCGGATCGTCTGGTTGTTCGCGATCGCCTGCGCCGTCACCGAGGTGGTCTTGATGAACCACGCCGGGCGCGCGTACTGGATGAGGGGGTCGGAGTCGGCGCGCCAGCAGAACGGGTAGTCGTGGCGATAGACCTCCTCCTTAAATAGGAGGCCGCGGCGCTTGAGCAGGCGGATGATGTCGCGGTCGGCCTCCTTGCAGAAGCGGCCGGCGAAGTCGGTGACGCGCGCGTCGAAGCGGCCGTCGGGGCCGACCAGGCTCAAGAAGCCGATGCCGTTCTGTTTGGCGACGTTGAAGTCGTCGACGCCGAAGGCCGGCGCGATGTGCACGAGGCCCGAGCCGCTGTCGGTGGTGACGAAGGTGGCCGCGATGACCTCGTGCGCCTTGCCGCCCTCGGGAGCGGCGTAGTCGAAGGGGGCCACATAGCGCGTGCCGACGAGCTCGGCGCCGGTGACGACGCGCGTGACGGTGTGCGCGATCTTGTCGAAGACCGCGCCGATCAGGCTCTCGGCGACGACCAGCGTCTCCGCGCCGTCGTCGCCGGCGACCTCGACGAAGGCGTAGCGCACGTCGGGGTGCACCGCGAGCGCGCAGTTCGACGGCAGCGTCCAGGGCGTCGTCGTCCAGGCGAGGAACGCGGTCCGAGGGGTGTCGGCGAAGGGGAAGCGCACGATGATCGACGGGTCGTCGACGGTCTTGTAGCCGAGGCCGACCTCGCCGGCGGACAGTGCCGTGCCGCCCTGCGGCCACCACCACACGACCTTGTGGCCGCGGTAGAGCAGGCCCTTCTGGTAGAGGGTCGCCAGCGCCCACCACACCGACTCGACGTAGCTCTGGTGATAGGTCACGTAGGCGTCGGGCATGTCCACCCAGAAGCCGATGCGCTCGGTCAGCTGCTCCCAGGCGTCGGTGTAGCGGAAGACCGAGGTGATGCACTTCTTGGTGAAGGCCTCGACGCCGTAGGCTTCGATGGCCTCCTTGCCGTGGATCCCGAGCTCCTTTTCGACCTCGACCTCGACCGGCAGGCCGTGCGTGTCCCAGCCCGCCTTGCGCGGCACGTTGAAGCCACGCATCGTCTTGTAGCGCGGCAGGAGATCCTTGATGACGCGCGTGAGCACGTGGCCGTTGTGCGGCGTGCCGTTGGCGGTCGGCGGGCCCTCGTAGAAGACGAAGGTCGGACGGCCGGCCCCCTTGGCGAGCGACTTCCCGAAGATGTCGGCCTCCTTCCAGAAGGCGAGCACCTTCTTCTCGTCGGCGGGGAAGTCGATCGGACCCGAGACCTTGTCGAAGAGATCACCCATGGCCAGGGCGCCTAACGCTTTGGCAGGCCTTCGGTCAAGAAGCTCCTCTTGGAAGCATCCGGGACGGGTCAGCGGACCTTGGTCTCGGCGCGCCGGTTCTGACGCCAGCAGCTCTCGTTCTCGCCGCTGCAGGCCGGCTTCTCCTCACCGTAGGAGACGACCCGGCCGACGCCCTTGACGCCGAGGAGCGTGTACTGGTTGGCGACGCTCCTGGCGCGGCGCTCACCCAGCGTGAGGTTGTATTCGTCCGAGCCGCGCTCGTCGGTGTGGCCCTCGACGAGGACCGCGGTCTGCGAAGAGGACTTCAGGCACTCGGCGTTGCCGTGCACGACGGACTCCTGGTCGAGGCGGATCGCGTACTCGTCGAAGTCGAAGTAGACCACCTGGAGCGAGCACGCGGTCGTGCACTCGCCGTTCTTGCACTTGAGGCCGTTCGGGCACTGGGCGTCCGAGGTGCAGCCGGTGTCGATGCCGCAGCGCCCGTTCTTGCAGCGCTCGCCGTCGGGGCAGTCGGAGTTCAGCGTGCACTCGGGGCCGCAGACGTTGTCCTTGCAGCGGCCCTCGGGGCAGTCGACGTCGGACTTGCAGCAGCCCGGCTTGCGCACGCACTCGTTGGCCTGGCAGGTCATGCAGATGTCGAGGCGCGTGCACTGCGAGTCGTCGCGGCACTGGCGGCAGCGTCCGTCGACGCAGACCTCGTTGTGCGAGGTGCAGTGCCCGTCGTCGTCGCAGTTCGGATAGGACGGCGAGCAGGCGGCGAGCGCGGACAGCGCCAGCGTGATGGCCAGAGCCCCGAGGCTCGATCGGACCAGGGACTCCGTTCGAACTGTCGTCTTCTGCATCATGATCGCCTCCGTGGTCGAGCAGGGGAAGGCATCAGCGCGTACCCGCGCCGTCCTCCGCTGTCAACCCTCAGCGCTCGGCGCGCGCGCGGGACGCGAGCTCCCAACGATCGATGACGTTGCCTTGGAAGTCCTTGGCGATCCACGTGATCCGCGTCGCGGCGGCGTCGCGCTCGACGCGCATCAGCGCGTAGTGATGGCCGACGTGATCGCGATCCATCGGCCAACGACCGGTGACGTGTCGATCGAGTCGACCACCCGCGCCGCCGACGACGAGGTAGCGCACGCCGTTGCGATCCATCCTTTGATAGGTGTGGGCGTGGCCGGCGATGACGAGGTCGACGCCGCCGCGCTCGAAGACCGGCACCCACGCGTCGCGCACCCACTTCTCGCCGTCGTAGCGCGAGCGCGGCGAGTCCCAGCGGTTGGTGAACGGCGCCTTGTGGAAGGTGACGACGCGCAGCGGCGCCTGGCGCGCGTCGGCCCCGGCGAGCTCGGCCTCGAGCCAGCTCGTCTGCTCCGGCACGCGGCGGGCGTCGGCCTCGCTGTCGAGCACGATGAAGCGCACGCCCGCGCGCGTAAAGGCGTACCAGTGGCCATTGCCGGGCAGCGGCACGTAGGCGTGCGCCAGCGCGCCGTCGCCGTCGTGATTGCCGCGCGCGACGGCGATCGGCGTCGACTGCGCGAAGCCGTCGAGCGACAGCGGCGAGAACCACTCGGTCTGCCACTCGCGCAGCTCGTGGCCGCGCTGCACGATGTCGCCCGGCATGATGACGAGGTCGGGCGCGGCGCCGGCGAGCAGCGGGATCACCTGGCGGAAGGTGCTCCAGCCGTGTTGGTTGTCGGCGAGCCAGGCGATGGTGAGCGGCTCGGTGTCGGGCGCCGGCGCGCGGAAACGCCAGGTCGGCGAGGCCTCGCCGGCGAGCTCGATGCGATAGGCGTAGCGGACGCCGCGCGCGAGCGGTCCGAGCACGGCGCGGTGCACCTGGTGGCGCTTGTCGATGCTGGTCGACTCGAGCGTGGAGAGCGCGCGCGAGGGGCCATCGGCGGGATCTTGCGGGCCCCAGACGACGAGCGGAGCGACGTTGGCGCGGTCGGTCTCGAAGACGAGCACGAGCTCGTCGAGCCCCTGGCCGGGCATGAGCACGGGCAGCTTCGACAGGCGCACCGGGCCGGTCTCGATCGGCGCGAGCGCGAGCGAGATGCGGTCGAGGGCGACCTCGTTCTTGCCGCCTTCGCGCTCGAGCGCGTTGAAGGTGACCTCGAGCTGGCGGGCCCCGGGCGGGAGCGGGCCGCGCGCAGCGAGCTCGTGCCACTCGGCGCCATCGACCGAGAGCGAGCGCAGCGACGCGAGCGAGGCGCCGTCCGCACCGAGGAAGCGCACGAGGAGGGTGCCGCGATCGCCGAAGCGGCCGCGGCCATCCTTGCGCCTGACGCGCGCGCTGGCCGAGACGGCGAAGCCGGCGTCGCCGACCGCGGCGGGCAGCGCGACGACCTGGCGCAGCGCGTAGTCGCCGCGGCGCCCGGACACGGCCAGGCCCTCGGCGCCGGCGGCCGATGCGACGACGGCGTCGCCGGTGAGGACCCAGGGGCCGAGCTGCGCCTGGTCGAAGCCACCGTTATGGAGGAGCTCGCGCCCGACCACGTCGCCGGGATCGGCGCCGTCCGACATCGGCAGGACCTCGATCGGGGCGCTGACCTTGCGGCTCGGGTCTGCGACCCAGCGCAGCTCGAGCTGCTGGCGCCCAGGGGTGAGGCCGTGCGCCAGCGCGCCGTGCACCTGGCCGGCGTCGCAGGCGACCCGGCCGAGGATGATCTCGGTCGCGCTCTCGTCGCCGGGTCCAGGCGCGGCGCCGCGGAGCACGAGCTCGACCTCGCCCGCGGGCGGCGAGACGCGGAAGCGGGTGACGAACGGCTGGCCGGGGGAGAGCGCGGCCGGCGGTGGCGAGGACCACGCCAGAAGCGGCGCCTCGGGGCGCGGCAGGCCGGCGGCGCGCGCGGCGCCGAGGTGCTGCACGTGGCTCTCGCGCATGGCCCCGGTGCGCACCTGCAGCGAGGCGAGGCGCACGCCGGGGTGCGGGCGCTCGTCGTCGGCGAAGAGGAGGAGCTCGGGCTCGAGCGCCCAACGCGAGTCGACGATCTCGGTCCTGACGCGGCGCACCATGACGCCGTCGACGAAGGCGCTCACGGTCTTGTCGGCTTCGTCGACGACCATCGCGACGCGGTGCCAGACGCCCGCGTCGATGACGCCGCCGTGTGCGCCGGCGAGGCCGAGCCCGCGCGCGCGGTCGGCGACGAGCTCTGCGCCGTCGTCGTTCCACGGGTCGGTCTGCACGAGCGGCGCGGTCTTCCAGGCGGGCGGCCTGGACTTCCTGCGCGCGCCGGCGCGCGCCGACGGCGGCTCGCCGATCATCACGTCCATCACCACCGTCCAGCGTCCCTCGTAGCCGGGCCCGCGCAGCGTGAAGGCGATCGGCACGTGCACGCGCCCACCGGGCTCGACGCGCAGGACCTCGGTCTCGGTGCCATCGAAGGTGACCCGCTCGAAGCGCGCGCTCTCGGGCGGGGCGACGGTGAGCGCCTCGCCGCCGACCGCGCTCGCGAGGGTGCCGTCGAGCTCCCAGTGCGCGACCGTGGGGACGGCTTCTTCGGGCGCGGCGAAGAGCGCGAGCTGCAGGGCGAGGGTCCACATCGGCGGCATCATCCCCAGCGCGGCGCCGAGCTGTCCAGTTTTGCCGGCGCGCGCCGGTGACAATGATAATGATGTAGTGATTCTTACGATTTGCGGCGCGTGCTTTGTTGACACCAGGCACCGCGCGGACGATGTCCTCGCCATGATCGTTTTCGACGACGCGTCGGCTCCCGCGGAGGAGATCCTGCTCGAAGGCCGTTTCCTCCAGGCCGTTCGGCGGGGCCAGTGGGAGTACGTGCGGCGCAAGAACACGAGCGGCGTGGTGATCGTCGTCGCGCTGACCCCCGAGGACGAGCTCATCCTGGTCGAGCAGTTCCGCCCGCCGGTCGGCGCGCGCGTCATCGAGCTGCCGGCCGGACTGGCGGGCGACATCGCCGGCCACGAGCACGAGGCGCTGGCGCGAGCGGCCGCGCGCGAGCTCGAGGAGGAGACCGGCTATCGGGCCGGCCGCATCGAGGAGCTCACCGCCGGGCCGGTCTCCGCCGGCCTGACCAGCGAGGTCGTCACCTTCTTCCGCGCGCACGATCTCACGCGTATCGACGATGGCGGCGGCGATCACACCGAGGACATCGAGGTCCACCACGTCGGCCGCGCGGTGATCGCCGGGTGGCTCGCCGAGCGCCAACGGAGCGGTGTGCTGGTCGATCCCAAGGTCTTCGCGGCGCTCTACTTCCTCGGCTGAGGACGAGCGGCGATGGTGTCACGACAGCTCTTCTCGGTCGTGAGCTTCGGTCGCGTCTTCGATGTGCACCCCGCGGCCGACGCGCTGACGCTCGATGAGCTCGGCCAGGCGCTCACGCGCTTCCAGCTCAAGCTCGAGCTCGCGCGCCGCGAGGAGCGTGACCTCGAGCGTGCCCGCCACGCGCGTGACGCGTTCATACGCGGCCAGAGCGCGATCGGCCCGATGGCCAAGCGCTTCGAGCGCCACCTCGGCCGGCATGCCGACAGCGCCGATCCCGGCGAGCGCGCCGCGGAGGCCCTGGCCGATCTCGAGCGCGAGATCCGCCGCGAGGCCAAGCAGGACCTGCGCCTGTGGGCCCCGGCCCTCTTCGCCCCCGGCGCCCGGCGCGAAGACGAAAACGTCGTGCACCTCTCGGCGCTGGTCCTCGACTTCGATCGCGGGGCGACCCCCGAGGTGCTGCGCGACCTCTTCGCCGACGTCTTCCACCTCGCGCACTCGACCTGGTCCCACACCCCCGAGCGCCCGAAGCTCCGCCTCGTGATCCCGCTGTCCGCGCCGGTGCACCCCGACGACTACGCAGCGATCTGGCACCACGCCGACGAGCGCACCGGCAAGCTCGCCGATCCGACCGGCCGCGCGCTCGCTCGCGCCTGGGCCCTGCCGGCCGTACCCCACCCCGACCGCCCACGCCTCGCCTGGACCCACCACGCCCCGCTCTTCGATCCTTTCGCGCGCGGCCTCGCCGCGAGACCCGAGCCCACCCCCGCGCCGAGCCCGACCCACGCCTCGCTCATGCGCCTCGATCCCGGCGAGACCTACCTGCCTCCGAACACCACGCTCGAACCGCACCCCCAACCATCGCCGACCTTCGATCCCTGGGACGGCGGCGCCCCGTCTCCCGCTCCCCCTCCCCCTCCCGCTCCCGTACCAACCGGGCGGCCACAAGGGCCGCCTCTACACCACGTCACCCCCGCCGAACCCGTGCCCGTGCCCGTGCCCGCGCCCGTGCCCGCGCCCGACCCCACACCCACCCCTACACCCGAACCCACCCCCGACCCCCCGCCTCCCTCCACCCCCGACCCCCCGCCTCCTGCCCCCACCCTCGAAGCCCGCCTCGAAGCCCTCGAGGCCCGCGTCAAAGCCCTCGAATCGATCCTCGCCGACTACCTCTGAGCGTCGCGCCACGACTTCTGCTATGGTCCGCCCCGCCGAGGCCGGTCGCTGCGCGCGCCCGCCTCCCCGCGCCCCTCTTGCCCGCGAGCACACGCCCATGACCACGGCGACCGCCACCGACCAGGCCCCCGACGCCCCCCGACGCCTCGCGCTCATCCGCGCCGAGATGGCCCGTCGCGGCCTCGACTTCCTCCTCGTGCCCTCCTCGGACGCCCACCAGTCGGAGTACCTGCCCGCCGCCTGGCAGCGCCGCGCCTGGCTCACCGGCTTCACCGGCTCGATGGGCAACGCCGTCGTCGGCCTCGACGGCGCCTGGCTCTGGGCCGACTCGCGCTACTGGCTCCAGGCCGAGCGCGAGCTCGATCCAAACGCCTTCACCCTCATGCGCCAGGGCCAGCACGAGGTCCCGTCGATCGCCCGCTTCCTCGCCGACCTCGCCGCCGGCCGCAAGGTCGGCTACGACCCCGCGCTGCACTCGCCCGCCGAGGCCAAGGACCTCGCCGACGCCGTCACCTCGGCCGGCGGCGCCCTCGTCGCCACCGCCGACAACCTCGTCGACCTCGCCTGGGCCGACCGCCCCGCCCTGCCGAGCGATCCGATCGAAGCCTGGCCCGAGGCCTACTCCGGCCGCGCCGTCGCCGACAAGCTCGCCCACATCCGCGACGGCCTCGCCCCACACGGCGCCGATCACCTCGTCATCACGACCCTCGACGAGATCGCCTGGACCTTCGACATCCGCGGCAAGGACGTCGACTTCAACCCGGTCGCCGTCGCCTGGGCCATCGTCTCGCGCGCGCCCGCCGCCGCGACCCTCTTCATCGCGCCCACCAAGGTCCCGGCCGCCGTCGCCGAGCACCTCGGTCGCGCCGGCGTCACCGTCGCCCCCTACGACGCCTTCGAGCCCGCGCTCTCCGCGCTTTCCGGCAAGGTCCTCGTCGACAAGGACCACGGCAACCAGGCGATCCTCGACCGCCTCGCCCAGGCCGGCGTGCGCTACACCCTCGCGCGCAGTCCGGTGCTCCTCGCGCGCGCGAAGAAGAACCCGACCGAGATCAACGGCATGCGCAACGCCCACGTGCGCGACGGCGTCGCGGTCTCGCGCTTCCTCACCTGGCTCGGCGAGAACTGGCGCGGCCTCGGCGAGGTCTCCGTCGCCGCGCATCTCGAAGACTTCCGCCGTGAAAACGAGCTCTTCCGCGGCCTCTCCTTCGACACCATCGCGGGCTACGCCGGCCACGGCGCCATCGTGCACTACCGCGCCACCGCCGAGACCGACCAGCCGCTCGGCGACGAGGCCCTCTTCCTGCTCGACTCCGGCGCGCAGTACCTCGACGGCACCACCGACATCACGCGCACCATCCACCTCGGCACGCCGAGCGCGATCGAGCGCGAGCACTACACCCGCGTGCTCCGCGGCCACCTCGCGCTCCGCCGCGCCACCTTCCCGCGCGGCACCACCGGCACGCACCTCGACGCCTTCGCCCGCGCCCCGCTCTGGCAGGCCGGCCTCAACTACGGCCACGGCACCGGCCACGGCGTCGGCTGCTACCTCTCGGTGCACCAGGGCCCGCACCGCGTCTCGCCCTCCCTCAACGACGTCGCGCTCGAGCCCGGCATGGTGCTGTCGAACGAGCCCGGCCTCTACCTCGCCGATCGCTACGGGATCCGCATCGAGAACCTGCTCGTCGTCGTCGCCGCCGACGAGCTCTCGCGCGACAACCCCTTCGGCCCGTTCTACGCCTTCGACGACCTCACGCTCGTGCCCTACTGCAGAAAGCTCATCGAGCCCTCGCAGCTCGACGCGACCGAGCGCGCGCAGGTCGACGCCTACCACGCCCGCGTGCGCGACGCGCTCCTGCCCCACCTCGACCGACACGCCGATCACGAGCGCGTGCGCGCCTGGCTCCTCGCCGAGACCGCCCCCCTCTGAGCGCCGCGCCCGGAGCCCCGACCATGCTCGACCCGCACGCCCGCACGCCCTGGCTCGCGCTCGGCCTCCTCTTCGCCGCCTGCGCCGACGACCCCGCCCCAGGCACGAGTGACTCGACCGCCGCGGCCGACAGCGGCGCGCCGGACGGCAACGATCCCGGCCCGGAGACCACACCCGAGGTGCCGCTCGCCTTCTGCCAGGGCGAGACCCGCTTCGCCTGGGATCCCGACGACGACACCTTCCTCGCCGCCTTCCCGAGCGACGTCCTCACCCGCGACGACCCGAGCGCGCGCACCGGGCTCCGCGTGAGCCTGGCCGGCCCGGACGCCGAGGCCCCTGCCCCGCGCTGGCTCGCCGAGGAGCCCGCCTTCTTCCAGAGCGTCTGGCGCCAGCTCGAGGGCCTCGACGGCTTCGGGATCTCGGCCGGCGTCGTGCTGCGCTTCTCCGCCCCGCTCGCAGCGCCACCCAGCGGCTCGGACACCGCGGAGTCCGACCAGGTCCTGCTCCTCGATCTCGACGCCGGGACGGCCGTGCCCTTCGAGGCCGAGGTCCTCGACGACGGCAAGACCTTCGTGCTCTGGCCGATGCGCCCGCTCAGCGAAGCCACGCGCCACGCCGCGGTCATCACGCGCCGCCTCCTCGATCGCGACGGCGCCTGCGTCGCCCCCTCGGAGCCGCTCATCGCGCTCCTGTCCGGCACCGCCGACGCACCTCGGCTCACCCGCCTCCAGCCGGCCTTCGACACCCTCCGCGCCGCGCTCGCCGCGCGCTCGCTCGCGCCCGACGACGTCTCCGCGGCGACCGTCTTCACGACCCAGGACGTCTCGGGCCCGACGCTCGCCCAGCGCGCCCACCTCGCCGCGGCGTCCTACACGTGGAAGGCCGACCCCACCTGCAGCACGCGCGGCGCGCTCACGACCTGCCAGGGCGATCTCGTCGCCCACGACTATCGTGTGCACGGCCACCTCGGACAGGTCAGCGCGCCCGAGTACCAGCCCGCGAGCTATCGCCTGCCGGTGCACGTCTGGCTCCCGGCCGAGCGCCCCTCACCCGCCCCGCTCCTCGTCTTCGGCCACGGCCTCGGCGGCTCCGCGCGCCAGGCCGAGGACCTCGCCGCCTTCGCCGCCGAGCTCGGCCTCGCCACCGTCGCCATCAGCGCCCCGTCGCACGGCGATCACCCGACCGCGACCTCCAGCGATCCGCAGACCGTCTTCACCTCGTTTTTCGGCATCGACCTCACCACGTTCTCGATCGACGGCTACGTCTTCCGCGAGAACCTCCGCCAGGCCGCCTTCGACAAGCTCCAGGTCCTGGCCCTCCTCGCCGCCGAGCCCGACCTCGACGGTGACGGCGCGGCCGATCTCGACCCGACCCGGGTCGCCTACTGGGGCGTCTCGCTCGGCGGGATCCTCGGCCCCAACTTCGTCGCCATGAGCGAGACCGATCTCGCGGTCTTCTCGATCGCCGGCGCCCGCCTCGTCTCGGTCGTCAGCGACGCCGACGACTTCAAGCAGATGTTCGATCTGCTCGCCACGATCTCCGGCGGGCGCGACAACCTTCTGCGCCAGGCCCCCGTCGCGCAGGCGCTCATCGACGGCGCCGACCCGGCCTTCTGGTCAGCGCGCATGGCGTCGCTGGCGGCCGATCCCGAGCGCGCCGCCCCCGCCCCGCACGTGCTCGTGCAGATGGTCATGAACGACTCGACCGTGCCCAACGTCGCCACGCGCGCCATGGCCCGCGCGCTCGCCGCCCCTCAGATCCCCACGGTGATCACCCCGGTCGACGGCCTCACGGCCGAGCCCGCCGCGCCGGTCAGCGCCAACCTCGAGGGCGCCGTCACGGCCGGCCTCTTCCAGTTCGATCGCTACTCGACGAGCCCCGGCGGACGCGCACGCACCGCGACCCACGCGGGCGTATTCAACGGCATCGAGGCGATCGATCAGGTGCGCCGGTTCCTCGCGAGCTGGCTCGACGCCGACGCCGATCACCTGCCGACGATCGTCGACCCCTACGCCGTCTTCGGCACCCCGCCCCTCTGAACGCCGCTCGCGATCGGCAGGCCACGGCTACGCCTTCTTGCCGGGAGCCTTCTGCGCGACCTTGTCCTTGGCCTTGTCGACCTGCTGCTTCACCTTCTGGTTGATCGCGTTGGACGCCTTGGACTGCGCGCGCACCTGGGCGCTCGAGACCTTGGCCTTGGCCTGCGCCTCGACGCTGTTGACCTTCTGGCGGAAGATTCGGGTGAAGAACCCCACGATCTCGTCCACGATGTTCATCTCGAGTGCCTCGCCACGGTTGGGGACCGCGGCATTGTGAACGTTTGGCCGCGCCCGGGCAAGCCGCACCTCGTGCGCGCGCACGGCGGCGCACGAGCACCGCACAACGCGCACACGCTCCGCACGGTGCGCGCAATTCACGACCTCGAAACATTCGTTCCACTACACTGGCCATGGGCTCGTGATCCCCCTCCCGCGCCTTCGCCTCCCGAGAGACGTCGCCGCCGTCGCAAGGTCTGTGAACCGTGACCAAGACCCCATCGGCCACCGCAGAGATCGAGGTCCTGAAAGCCAGGATCCGGACCCTCTCGGACCAGATCGCCAGCGCCCGCGATCAGATGGTCGACTGCGTACAGACCATGCGCACCGAGATCTCACACGCGCGCGCCGCGCTCGCACACGGCGGCGATCCCGACCCGCACCTCGCCGAGCTCGACCGCCTGGCTGAGCGCGCCCGCACGACGCTCACTGCGCTCGGCCCCACCTCGGCAGCCGGCCCCCACACGCCCGCTCCATCGCCGCGTCCCACCCAGCTCCAGAGCTGCGTGCTCGTCGTCGAGGACGAGCCGATGGTCGCCGAGCTCACGCGCCGCATCCTCGCCCAGGCCGGCCACCACGTCGTCGTACGCGGCGACGGCCAGGCCGCGATCGACACGATCCGCGCGGGCGAGCACCCGATCCACGTCGTCGTCTCCGACATCGTGATGCCGCGCCTGAGCGGGCTCGAGCTGACCAAGGTGCTCGCGCACGAGTTCCCCGATCTGCCGGTGCTGCTCGTCTCCGGCTACCCCGAGGACGAGCACCGCCAGGGCGACGACACGCTCGCCGTGACCCCGTTCCTCGCCAAGCCGTTCAAGGCCACCGATCTCACCGGCGCCGTCGCCGCGCTGCTCGGCCGTAGCCCCATCGCCGCGGTCAACGGCGTCGCCAACGCTCAGAACGTGTCGCAGTCTTCCTCGCGCCCGCTCTGATAGCCGCGCATGAACCAGCGCATGCGCTCCTCGGAGCTGCCGTGCGTGAAGGTCTCGGGTCGCACCACCTGGCCGGCGCCCTTCTGCAGCGCGTCGTCGCCGATCGATGACGCCGCCTTGAGCCCCTCCTCGATGTCGCCCATCTCGAGGCTGCCGCGCTTGGAGGTGTGATGCGCCCACACCCCGGCCAGGCAGTCGGCCTGCAGCTCGAGCCTCACCGAGAGGGCGTTGGCCTTTTCCGGATCGGCCTGCTGCGCGCGGTGCACCGCCATCGAGGTGCCGACGAGGTTCTGTACGTGGTGGCCGATCTCGTGCGCGATCACGTACGCCTGCGCGAAGTCGCCGGGCGCGCCGAAGCGCTGGTGCAAGAGCTTGTAGAAGGAGAGATCGATGTAGGCCTTCTGATCGCCCGGGCAATAGAACGGGCCGATCGCCGCACTGGCCCCGCCGCAGGCCGAGTCGACGCGATCGCGGAAGAGCACGAGCTTGGCCTTCTGGTAGGCGCGCCCGCGCTTTCTGAACTCCGCGTCGAAGGTCGCCTGCACGTCGTCGAGCACCCAGCTCACGAAGTCGACGAGCTTCTCCTCCTCGGGCGTCGTCTGGAACGGCGCCTCCGCCTGCCCTGCCCCGCCGCCGCCCGAGAGCGCGCCGGGCAGGGACTCGAGCCCGCCACCGCCGCCGCCGCCCGGGATCCCGAAGACCAGCGCCAGGACCAGCGCGATGAGGCCGCCGCCGCCACCGATCATCGCGCCCCGTGAGACACCGCGCCGCCGATCCTCGAGATCCGCGCTCCTGCCACTGGATCGCCACTTCATCTCACGACCTGCCTCTTCGAGCTCCACGCCCGACCCGACTCATGCACGCCCCATCCTACCCCGTGAGGTGCCGATGCAACACCTCCGCCGGGTGCCGCGCGGACAGGCCCGCGAAGCGATGCGCCTGCGAGCGGCACGAATACCCCGTCACGACGACGGCCTCACGCTGCTCGTCATCTTCCGGCAACCAGCGCGCCCACGAGAGATCCCAGATCCCCCGCGACTCCTCGCGGTGCACCCGCTCGTGGCCGAACGCCCCGCTCATGCCGCAGCAACCGGTCGCCACGATCTCGAGCGTGAGCCCGAGCCGTGAGAAGACCTCGACCCACTGCTTCTGCGACGCCGGCGCCAGCGTGCGCTCGGTGCAGTGGCCGAAGAGGCGATAGCGCCGCTCTGGCGCGTCTCCGTCGGCCGTGCCGCGCCGCGCGTCGCGCGGGGCCTTCACGATCTCGAGCAGGAGCTCCTGCAGGAGCAGCACCTCGAAGCCGAGCGCCTCGCCGAGCTCGTGCCGGTACTCGTCGCGATAGGTCAGCGCCACCGCCGGCTCGATGGTGACGAGGCGCGCGCCGCTCTTGGCGTAGCGGCGGAGCACCTCGGCGTTCTTCTTCGCGCGCTTGCCGAAGCGCCGGAGGAAGCCTTTGACGTGCAGGCCCTTGCCGTTGGGGAAGAACGGCGCGACGTGCACCTCGCAGCCGAGCCGCTCGAGGAGCTCGCGCACCGTGAGCACGAGGTGCGGCTCGTAGAACGTCGTGAACGCGTCCTGGATCAGCACGACGCGCGGACGCGCGGCCGGTCGCTCGAGCACCGCCTCGTCGAGGAGGCCGATCCCGCGCGCGCGCAGCTCACGCCGCAGCGAGCGCCGCGCCAGGAGCGGCGTGTCGACGAGGCCGGTGAGCCGCCCCATCAGCGCCTGGAACCAACGCCGGCGCAAGAAGAGGTTGAAGAACCCCGGGGCGCGCGACATCAGCGTGAGCGCGCCCTCGAGCCCGCCGACCAGGTGATCGCGCAGCGGCCGCAGGTAACGGCGGTGGTAGCTCTGCAGGAACGCGCTCCGGAACGAGGGCACGTCGACCTTGACCGGGCACTGGGTCGCGCACGCCTTGCACGCGAGGCAGCCCTGCATGGCGCGGTTGACCTCGTGCGCGTAGTCGTAGCGGCCGAGCGCGTGCCCGACGCTGTGCACGACGCGGATCGGCGCCTCGAGCGCGGACTTCATCGCGCCCGGCCGCTCGGCGATCGCCTCGGCGCGCCCGGCGTTGCTCACCTGGCGCAGCCACTCGCGCATCACCCCGGCACGCCCCTTGGGCGTATGGATCCGATCGCGCGTCACCTTCGACGACGGGCACATCACGTGGTCGGGGTCCCAGTGGTAACACTGGCCGTTGCCGTTGCAGTCGAGCGCCAGCCGGAAGGTGTCCTGCGCGCGCGCCTCGATCTGCCGATCGTGCTGGCCGCGCGTCGGCTGATCGATCGTCGCGAGCTCGGCGCGGCGGCCGCGCGGCGTCGCGATCTTGCCCGGGTTCAGGCGGTGCTCGGGATCGAAGAGGGTCTTGACCGCCTCGAGGTGCACGAAGATCTCGCCGAAGTGCAGCGGGCTGTACTCCGAGCGGAAGCCCTTGCCGTGCTCGCCCCAGATCACGCCGCCGTACTTCTGGCAGAGCGCGGCGACGCGATCGGAGATCCGCCGGATGCGGCGCTCGTCCTCGGGGTCGCGCAGATCGAGCAGCGGCCTCACGTGCAGGCAGCCGACGTCGACGTGGCCGAACATGCCGTACTCGAGGCCCTCGCTCGAAAAGAGCGCGCGCAGCTCGGCGACGTAGCGCGAGAGCATGGCCGGCGGCACGACCGTGTCCTCGACGAAGGGCACGGGCTTGCGCCGGCCCCGGGTGTTGCCGAGGAGCCCGACGCCCTTGGCGCGGAGCTGCCAGAGCGCCTTGCGGTCGGCCTCGTCCCGGGCGACCGAGGTCGCGATCGGCCAGCCGGGCTCGCCGCGGTGGCGCTCGCAGGCGGCGATGAGGTCGGCGAGCTTGCCGTCGATCACCGCCTCGGAGTCGCCCTCGAACTCGACGAGGTTGAGCGCGGCGGTCTTGGGAAAGGGTGCAGGCCGCACGGGCAGGTAGTCGCCGACCTGGCGGATGATGATGTCCTCGCGCGCGAGGTCGATGACGCGCTCGTCGATCGTCTCGATCGAGGACGGGTCGCGCGCGATGATCGTCTCGGCCGAGGCGAGCGCGTGCTCGAAGCTGTCGAACTCGAGCACGGCCAGGCGGCGCGCGGTGGGGATCGGGGTCAGCGCCAGCGTCGCGCGCGTCACCACCCCGAGCGTGCCCTCGGCGCCGGTGACGAGCCACTTGAGATCGAGCACCTCGCGCGCCGGATCCCAGGCGTGCGCGAGGTCGTAGCCCGTGAGAAAACGTTGTAGCTTCGGGAGCTTGTCGGCGATCTCCGCGTGCGCGCCGCGCACGATCTCCAAGACCGCGCGCGGCAGGCGCCGGGCCAGCGGCAGGTCGGCGTCCCAAGCCGGGCCGGCCATCACCTCGTCGACGTGCATCGGGCGCGTCTCGAGGACCGAGCCGTCGATCAGCACGAGCTCGACCGCGAGCACGTGCTCGGAGGTCTTGCCGTAGACGCGTGAGCCCTGGCCCGAGGCGTCGGTGGCGATCATGCCGCCGAGGGTCGCGCGCGAGCTCGGCGAGAGGTTCGGCGCGAAGAAGAGCCCGTGCGGCTCGAGGTGGGCGTTGAGCTGGTCGAGCACGACGCCCGGCTCGACGTCGATCGTGTGGCGCCCGCTCGCGGGATCGCGCCCGAGCTCGCCGATGGCGACGAGGTGGCGGCCGAGATCGACGATGATCCCCGACGTGAGCGACTGGCCGTTGGTGCCGGTGCCGCCGCCGCGCGCGGTCAGCGACAGCGACGAGAACGCCGGCTCGGCCAGGGCCTGCATCACCAGGACCACGTCCTCGCGGCGGCGCGGGTAGACGATCGCCTGTGGCAGGATCTGGTAGATCGAGTTGTCGGTCGCGCCGACCACGCGCGTGGCGGCGTCGTCGGCCAGCTCGCCCGAGAAGCCGCGCGCGCGCAGCGCCGTGAGGAAGGCGCGCGTGGTCTTCGTCACGGGTTCGAGCTCGGTCAGGCGCGGTACGATCACGGCGTCGTCTTAGCAAAGACCGTCAGGCGCATGAAAGGATCCCGAGGTTGTCGCGCATCCAGTCGGCGGCGTAGGCCCAGCCGCAATACCAGATGAAGCGCGTCGGCATCGCGCAGGCGAGCATGAGCGGCAGGGGCCCGAGGCGCTTGGAACCGTAGAGGGTGAAGAGCGCCAGCAAGGGTGGCACGCCAGCGATCCCGCCGGTCAGGAAGAGCACCCAGGTGCCCCAGCCCTTCTCGCGGATCGCGACCCGCGCGACCGCGCCGCGCACCGTCGCCGAGCGCGCGAGCACGCGCGCCGCGAAGTGGTAGAGCGCGACGTAGCCGACGAACTGCCCGAGCACGGTCGCGAGCGCGACGAGCCAGGGCACGGCGTCCGGGCGCGTGGTCATCTGCGCGACGACCATGACCTCGGCGTTGAAGAACCAGAAGACCCCCGAGGGCAGCGCCAGGCAGAAGGTCAGGAAGTAGATCACGCGGACAACAGCTCGTCGCTCGAGACGAGGCGCACGCCGGCGCCGAGCATGGCGTCGAAGGCGGCGGGGATGTCCTCGGGCGCGAGGCCGACGCCGCGGCAGCCGTCGACGACGACGTGGGTCGAAAAGCCCAGCGAGGCGGCGTCGAGCGCGGTCCACTTGACGCAGTAGTCGGTCGCCAGCCCCATCACGAAGACCTCGGTGACGCCGCGCGCGCGCAGGAAGGCCTCGAGATCGGTCGCGTGGCGGCGGCCATTGTCGAAGAAGCCCGAGTAGCTGTCGACATCCTTGTGCGTGCCCTTCCTGGCGACGTGCGCGACCGCCGACGTGTCGAGCCCGGCGGCGAAGTCCGCGCCGGTCGAGTCCTGCACGCAGTGCACCGGCCAGAGCACCTGCGGCAGGCCGTGCAGGTCGATGACCTCGCCGGACGTGCGACCCGGGTGCTGCGCCGCGAAGCTCTCGTGGTCGGCCGGGTGCCAGTCCTGGGTCATCGCGACGAGCCCGAAGAGATCGGTGCGGGCGGTGAGCCGGTTGGCCACCGCGATCACCTCGTCACCGCGCGCGACGGCGAGCGCGCCGCCGGGCAGGAAGTCGTTCTGGATGTCGATGAGGAGGAGGGCGCGCATCGTCTTGTTCTCCGCTTGTGGCGCGTTCGTGCCAGGAGTATCCTCCCGCGCGCGTAAGGTAACATCGTCACCGGGTGAAACGACAGCCAAGCCAGGTCCATCATGCGCATCCAGCACCTCATCACCGTCCTCGGGGCCATCCTGGTGTTCGGCGCGCTCGCCGCGTGCGGCGACGAGGCCGCGAAGACGAGCCCCGGCGGCCGCACCTGCACCTGCAACGGGGCGACCTGCGGGCTCGACAACTGCAACGAGAGCTGCGGCAGCTGCGGCCAGGCGGACTACTGCGCCGAGGGGCAGTGCGTCAGCGGCGCCGAGTGCCAGATCCTCGGCTTCGACGCGACCAACCAGGCCGCCTTTGCGCGCTACGCCGGCGGGCAGACGCGCGTGCGCTTCGTCGCGTCGAACGTCGTGATCGAGCCGCCCTTCGACAAGCTCGTGCTCGAGCTCAACCACGAGCGCTTCTTCGGCGAGGGCGCGCCGGCCCCCGGCACCTTCCCGCTCGAGGGCACGAGCGAGGTCGGCAGCCCGCTCTTCGTGCGCGGCTACACCTACTGCAACGACTTCGACTGCGCCTTCCCCTACGTCGTCGAGGCCGGCCGCCTCGAGCTCGAGGAGGCGGGCGTGCCGGGCAGCCACCTGCGCGGCTGGCTGCGTGGGCTCGTGATGAAGCAGGTGCGCATCGACCAGGTGAGCGGCGACGTGCTGCCCTTCGCCAACGGCAACGTCTGGTGCGCGGGCGACTTCCGCATCGACGTCGAGGTGCCGCCGCTGCCGACCGCGCAGGGCGTGTGCGTCGCCGACGGCACCGGCAACAAGGTCGGTGACAACGTGCGCAACTTCACGCTGACCAACTGCTACGGCGACGCGATCGACCTGCACGAGCGCTGCGGCAAGGTCGAGGCGTTGTGGATCGTCGCCTCGGCCGGCTGGTGCGGCGCCTGCGAGTCGTTCGTGCCGGTCGCGGGCGAGCGCGCGCGCGAGTACGCCGAGGACGGCCTCGACCTCATGGTGGTCATCGGCGAGAACGCCGCCGGCACCGAGCCTTCGCTCGAGTACTGCAAGGACTACGCGGGAGCCAAGGGCCTCGACCCGGCGTCGACCTTCGTCGACCACGATGGCTCGAACTCGTGGCCGGTGCTCTTCTCGGCGATCGACACCTACAGCGGCGGCTCGATCGGCCTGCCGTGGAACGCGGTGCTCGACGGGCGCAGCATGGAGTACATCTGGAGCTCCAACGCCGGCAGCGGCGATCTCTACGAGGTCCAGGACGCGCTCATGGCCCGTGAGTGATCCGGGACGCGCGAGGGCGCGTCGCCGGGTGACCCATGGCGTGGCGTGCCGGCGCACGGGCGGCGTCGTCGGGCCGGCTCACGTTGTAACCGCGCGAGAACGAGCGCATCCGGGCGATCGCTGATATCGTCCCTTCGTCGCCCTCAGGATCGCGTGGCGACCTGCCGATAGAGCTGGTGTCAGGGCTCTTGTCCCGAGGGAGGGTGGGCGCGATGAAGGCACTCGTGAGGTGGTTGTCGGCGGCGGCGTTGGTGATCTCGGTCGGCGCGTCGGCGCAGGCGATCGACGTCGTCAACGAAGACACGCGCGGCTACCAGATCACGATCACCTCGTCGTCGATGACCCGCGACCTGACGCTGGACGCACGCACCCTCTCGCTGGTGGTGTGCGTCGGCACCTGCGAGTTCTACGTGCCCGGCGTCGGCCGCACCACGGCGCGCGGCAACGACGTCGTGACGATCCGCGACGGCAAGCTCGTGACCTCGCCGCGATAAGCCAGGCCACGACAGCTCGCGACCCGGCGTGTCCTACTTCTTCTTGTGGCCCTTCGGCCCCGGCTTGGCGGCGGACCGGGTCTCGGCCTCGAGGAGCTGGACCTCGCCCTTGGGCCACCACTGGGTCTTGGGCACGCCGTCGGGCACGAGCAGGTCGCCCTTCTGGCTCGCCTTGACCGCGAGCCACACGCCGAGCCCGCCGAGGAGGATCGCGAACCACTGTCCGGGCGTGAGCAGGTAGCGCACGTCGACCTCGCGCAGGAAGTCGAGCATGAAGCGGAAGGGCATGTAGGCGATGACGAAGGCGACGAGGAACCAGCCCTTGAAGTGGGTCTTCTTGCGCTGCGAGAAGAAGTAGGCCGACATGCCCATCGACCACAGCGCCTCGTACCAGCCGAGGTTGTGGATCACCTTGCCGTGGAGCGGGCCGCTGAAGATCCCGACCTGATCACCGTAGTAGGTCATGCCCATGAAGAAGTCGGTCGGCGAGCCGGGGTGATCGAAGGCGGTGGTGCAGCCGAGGCGGCCGAAGATCCACGCGAAGGCGAAGCCGTAGATGATCGCGTCGGCGTAGGGCAGAAACGGCAGCTCCTTGTGCCGGCGGAAATACCAGAGCACGCCCAGCGTGCCTCCGATGAAGCCGCCGAACGAGCTGATGCCCTTCCAGAGCATGAAGATCTTGAGCGGCTCGCCCTCGACGAGCTGGCCGTTGACGTAGTGATCGACCAGCTCGTGCGGGTAGTAGACGAGCTGGTGCACGAGGTGCGCGCCGATGAAGCCGGGGATCACCGCCCACAGCGCGACGTCGGCGACGACGCGCTCGGACAGGCCGAGCTGCTTGGCGCGCTTGCCCGCGATGATCGTGCCGAGCACGATGCCGATGCCGACGAGGAACCCGAACGGGGCGAGCTCGAGCCCATCGGGTCCGAAGGGCCGCCACGGCTCCATCGGAAAGTGCAGGCCCAACAAGGTTTCGAACATCGCGGACTCCTTCGCCGGCGCCACCGGATCCCGTCCGGAGCGCCGCGCGAAGGGCTAGCAGAATCCGGGCGGCTTACCAAGCCCCCCGTGCCCGTGCCGAGCCCCGCGGCTACGAGCCGATGGCGATGCGGCGGGGCTTGGTCCGCTCGTGGCGCGGCAGCCGCACCTCGAGCACGCCGTCCTTGTAGTCCGCCTTGATCCTGTCCTGGTCGATCTCCGACGGCACCGTGAACTGGCGCTTGAAGTCCCAGCCGAAGGCGTGGCCGGCGAGCACGCGCGAGCCTTCGGGCGCGCTCTGCGGGCGCTTGCCGAAGATCGTCAGCGTGTCCTTGTCGAGGTCGATCTGGACCTGGTCCGGCGTCACGCCGGGCAGGTCGACGATGAGCAGGAGCTCGTCCTGGTTTTCGTAGATGTCGACGGCCGGGCGCACGGTCGGGCGCGCGTTAACGGACTCGGTGCCCTGGATCTGGTTTTCGGTCTGCATGGCGATTCTCCTCGTTCGACTCTCGGGTTCACTTGGGGCGTCGGGCTCTCAGCTCACGCCGATCTGCACGCGGCGCGGCTGGAGCTCCGGCGCCTTGGCGAGCTTGACGCTGAGCACCCCGTTCTCCAGCCGGGCGCTGGTGCGCTCGGCGTCGAGCTTGTCCGGGAAGGCGAAGCTGCGCTTCCAGGCGAAGCCCTGCCGCTCGGCGCGGTGCACCGACCAGCCCTCGCGCGGCTTGACCTCGCGGCGCGCCGAGAGCGTCACCGTCTGATCGTGCACGTCGAGGGTGAGGTCCTTGTCCTTGACCCCCGGCACGTCGACGCGCAGCTCGTAGCCCTCGGCGGTCTCGATGAGCGTCGTCGCCGGATCGGTCTCGCGCGCGCCGCTCTCGCTCCGGTGGGCGCGGTCGAACTGCCGGAACAGATCGGAGAACGAGAGCAATCGGTCGAAATCGGATGTCCACGGATACCACATGGCGGTCCTCCTCCCCTCACGGGGGCTGCGGGTGTCGAGCGGCCTCCTCGCGGGTGGGCGAGATCCGGCCGGCGGCCGCATTTCATGCGGCCCACATACGTCACGACCGGCAACCTAGAAACCCGCTCCAAGCCGTCAAGAGGTGGCGACCGACCTCGTCACAACTCGGCGGGCGGCCGCGCCAACCCCAGGCGCATCACCTCGTCGGCGGCGGCGACGCCCTCGGGCGTGCCGGCGAAGATGAAGCGGCGCACCAGCGGGTCGCCGACGTGCAGGAGCGCGTCGGGCGTCTCGGCGGCGATGATGACGCCCTCGTGCAACATCGCGATCTGATGGGCGATCCTGAACGCCGAGGGCATGTCGTGGGAGACGACCAGCGAGGTGATGTCGAAGAGCTCCTGGGCCTCGACGATCATGTCGTCGAGGTAGCGCGTGAGCACCGGGTCCTGTCCGGTCGTCGGCTCGTCGTAGATGATCAGCTCGGGCCGCCCGATGAGCGCGCGCGCGAGGCCGGTGCGCTTGCGCTGGCCGGCCGAGACCTCCGACGGCATGCGCGAGGCGATCTCTCCGAGGTGGAGCTTTTCGAGGATCTCGTCGGTGCGCTGCCGCACCTCGGCCTTCTTCACGCCGCGCTCGACCAGCGGGAAGGCGATGTTGTCGCGGATCGACAGCGCGTCGAGGAGCGCGGCCCCCTGGAAGACCATGCCGTAGCGCTCGCGCAGCTTGATGAGCGCCGCGTTGGAGAGGTCGGGCAGGTTCTGGCCGAAGACGACGACGCGCCCCTCGTCGGGCCGCAAGAGCCCGATGATGTGCTTCATGATGACCGACTTGCCGCTGCCCGAGCCGCCGATGAGCACGCTGATGCGCCCGCGCGGCACGACGAGGTCGACGCCCTTGAGCACCTCGTACGACCCGAAGCGCTTGCGCACGCCCGACAGCTCGGCGATCGCGGTCTCGCCCGGTGCGAGTCGCCACACGCGCCGCGCGTCGCGCCCTGCGCGGACCGGCCCCGCCGGCGAGGGCCGCGCGGGTTCGACGGCCTCGTCGGCGGCGTGCTTGAGGCGCCCGACGTCGGCGAAGAAGACCTCGACCAGCGGGGTACGCTTGGGGCCGAGCACCTCGTCGACCGTGCCGACGGCGGCGATGCGCCCGCCCTCCAGCATGGCGAGACGATCGGCGAGGTTGAGCGTCGAGGTCATGTCGTGCGAGATCACCACCGAGGTGATGCCGTAGCGCTTGCGCGTGTCGACGAGCAGGCGATCGACGAAGTCGATCATGACCGGATCGAGGCCGGTCGTCGGCTCGTCGAAGAGCACGACCTCGGGGTTGGAGATCACCGCGCGCGCGAGCGAGACGCGCTTGCGCATGCCGCCCGACAGCTCCGAGGGCAGCTTCTTGCCGGCGTCGGCGAGGTCGAGCAGGACGAGGAGCTCGCGCACGCG
This sequence comes from Deltaproteobacteria bacterium, assembly GCA_011526585.1. Taxonomy (GTDB): domain Bacteria; phylum Myxococcota_A; class UBA9042; order PHBI01; family PHBI01; genus WYBB01. The sequence continues at coordinate 58,087 of WYBB01000041.1, forward strand.
CAGGAGGATCTCGCGATAGGGCAGCGACGTGTTCTCGGAGACCGGAAAGGCGATGTTCTGCTCGACGGTGAGCGAGTCGAGCAGCGCGTAGCTCTGGAACATCATCGTCATGCGCTTGCGCAGCTCGAGCAGGCGCGCCGCCGAGACCTCGCGTGTGTTCTCGCCGAAGATGACGACCTCGCCCTCGTCGGGCAGCATGAGCCCGTTCATGAGGCGCAGGAGGACCGACTTGCCCGAGCCGGAGGCGCCGCAGATCACCGTCGTGAGCCCGGTGTGCACGTCGAGATCGAGGTCGGCGAGCACGACGCGATCGCCGAAGCGCTTGTGCACGCCGCGCAGGCGCACGACGGGCTGCGCCGGATCGGCGGGCCAGCGCGGCGCGTCGGGCAAGAGCAGGTTCCTGCGCGTCGCAGGGTGGGTGTCGGGGGGTTGAACCAAGCGTCTCTCGTGCCGAACCTTGCGCCGCTGAGCGCGCTGAGCACGGCGAAGATTGCGCCCGCGCGCGGGCTCGTGCAAGGTGCACCCACCCGAAAGGACGAGGCGGAGGTCGAGATGGCCAACGACATGACACTGACCCCTGGCACCGCCGCCAAGCCCGCGAGCAAGGGCGAGGTCCTGCGCCAGCGCGCCTTCATCGTCGGGCTCGGGCTCGCCGTCATGTGGGGCCTCGAGGTCATCGACGCGATCATCGGCCAGAAGATGAACGCGCTCGGCATCGAGCCGCGCACGCTCTCCGGGCTGATCGGGATCCCGCTGGCGCCGGTCCTGCACGGTGGCTTCGGTCACCTGCTCGCCAACACCGTGCCGTTCGCCATCCTCGGCTTCCTCACGATCATGCGCGGCGTGTCGACCTTCGTCATGGTCACGCTGGTCGTGACGGTGGTCGGCGGCGCGCTCGTCTGGATCATGGGCTCGAACGGCTATCACATCGGCGCCAGCGGGCTCATCTTCGGCTACTTCGGCTACAACGTCGCGATGGGGATCTTCGAGCGCAGCTTCAAGTCGATCCTCATGGCGGTGCTGGTGGCGCTGCTCTACGGCGGCATGATCTTCGGCGTCTTCCCCGGGCGCGCGGGCGTCTCGTGGGAGGGGCACCTCTTCGGCGCCGCCGCCGGCGCCGGCTGGGCCTATCTCACGACCCGTAGCGCCGCAGCCAAGGCGAAGAAGTAACCCCCGGGTTGCATCCGGCCGGGACCACCGCTTGACCCGACGGTTGGAAAACCGGAGCGTGCGCCCGATGTTCGTGAACCCTTCGCCACCCGAGACCGCCGCCCGAGGTGTGCGTATTCGCACGAGCCTCGCGCTCGGGCTCGCCGTCGCGGTGGCTTACGTGCTCGTCGGCCACCTCGGGCTCGAGCTCGCCCACTACCAGGAGCGTGCCACGATCATATGGGCGCCCTCGGGCCTGGCGATCGCGGCGACCTGGCGCTTCGGCAACCGCGTGCTCTGGGCGGTCTTCCTCGGGGCCTTCGTCACCAACGCGCTGGTCTCGCCCGCGCTCGTGCTCTCGGCGCTGATCGCGCTCGGCAACACCGCCGAGGCCTTCGTCGGTGCGCTGCTCATGCGGCGGCTGAACCTGTCCGGGGGCTTCCGCGGTGCGCGCGAGGTGCTCGTCTATCTCGCGACGGTCGTCTTCGGCGCGACGATGATCGCCGCGCTCAACGGCGTGACCTGGCTCGTGCTGATCGACGGGTTGCCGCTGTCGGAGGCGTGGTTGACGGCGATCGTCTGGTGGCTCGGCGACGTGGGCGGCGTGCTGGTCGTGACCACGCTGCTCCTGGCTTGGCGACACGGGCCGCGGCTCCGGACGCAGCGCGTCGCACCCGGCCTCATCGCGTTGACGGCGATCGCGGCGGCCGGGATCGGTGTCGGCCCGTGGGTCGGTGACTCGAGCGCCGAGATCGCCGCGGGCGCGAGCGTGCTCTGCCTGGTGCTGCCCTACCCCGCGGCCGCCTGGGCCGCCATCGCCCACGGCCTGCGCGGCGCGAGCGCGGTCACGGCCATCATCGCGCTGGCGGCGGTCGGCGGCACCGCGGCCGGCGCCGGGCCGCTGCAATCCGGGCACGCGCACCTCGACATCGTCAGCTTGTGGCCGATGCTCGCGACCTTGTCGGCGTCGGCGATGCTGCTCGCGATCGGCGTCGAGGAGCGCCTGCGCGCCGAACAACGGCGAGTCGCGCTCGAGTCCGAGCTCCGCCGCGTGAGGAGCCTCGGCGAGCTCGGCCTGCTCGCGGGCGGCGTCGCGCACGACTTCAACAACCTCCTCGCCGTCGTGCAGGCCAACGCCAAGATGCTCGAGGGCCGCGGCCTCAGCGTCATCGACGACGAGTGCGTCGCGGACATCGTCGAGGCGGCCGCGCGCGGCCAGGAGCTCAGCGAGCAGCTCATGGCCTACGCCGCCTGCCGCCCGCTGGCGCGCCGGCGCGTCGACCTCGGCCAGCTCGCCGGCGAGACCGCGCGCCTCTTGACCCCGCACCGCCCGCGCGGGGTCGACGTCAGCGTGCGCGCCGAGCCGGGCGTCGAGGTGATCGGCGATCCGGTGCGCCTGCGGCAGCTCCTGATGAACCTCGTCGTCAACGCCTTCGACGCGATGGAGGACCGGCGCGGCCTCGTCGAGATCGAGGTGCGTCGTCAGGCCGAGCGCGTCGTGCTCACCGTCAGCGACGAAGGTGTGGGGATCGCGCCCGAGGTCGCCGCGCGCATCTTCGAGCCGTTCTTCTCGACCAAGGACGAGGGGCGCGGCCTCGGGCTGGTCGCCGTCGCGGCGATCGCGCGCGATCACGACGGCAGCGTGCGCGTGCTCGAGCGACCGGGCCAGCGCGGCGCGGCCTTCTCGATCGAGCTGCCGGGTGCGCCGATCGCGACGCAACCGGCGATGATACCGGAGCCCGAGCGCGCGGCGACGCCCGAGGCGGCCTGACCGCTCCGGGGCGGGCGCACACCGATCCGAAAACTGGCGCGTGCCTCGGTTCGGGCCGAGATTGCGCCGGTGCAGGCCGAGCTCCTCCCAGCGCTTCAACCCCGACGCGGCTCGATCGCGGCGCGGCGCTCGATCGCGATGGCGCCCGCCGCACCCACCGCGATCGCGACCGCCGCGCCCACCGCCATCGTCTTCGTCGTGCCGCGCGAGACGGCCACGTCCGCGTACGAGCGCGCGCGCGGTGCAGGCCGCCTCCCGCCGCCCGAGCGCACACCGGCGCCCGCGGCACGCCCCGAGATCGCGTCGTCGCGCTGGGAACATCAAGCGCTGACGCCGCTGCCGACCGAAGGCTTTCTGGCGCTGCGCGCCGCTGCCTCCTGCGAACGCTCGGCGCGGCCTCTCGCGCGGCCGACAAATCCCTCAGCGATCGAAACAATGACCGCAGCCCAAATGAGCCACGCCGGCTGATAGCGATCGCCTCGCGGCACGACAAAGCCCGCCGCGAGGAGGTCGACATGATCGAGATGAAGCCGTGGTTCCTGAGCATGGTCTTGGGCGGCGCGCTCGCCGCGTGTGTGGAGGGCGGCCGCGAGGCCCCGTCGGATATCGCGCTGGCGCAGTGCGTGCCCGGCGCGACCGGCGTGTGCCCCGCCGACGGCGCGCCGGTCGTCGTCGCGACCGCGCCCGACTTCGAGGAGTTCGAGGCGGCGACGTATCGCGAGCCGTGGGCCGGCGGCGTCTACATCGTCAACGGCGACACCCCGGTCGCCGATCGCGACGAGCTCTTCGCGTTCTGGGCGCAGGTCCACGGTCACGGCGCGCTCGTCGTGCACCGCGATCGCGGCGCGGACGCGCGCTGGACCGACAGCGAGAAGCGCGCGCTGACCTACTGCGTGAGCGACGCCTTCGGCTCGCGCAAGCCCACGATCATCGCGGCGATGATCGCCGCGACCGATGACGGCTGGGAGCGCTTCGCCGACATCGATCTGATCCACCTGCCCGAGCACGACGCGCGCTGCGACGCATACAACGACGCGGTGGTCTTCGACGTGCGCCCGACCTACGGACAGCCCTACCTGGCGCGCGCGTTCTTCCCCAACTACGGCCGCTCGCAGCGCAGCATCCTCGTCGACGACAGCGCATACGGCGCGGGCTGGCCGCTCGCGGGGATCATCGGCCACGAGGTCGGCCACGCGCTCGGCTTCCGCCACGAGCACACCCGGCCCGAGTCCGGCGCGTGCTTCGAGGACTCGAGCTGGCGTCCGCTGACCGAGTACGACAGCGCCTCGATCATGCACTACCCGCAGTGCAACGGCTCGGCGAACGACCTCGAGTTCACGGCGCTCGACGCCGAAGGCGCCGCCGCGCTCTACGGGCTGCCCGGAGGCGGCCCGGGTCCGGTGGATCCCGAGGACCCGACCGAGCCCGGCCCCGACCAGAGCGAGCGCAGCTTCAGCGGCAGTCTGGTCAGCGGCGCCTGGCTCGAGCTCGCGCCGTTGTCGGTCGTGCCCGGGACCACCTTCTCGGTGACCCTCACCGGGACCGGTGACATCGACATCTACGTCAGCTTCGCCGGTCCGCCGATCATGGACGCCGACTGCGCCTCCAACTCCGGTGGCAGCGAGGAGTCCTGCAGGCTCGTCGTGCCGCCGGGCGCGGAGGCCGCCTACGTCGCGATCAGCGCCTACGAGGCGGGCGACTACAGCGCGCGCGTCGTCTGGACCGACGGCGGCACCACACCCGAAGTGCCGCGCCCCGTCCTGGTGATCAACGAGGTCTTCGCCGACGCCAATACCATCGACGCCAACAGCGACGGCGTCATCGATGCGAGCGACGACGAGTTCGTCGAGATCGTCAACGTCGGCGAGAGCGGCGCCGACCTCTCGTTCGCCACCCTGTCCGACGCCGTCGGCGTGCGCGTCGTCCTGCCCGCGGGCACCGTGCTCTTTCCCGGCTGGGCGCTGGTCGTCTTCGGCGGCGGCGAGCCGGGCTACCTCGGATCGGACGTGATCGCGCTGACCGGCGGCCTCCGTCTCAACAACGATGGCGATCGCGTGACCCTCGCCAGCGCGGACGGCGACACGCTCGCCTCCGTGAGCTACGGCGCAGAGGCCGGCGGCGACGTGAGCCTCGTGCGCGCGCGCGAGCTCGACCCGGAGGCGCCGCTTGTGCGGCACGACCAGGTCTCGACCCGGCCCGTCTCGCCGGGCAGCGCTAGCGACGGGTCGTCGTTCTGATCGAGCGATCCGATCGAACCGATCCGATCGAACCGATCCGATCGAACGGACCTGGGGGCCCTAACGGGGATCGCCGGGTACCAGGCGGCCCAGCGTCAGTCCCCAGGCGCGCTCGGCCTGCGTGAGGTCGTCGGCGCGCGCGAGGGCGGTCTCGATGAAGAGCATGCGCCCGTCCCAGTCGGCTGCCGCGAGCCACGTGCCGTCAGGGGCGATGGCGAGCTCGTCGACGCGGCGCGCGTGATCGCGGATCACGGCGAACGCGCGTGGCTGCCCACGGCGCCAGAGGTGGACCGAACCGTCGCGGGCGCCCGCGGCGATGACGCTCGGCGAGACCACGAGCTCGCCGAGCTCGCTGCCGTCCGAGTCGTAGCGCAGGCGCGGGGAGGCGTTGGCCGCGGCGGCGAGCTCGCTGACGCCGTCGCGGTCGAGAGCGAAGACCGAGGCGGCGTCGCAGCGCGCGACCCTGCGCGCGCCGATCACGGTCCCGACCAGCGTGAGGGGGCGATCGGCGCTCCAGTCGCTCGCGACCCAGACCTGTTGCGCCGTATCGAGGAGCGCGAGGTGGCGACCGTCGGGGCTCGCGTCGTGGTCTTCGGCCAGGATCTCGGGGCCGGGCCCGGGCGGTGCGTCCGGTGTGAAGACCAGCAGGCGCCGGTTGAAGTCGGCGGCGAGGAAGGTCTCGGGCCCGAGCGCGACGACCTTGCGGATCAGGCGATCGAGGGGCAGCGAGGTCACCGCGTGCCCGCTGAAGAGGCGCAGGCCGTTCTCTCCGAGCGTGCCGGCGACGAGCCTCGGCTCCGGGCCCGCGCCGGGGGCGAAGGTCAGGGCCCGCACGAGCTCGGACTGCCAGGAGCGGGTCGTGACGACCGCGCGCGCTGCGGCGTCGACGATGCTCAAGACGGCGCCATGAGCGACGGCGAGGGTCCGCCCATCGGAGCTCACGGCGAGATCGACGACGCCTTCGGGGAAGCGGAGCTCGCGCACCTGCACGGCGTCGAAGTCCCAGCGCTCGATGCCGTCGGCGCTCGTCGCCCACACCCCGCCGTCGGGCGTGAAGCCCACCGCGTGATAGCCCACGTCCGGCCGCGGGGGGAGCTGGCCGAGCGCGTTGAAGCGCGGCAGATCGAGCAGGTGCACCGGTCCATCCTCGTAGCGCACGAGCGCGCGGCGGCCGTCGGCGGACACGAGCACGCGCCGCACGAGGGAGGCGTGCGGGACGAGGCGACGATGCACCAGGGGCGCGGCGAGATTGACCAGGCTCACGCCGCCGTCCGAGTCGCCGACGATGATCGTCTCGGGGTCGATCACCGCGAGCGCCGTCGAGAGGGGGCGCGCCGGGGCGACGTTGAGGCCGGCGGCGACCTTGCGCACCTCGGCGGTGCGCGCGGGATCGAGCGGGGCGACGACCAGCGAGCCGTCGCCACAGTCACCGGCAAAGAGGCGGTGGTCGTTGCTGGTCGTTCCGATCCGCAGGAAGCCAGCGCAGGCATCGACCGGCAGCACGGTCGTGGTGGCTCCGCCGAGCGCGGCGGCGCAGCTGTGGTGTTGCACGAGCGCGAAGCGTGTGTCGGGTGCGGGCCAGAGCTGCGCATACGCGCACGGCACGGTGCTCACGCCGAGCGAGTCGCCGGTCGCGGCGTCGAAGCGCTCGACCCGGTAGCCGTCGAGCTGGGCGACCACGACGGCACCGTGATCGACGAAGACCGCGCCGCGCGTGGCGAGCCGTCGTTGCCAGAGCATGCGCGCGCCGCGGTGCACCGAGAGCCGCTCGGGCTCGAAACAGAGGGCGAGCGGCGCGGCTTCGGGGGCGGCGGGCCAGGCGAGATCGGCGACGGCGCAGGCGGGAGCGGGGAGCTCGGCGCGCGCGGGTCGGGCCGACGGCGAGGCGAGCAGCACCCCGCGGGCCTCGGGGAAGTCGCCGCGGCTGAGCGCCTCGAGCGCGAGGATCTCCGCGGTGCCGCGGTCGTCGGCGTGCAGGGCGGCGCGCGCGTGGTCGACCAGGGCGCGGCCCAGCGTGCGCTCGGAGGCGTCGCGCTCCTGGGCGATCTCGGAAAAGGCGATGGCGAGGATGACCCCGATGAGGACGAGCGCGATCGCGGACAGGAGGATCGGCACGCGCCAGACGCGGACGAGGCGCGTGAAGAGCTCGCGCGCGGTGTAGGCGTGCGCGGCGACGCGGCGCCCGTCGAGGTAGCGCAAGAGATCGTCGGCGAGCGCCTTGGCGTCGGGGTAGCGCCCGGCCGGGGCCGGGTGGGTCGCGCGTGCGATGATGGCGCGGAGCTCGGCGGGGACCGGCGCGTCCGGGGGCAAGGTGGGGACGCGGTCGGCGGCGAGCGCCTCGAGGATCGCGGCGCGCGACAGGTCGATCGAGAAGGGAGGGCGGCGAGCGGCGAGCTCGAAGAGGATGAGCCCGAGCGCGTAGACGTCGGCGCGCTGGTCGATCGGCTCGCGACGGGCCTGCTCGGGGCTCATCGAGGCCGGCGTGCCGGAGCGGGCGCCGTCGGGGAGATCCGGGCCGTCGAGGGCGAGGCCCCAGTCGATCACCTGGGTCTCGCCGAAGGGACCGACCATGATGTTGGCAGGCTTGATGTCACGATGGATCACGCCGCGGCTGTGCGCGTAGGCGACGGCTTCGGCGGCCGCCAGCACGTGGCGCACCAGCGGGGTGGTCGGCGCGTCGGGTGCGAGCTCGGAGAAGGTGTCGGCGAGCGAGCGCCCGCGCACGAGGCGCATCGCGAACCAGGGTGTGCCGTCGGGGCCGCGACCGGCGTCGAAGACCGAGACGATCCCGGGGTGATCCAGGCCGGCGGTGATGCGCGCCTCGCGCAGGAGGCGGGCGGTGTCCTGCTCGCCGCTGGGGACCTTGACGGCGATGTCGCGGCCGAGCCAGCGGTCGTGCACGACGGTGACGACGCCCATGCCGCCGGCGGCGAGCTCACCGCGCCGCTCCCAGCGATCGGGGTCGTCGAAGGGACCGCGCTGCGGGCCCGGCGCGGGGACGCCCAGCGGGTCGAGGGCGCTCTCGGCGGCCGACGCAGGCACGCTGCGCGGCCAGCTCACGTCTCGTCCCGGACGCGATCCTCGGGGCCGAGCAGGAGCTCGCAGCGACCGCCGCCGTCGGTGCGCACGAGATCCTTGCGCAGGCCGAGCTCGACGAGGCGCTTGCGAAGACGCGTCATGGTGCGGTCGAAGCGCGCGCGCAGCGCGGCGTCCTCCTGGTCGCCGGGCCAGAGCAGGCGCGCCAGGGTGCGCCACTCGACCGGCACGCCGATCTGGGCGAGCTCGGTGACGATACGCGCGGGCATGCCGTCGATGGAGGCGACGGTCTTGCCGCGGTGCACGTGCACCGAGTCGTAGTGCAGGACCAGGGTGAGCGCGGCGTCGAGGTCCTCGCGCTGGGTGGCGGTGACCTCGGCCGAGGTGAGCGGGATGGCGACGAGGCGGAGCTCGTGCTCGGCGAGCGCGAAGCGGGCGCCGACGTCGACGGGGCGTTCGGGCTCGCCGCCGAGGCGCAGGCGGAAGCCGTCGCCGCCGCTCCAGATGAGGGCGTCGGCGTCGGGTCGGAAGCCGGGGATCACCTCGATGGTGTCGGCGTTGTGGCGCAGCGAGGTCACCGGCGCGAGGGTCTGGCGCGGTACGCCGTCGCCCTCGAGGCCGAGCACGGCGTCGGGGAGCGCGAGCTCGAGCACGGTGAGCGCGAGGCCGGGCGCGAGCTGGATCACGGTGCCGACCTCGAGGGTGACCTCGCTCAGCGGCACGCCGCCGACGGCGAAGCGACCGCGCAACGCGAGCAGGCGGAGCGTGCGCGCGCGCAGGCTGACCAGCGCGTGGGCCTCCGAGATGCGCGGATCGTTGAGGCGGACGGCGGCCGAGGGCAGGCGGCCGACGAAGTCCCCGGGGCGGGCGTCGACGACCTGCCCGTCAGGGAGCACGAGCCGCGCATGAGCGTGCATGGGTGCGAAGCTACGCGAAGCGGGGTGGTGGTGGAAGGGCTGGAACGATTCGGACGCGGATCGGACACCGTGCGATCACGCGTTGACCCGTGCCGGGGCGGGCCGTGACCATGCCGGCGTCGGCCCCACGGGCTGCCCGTACGGCAGATCGGAGAGCGACTTGCGTTCCCAGACCCAGAGCACACAGCGCACGACCGGCGCGCAAGAGGTGCAGCGTTCGACCGCGACCCAGGGCTCGTCACAGAGCGCGCTGCGCGCCTCGCTGCGCGGCATGGACTACGCCGATCAGGTGCAGATGCTGGCGCCCGAGGGCGCCGACGGCGGGGCCGACGGCTCGGGCGAGGAAGCGACCGATCCGAACAAGGTGGTCGGCGACAAGGACACGCCCGGCGTCCTGTACTCGAACACCAGCAAGACCAACCTCAACAAGAAGTCGCCGTGGTTGGATCGCCTGGGCTTCAAGCTCGCGACCCACTACACCAGCAGCGTGACCTTCACCGACCTCGTGCTGGCTGGCCTGAACGTCAAGGCGCCGCCCGCGACCGCCGGCGGCGGCGTGACCGTGCCCAGGGGCGCGAACACGACCGACAACCGCGAGTACGACTACATCCATACGCCGGAGGGCTCGGTCGTCGAGACGGGCACGACCACCTTCTCCATCCGCGGCGGCGAAGGCGTGGGCGCGCCGGTGAGCCTCGCCTTCGCCAACAACGGCGGGCTCAACCTCGCGCGTCTGGCGCGCTCGGCCTACGAGCTCGCGGTCGCCAAGGACTGCACCGTGAGCGACGGCAAGGTCGACTACAAGGGGCAGACCTTCGCGCTCACCTGCAAGGTGCAGATGGGCAACGAGGTCGACGACGAAAAAGCTCGTGAATACGGGTATGTCGGGGAGTTCCCGCAGCGCTGGATCGACGAGAAGGTGCTCCAGACCTTGGAGATCCTCTGCGCCGCCGTGACGGTCGCCGCCGGCCGCGGCATGACGACCCAGGCCCAGGGCGGCACCAACGGCATGATCCACCCCGACAACCGCACGGCCGATCTCTTCCGGACCGAGTACAGGGAGCGCAACGAACAGGGTGGGCTGGGAATCAGGTCCAACACCCGGGAGATCGACCCCGACAATTTCTCCGGCAACAAGACCGTCCAGAGCTGGGGCACGGGAGAAGGCCAGCAGGCCTGGATGACGGATCCGGACGCGATCGCCGAGGCGGCGCAGGGGCGCCTGTCCTTCACCTGGGCGCCGGGTGGCGACTGGCGAGGCCATCCGACCTACATCACCGAGTGTCCGGACTTCCGCGCCATCATCAAGAAGGCCTTCACGGGCTCGAGCTACACCGACGCGATCGTGCCGGTGAAGGGCGCGATGGCATCGATCTGCCGGGCGCTCGTCGCCGCCCCGATGGACCACGAGCTCATCGACGACCAGGAGCTCAAGGATCGCATCGCGGCGACCAACCGGGCGATCATCCAGAAGTCCTTCAACAAGGTCGCCGATCCGGCGCGCTACGCGCCGGCGCAGAAGATGGACTTCGACGTGAAGTCCCGCCTCGAGACGCTGCGCAAGCCCAAGGCCGATCCGGAGACGAAGCCCGCCGACACGCCGGTCGAGGACCAGACGCCCAACGGCGAGGGGCTCGTGCTCGTCCGAGCTTGGAGCGATCAGCAGAGCACGAAGTAGAAGCGCGCTCCCGCAGCGGCGACGCGCCTCCAGCGTCGGCCGCGACCTCAGGTCTCCGGCTCGGTCCAGCGTACGGTGGCGCGCACGATCCCGTCGTTGGAGTCGATGGTGATCGGCCAGCCGTGCACGTCGGCCACCTTCTTGACGAGAAAGAGGCCGAGGCCGACCCCGGGCGTGCGCTTGCCGGCGGCGGTCGAGCGCGCCAGCGTCGTGAACGGGTTGCCCGGGTGCTGCGCGAAGAGGCCGGGCCCGTGCCCCTCGATGACGAGGCTGCCCTCGGCGCCGACGCGCACGGCGACGGTCGCGCCGCTATCGGCCATGCGCAGGAAGTGTCCGACCAGGTTCTTGCAGAAGGCGTCGACGAGCGGTGGCTCGCCGATGATCGGCCCCGCGGTCTCGACACGCTGGGCGACCGTGAAGTCGACGCCGCGCTCGCGCGCGTGGGCGCCGTAGAGCCGCTCGATCGTGGCGAGCACCGCAGCGAGGTCGATCGTGGCCGGGTTGTTCGGGCGCGGCTCGAAGCGCAGCCGCAAGAGGATGAGGTAGTCCTCGACCCAGGTGACGGTGCGCTCGGCCTCCTGGCGCAGGAGCTCGACCAGCGGCATGCGCTCCTCGCGCGGCATGTCGGGCTCGTCGAGCAGCACGCCGACGAGCCCGCGCAGCGCGGTCAGCGGCGAGCGCACGTCATGGCGCAACGCCGAGAGGAGCTGGAGCTGTCCCTTGCGCGTCTCGGCGAAGCGCGTCTCCGAGCGCAGGCGCAAGACGAGGCCCGACCGCGGCGCGGCCTGCCCGAGCGCCGGCGCCGGGTGGTGCGCGACATAGGTCACGCGGCGCTCGCGATCGAGGGTGCCGCGCGCGACCTCGTTGGGCTCGAGGCGATCCACGGCGCGCGGCATGATCGTGCGCGCCGCGTGGCCCTCGACCGCGACCGGATCCTCGTAGCCGAGGATCTCCGCCGCGCGCCGCGTGCACTGCGCGACCCGCCCGTCGCCGTCGACGATCACCACGCCCTCGCCGACGGCGTCGACCGCCGCCTCGGCGCGCGCGAGATCGCGAAAACGCGCCACCTCCGCGCGGGCCCAGCGCTCGACCCGGCGCCCGGCCTCCGTGCGCTCGATCGCGAGCGCGCGCGCCGCGCCCCAGCCCACGACACCCCACGGCTCGCTCGCGCCCTCGGAGTCGACGACGCTGGCGGGCTCGCGGCTTTCGCCGAGCGACGCTATGATGCTCGCGGCAGGGGGAGCGACGGCGCCGCCTGCCACGGACTCGACGACCACCTCCGCACCGCGCGACGTCTCGCTACGATGAACCACACCCAGACCGGCTCCCCCGAGCTCGCACATGGCGCGCGCCGCCGCGACGAACGCCTGCCAGGCGGTGTCCTCGCCGTCGTCCCGTCCAGTCGGTGCCGTCGTGCTCGTGGTGCTCACGAAAACCTGCCCATGAACCGTCGAGAGGAGTCGCCGGCATGACCACCGACAACCAGGTGCTCATCATCGATGACGAGCCGTCGTGGGTCGAGGTCCTTTCACGGGAATTGAAGAAACTCAATATCCAGGTGACGGTGGCCTACGACGCCGCGAGCGGCCGGCGGGTCGTCGACAACGACGGCTTCGACGGCGTGGTGCTGCTCGACCTGCGCCTGCCCGACGCCGACGGGCTCGACCTGGTCGCGCCGTTTCTGGCGACGCGCCCGAGCCTGCGCATCATCATGATGACGGCGCATGGGACCGCCGCCGACGAGGACGCCGCCCTCAAGCTCGGCGTGCACCAGTTCGTGTCCAAGTCCGAGGGCAAGTCGCGCATCGTCGCGGCGGCGCAGCGCGCGCTCGAGGCGCGCACGCAAGCCGTGCAGATCGCGCGCTACCTCGACATGCTGCACGAGCGCTATCGCTTCTCGGGGATCCTGACGCGATCGCCGAAGATGAAGAAGCTCTTCGAGATGCTCGAGCACGTCGTCGACTCGAAGGTGACGGTGCTGCTGCAAGGCGAGAGCGGCACCGGCAAGGAGCTGGTCGCGCGTGCGCTGCACTACGAAGGCGCGCGGCAAAAGGGCCCCTTCGTCGCGGTCAACTGCGGCGGGATCCCCGAGACCCTGCTCGAGAGCGAGCTCTTCGGCCACGAGCGCGGCGCGTTCACCGGCGCGGTCGCGACCAAGAAGGGCAAGTTCGAGCTCGCCGACGGCGGCACGCTCTTCCTCGACGAGATCGGTGAGATGCCGCTGCACCTCCAGGTGAAGCTCCTGCGCGTGCTGCAGGAGCGACAGGTCGAGCGCATCGGCGGCACCGGACCGCGCCCGATCGACGTGCGCATCATCTCGGCGACGCACCGCGATCTCATGGAGATGGTGCGCGAGAAGCGCTTCCGCGAGGACCTCTACTACCGACTGGCGGTCTTCCCCGTGCACCTGCCGCCGCTGCGTGACCGCGAGGGGGACACGGCGCTGCTCGCCCAGTACTTCCTCGACAAGGCCCTCAAGGAGGAGGGCAAGGGCAAGAAGACCATCGCGCCCGCGACCCTGGCCGCGCTCGACAAGTACCCCTTCCCCGGCAACGTGCGCGAGCTGGAGAACGTCATCAACCGCGCCGTGCTGCTCTCGGCGGCCGACGTCATCGAGCCGCGCGACCTGCCGATCGGGCTCCTGCAGGCGGTGCGCACCGAGGGCAAGGACCCGCGCGCGGCGCCGGATCCGGCCGGTCAGACCTCGCCCGGCGCGCTCGCGGCGAGCGGCGGGATGGGGGGATCGGGCGGGATGGGTGCGGCAGGGGCGATGCCGGCGGGCAACGACCTCGCGCACGCGACGGCGAGCGTCGGCGGCCCGGGTCTGCTTGGCGCGCCCGCGCCGACCTCACCCGAGCGCGGGCTCGCCGAGATGGACGACCTGGTCGGCTTGCTGAGCCAGATCCAGGCCGCCCAGAGCCGGCCGCGTCTCGGGCTCGGGCAGATCTTCGACGTGCTCTTCGGCACGCTCGTCGATCTGCCGACGGCCGACGCGGTCGAGCACGCGCTCATCGAACGCGCGCTCAAGCTCTCCGATGGCAACGTCGCCGAGGCGGCCAAGGCGCTCGGCATGTCGCGCGCGACGATCTATCGCCGGATCCGCAAGGACCGGGAGGACGACGCCGCGGAGTAGCCGCGCTCACGCCGGCACGAGCCACGCGAAGATCCCCGGCTCGCTCGCGCTGGCGGCGTCGGCCTCCTCGGCCGCCGCGAGCAGCCGCTGCACGTGCTGCGAGAGGCGGTGCTCGGCGAGGATCGGGCGGGCGATCCGCGCGGCGCCGGTGATGCGGCCGAGGCAGCGCGGGCTGCCGCAGGCGCACTCGAAGGGCGAGGCCATCTGCCACTCGGTCGACGGGTAGAAGAAGCAGAGCTCGTCGCCGGGCGCGATCGGCCGCAACGCGACGAGCACCCAGCGCTGGGTGTCGAAGAACACGTTGGGGTCGCAGCTGTGGTTGATGAGCTCGAGGAAGGTCGGGCCGAGCTCGATGTGGTGGTGCTCGGCGACCTGCACGGTCATGCGGGAGGGGCTGTCGGCGTGGCGGCGGGGCGCGAAGTCGCACAGAAGGTCACCTGGTTCGTAGGCGACCAGGCTCTTCAGGCATCGCTGTCCGAGGGCGTCGTGGAGGTCGATGAGGAGGTGCGGTGGCGGTTCGTCGTTGGGTTCGGAGGGGTCCTCGGGCGCTGTGGAGCCCTCCGGCGAGTCGGAGGCGAGGTCGGACGCCGAGGTCGGCGGCATGGTCGAGTCGTTCATGAATTTCCTTGAATCGTTGCGGAGGCGATCCGCGCACGCATGTCCGGCGCGGCCAGACGCGTGGCTTGGAGGTGAGCACGGCCGTGCTCGAGGGAGGACCGGGTCCCGTCGGGTCGAACGACGCCGAGTGGGTAGCCCTCGCCGCGTAGATGAGGGAGAACCCGCGGGAAGTCAATTGGCTGCGCGCGGCGCGCAAAAGGTGCGCCCCGCTCGAACGGATCGCGACCATCTGGCGTTGGGCTGAGAGATCGTTGACCGGGACACGGAGGTGGAAGCGATGCTCGCACGGCAGATGACGATGGGATTGGGGGCGTGGGTGTTGGCGCTGGGCGTGGCGGCCTGCGGCAAGCAGAGCGCCGAGGCGAGCCCGCCGCCCGAAGGCGAGGCGGGCGCGACCGCGCCGACGGCGGCGGTGGCGGCGATCGGCCAGCCCGCGCCGGACTTCACGCTGAAGGATCTCGACGGCAACGCGGTGACGCTGTCCTCGTTCAAGGGCAAGACGGTCGTGCTCGAGTGGTTCAACCCGGACTGCCCTTTCGTGGTGCGCCAGCACGACGAGGGCCCGCTCGAGACGATGGCCGCGGACCTGATCGAGAACGGCGTCGTGTGGCTCGCGGTGAACTCGGGCGCGCCCGGCAAGCAGGGCGCCGGGATCGAGCGCAACAAGAAGGCCGTCACGGAGTACGCGCTGCCGCACCCGGTCCTGCTCGACGAGTCGGGCGCGGTCGGCAAGCAGTACCAGGCGCGCAACACGCCCGGCATGTACGTGATCGACGAGGCGGGGATCCTCCGCTACATGGGCGCGATCGACAACGCCCCGCGCGGCACGCCGCCCGAGGAGGGCTTCCGCAACCACGTCGCCGAAGCGCTCGCGGATCTCGCGGCCAAGCGCGCGGTGCGCGTCGCGGAGACCAAGCAGTACGGCTGCACCGTGAAGTACGTCGATTGAGCGGTGTGCCGGTCGGCGTTCAGGCGAGGTAACGACCCGGGCACAGCGCGCACGCCGCCTGCCACGGGTCGGGCGCGTCGCGCACCAGGTCGAAGGTGAACGGCAGGAGGAGCTCGGTCGCGAACTCGGGCGGGTCCTCCGCCGTCATGAGCTGGCGCAGGAGCTTGACGGCGATCGGGTACCAGCGCGCGGCCTCGCCTTGCCAGCGCACCTGCGGGCGCTTGTCGGGGCGCTCGGCGCCGGACTGGATGAACGCGACCTCCTCGGCGAGGATGCGCTCGAACGTGTCGCGGGAGACGCGGCCGTGGTGGACCTCGGCCCATACCTCCCAACGCGAGCGCTCGGTGGTGGCGAGGTCGTCCATGATGCGCACGAAGACCGGCTCGCCGTCGGCCTTGCGCATGCTCGCCGGCAGGGCGACGCAGCCGTTGCCGGAGAGCCAGTCGGCCAGGTACTGCAGCGCCTGGAAGACGTTGTAGCGGACCTCCTCGGGATCGTCGTTGGCGATCACGTCGGAGCCGCCGAACTCAGCGGCGAGCACGGCGCGATGGTAGCGCGGGTCGTCGGCGGACAGGCCGTGCACGTCGGGGCCGGCGATGAAGGCGCCGAGCGGCGCGAGCTCGCGCTCGTCGGGCACGAGCAGGGCGACGAGGCGGTCGAGGGCGTCGTCGCCGGGGTCGCGCTCGCGGCGGCGCCACGCCTCGACGAGCGCGATGCCGACGCGCACGAAGTCGGGGTGCGCGACCCAGTAGCCGCCCAGACCTCGCTTGAGCTGGGTGATCACGTCCTTGATGAAGCCGACCATCGAGACCATGAGGGAGTCGGCCTCGCCCTCGGCGGGCAGGACGCCGTACATGCCGCCGATGGTGAGCGCGCCCGAGGCGGACAGATCACGCACGAGGATGTGGTGCGACTCGCGGATGTGGTGGATGACGATGTTCGGGTCGGCCTTGACCGGGATGCGATAGCCCGGGTCGTGGCGGAAGAGGCGCGCGGTGGACGCGAGGAAGTCGTGCCAGCCGAGGCTGCCGCCGAGGAAGCGCGGGGAGAGCGCGGCGGCGATCTCCTTGATGCGGAAGATCGCGCGCGGGTTCTCGAAGACGACGAGCACGCGCACGTGATGACCGGCGGCCGGCGCCGAGCTCGGGTCGCGCGCGGCGACGAGGCGCTCGGTCGTGGCGAGGAGCTGGTTCAGGTAGGCGGCCTCGCGCTCGGTCTCGAGCTTGGGGAAGTAGAGGACCAGCGCCTCGGGGTGGCGGCGGTTGAGCCAGACGTGCTGGACGAGCTCGACCAGGTGCAGCGGCAGCGGGCTCTCGTCGAGGATGTGATCGCCGTCGGGCAGGGCGAGGCCGGCGACGCGCTTGATCGGCAGGGCGAGGCCGTCGTCGGCGAGGGCGTAGCGACGGCCGCTCGCGGGGTCGGTGAAGGCGAGCGTGCGCTCGAAGCAGCCGTGCAGGTTCACGCTGGCCATGAGGAGGTCGCGCGCGATCGGCGTCTTCGAGTCCTCGGAGTCGGCGCCCCAACGCGGGAGCTGGCCGGCGGCGGCGACGAGCTCGGCGATGAGCGGGTGCTCGTCGGGTCGCTTGCGGTGGAGCGCGTTCATCGCGTTGATCGCCATGCGCGCCGAGTCGGGTGGGCCGAAGAGCGTGACCTGCTCGCCGCGCATGAACGCGGGCACGTCGACGCGCGGGAGCGCGGGCGCGTCCGGGTCGGGGCCGACGACGACCCGGCCGAGGTCGTCGCGCTCGCCGATCACCGTGCGCCAGCGCGGGTCGGTGATCACGAGGCCGGCGTTGGCACCGGCGCAGACGAGGGTGCGGGTGTCGATGAAGGCGCGGTCGCGCTCACGCTCGGCGAGCACCGCGGCGAGCTCGACGCGCATCGCGCGGTAGACCTCGACGACGAGCGCGAGCACCTCGGGCGACTCGAGCGCCGGGAACTCGGCCTGCAACCCGGGCGTGACGACGAGCCCCTGCACGTCGGGCACGGGCTCGGCGCGTGCGCGCAGCGCGGCGATGAGCGGCTCGGGCAGGAAGCGGAGGTAGGGCGGGACGTCGACGGCCATGGGGCGATCATGCCCGAGACCGGCGCGGCTGCCTACTTGCCGTAGTAGTCGGCGAGCAGCACGTCGACGATCGGCGTCCAGGTGCCGTCGACCTTGAGGCGCTTGATGAGCGAGAAGTTCACCTCCTTGTTCATCTGCGTGTTCTTGTAGTCCTGGATCGCGGTGCGCCAGTCGGGCTCGAGGCCGAGGATGAGCGCGTCGGGGTGCGTGTCGACGGCGTCCCCGGTCCAGCGGCCGCCGGTCGCGGTGGCGAGCGAACCGTCCCAGCCGTCGGGCAGGTCGAGCTCGAAGGTGAGCTCGCGCGACTTGAGATCGGGGCGCGCCGGATCGGTCGAGAACACGTCGTCGATCCCGACCTCGTCATCGGCGTAGTGGATGGTCGCGCTGACCGGGAGCGTGTCGCCGCGCCGGCTGCCGGGGCGCAAATCGTACTTGTAGACCGGATAGTTCCAGACGCCGTCACCGGGGTCGAGGTCGGCCTCGAGGAGCGTGCCCTTGCCGATGGTCTGAAGGAGCGCGCGCACGAAGTCGTGAGGGTAGACGTCCTCGTAGTACTCGCGCGAATCGGAGCCCTCGTTGTCGTGGTAGGCGTTGCCCATCCACATGTCGTCGGGCACGAAGAACTGAGCGCCGTTGTAGATCGAGGCGAGGATCCCCTTGATGTCGGCGGGCTCGAAGACGACGCCGCGCAGGTTCACCTCGGAGGTCGGCTCGTCCCAGTCGAAGTTGGCGAGCGCCCAACCGATGCACTTGCCCGCGTAGCCCGCGGAGTCGGCGTGGGGGTGGTCGGGGTCGTCGCCTATATAATGATGCTCGAGCTCCCAGCGGGCGGCGTGGGTGAACATCGTCGAGGCCGTGCCACCGACGCCGTTCTGATCCTCGAGCCAGCGCCGCACCCAGAGGTCGAACTTCATCAGCGGCGAGAGCTGGCGGCCGCCATCGGCGATGTGTCCGTCCATCATCGCCGTGCAGCTCGGCGTGGTCTGATCGAGGCAGGCGTCGAAGGCGCGGACCTCCGACTCGGTCCAGATCTGGCGACCGCTCGGGCTCGACCAGCCGAGCACGAGCTCGCCGTTCTGCATCGACCACCAGTAGCCCGACCAGGGGATGCGGTCGGCGGTGGCCGCGAGCGGCTCGAGCCCTTCCGGCTCGACGTCCTCGACCCAGCCCTTGGCTGTCGCGTAGCTCAGGAGCTTGCCGAGCGACACCGGGCCCACGTACGGCACCGCGTCGAGCCGCGCCAGCGTCTCGAAGACGACGTCGTCGGCCGTGCCGAGCTTGCCGTCACGCCCCTTGCGCGCCTTGATGATCTCGCCCGCGGTGCGCGAGCCGAGGCCGACCTGGCGCTTGTCGGCCAGGGTCGTCTGGCTCGACTCGTTGGCGACGCGCAGGACGCCGCGCGCCTCGGGGCTGCCCTCGGCGATGGCGCCATCGGCCTTGCCCTCTTCGTAGAAGGCGGCGTCGATCGGATCGGCGCCCGGGTCCGCGGCGCCGGAGTCGCACGCGAAGAGTGCCAACGGCAGGGCAAGAACGGCGAGCGTGGAGATGCGCATGAGGGGCTCCCGTGACGGATGAGCTGCCGTCTTGCACGGCATGAACCGATGAGTCAAGAACCAGCCGCCACGCGGCGCGCCGCGGCTCGAATCGCGAAGCAACGCTTGATAAGGAGCCTCGCTCGGTCGCATGGTCGCGCTCGGAGCACGCAGCATGAGTGACGAGACGACGATCACGGTCGCGATCGAGGACGAGGGCAAGACGCTCGAGGCCCTGGTGCGCAAGGGGCTCGGCGGCGTTCCGTGGTCGCGGGCGCGCGAGCTGGTGCGCAGCGGGCGCGTGACCGTCGACGGGCGGGCGGCGACCGACCCGGCGGCGCGCGTGCACGCGGGAGCCGCCCTGGCCATGCGCCCCGAGGCGGCGCGCGTGCCGAGGCTCGCGCTCAGGGACGAGGAGGTCGTCTTCGTCGATGAGGACGTGCTGGTCGTGAACAAGGCGGCCGGCGCGCTGACGGTGCCGACCGAGGAGGGCGAGCGCGACACGCTGGCGGACAAGGCGCGCGCCTTCTTGCGCGGGCACGCACGCCGGACGGGCACGTCGAGCCGTGACGACGAGCTCGGTGTGGTGCATCGGCTCGATCGCGAGACCTCGGGGCTCCTCGTCTTCGCGCGCTCTTTTGCCGCCAAGAAGGTGCTCGGTCAGCAGTTCGCGGCGCACACCGTGAGCCGCGAATACCTCGCGATCGTGCACGGGCGCGCCGTCGATCGCACCCTCGACACCACCTTCGTGCGTGACCGCGGCGACGGGCTGCGCGGCAGCTTCGGGCGCCCGTTCCCGCACGGCCCGAAGACCTGGCCCGCGCGGCCGCCTCTCGACGCGCAACGCGCCGTCACCCACGTCGAGGTCGTCGAGCGCCTGCACCGCGGCGCGACGCTCGTCCGCTGTCGCCTCGAGACCGGGCGCCAACACCAGATCCGCATCCACCTCGCCGAGGCGGGCACGATGGTCGTCGGCGAGTCGGTCTACTTGCGCGAGCACCGCGGCCCGCGGATCAAGTCGCCGCGGCTGATGCTGCACGCGGCCGTGCTCGGCTTCGTGCATCCGCGCAGCGGCGCGGCGATGCGCTTCGAGCTGCCGCCGCCCGAGGATTTCCAGGCGCTGCTCGCCACCTTGCGTTGAGCGTCGGCCGCACGCCGTGCTAATCGCCATCGGCGATGACGGCACCGCTGACGACCGCCCCCGCCGACCTCGGCACGCTCGACGACGCTGGCTTCGCCACGCGCATCCTCGGCGGCGACGTGCGCGCCGCCGCACGCCTCATGCGCTTCATCGACGATCGCCACCCGCGTGCGGTCGCGATCCTGAAACGCCTGCACCCGCACGCCGGCCGCGCTCACATCGTCGGCCTCACCGGCAACCCGGGCGCGGGCAAGTCCACGCTCGCCGCGGCCCTGGTCGCGCACTGGCGCGCACTCGGCAAGCGCGTCGGCGTCGTCGCGGTCGATCCGTCCTCACCCTTTTCGGGCGGCGCGATCCTCGGCGACAGGATCCGCATGGCGGAGCATTCGCTCGACGACCGCGTCTTCATCCGCAGCGTCGCGACGCGCGGCCACATGGGCGGGCTCTCGCGCTCGGCCAACGACATCGCCATGGTGATGGACGCGATGGGCTACGATCCGATCCTCATCGAGACCGTCGGCGTCGGCCAGGACGAGATCGACGTGGTCAAGGTCGCCGAGACGACCGCGGTCGTGCTCGTGCCGGGGCTCGGCGACGAGATCCAGGCGATCAAGGCCGGGCTCCTCGAGATCGCCGACGTCTTCGTCGTCAACAAGGCGGACCGCGACGGCGCGCTGCGCGCCGAGAAGGACCTGCGCATGCTGCAGTCGCTCGGCGCTCATGCCGAGGGCCGCTGGGAGCCGCCGATCGTGCGCACCATCGCGATCCAACGCGAGGGGATCGGCGAGCTCGCCGACGCGATCGCGGCCCACCGCCGGCAGCTCGCCGCGGCCGGCCCGGCGCTGCTCGACCGCGCACGCACGCGCGCGCGCCACGTGCTCGAGAGCCTCGTCACCGATCGCGTCACGCGTGAGCTCGGCCAGATGATCGACGACGCGACGCTCGACGCGATCGCGGCGCGCGATCGCGATCCCTGGAGCGAGGCCGAGCGCCTCTTCGCGGCGATCAGGCACGACCGTGGCCCGACGTAGCGCACGCAAGAGCCGGAAGAGCGCCGCGGCCCCCGAGCTCAGCGAGCGGCCACAAGGGCCGCCCCTAAGACTTCCGACTCCGAGTCCTCCCCCTCCCCTTCCCCCTCCCCCTCCCGAGCCGCCGAAGCGCTCGCTCGTGCCCCCGGTGGCGCTGGCCCTCGCGCTCATCCTGACCCTCGTCGCCTCCGCGCCCGAGGGCCACCGCTTCGCTCCGCTCTTCGACCTCGGCCGCGCGCTCGCGGTGGTCGGCCTCGCCGTCGCCATCCTGCACCGCCTCGTCGCCCACCGCGCGCTCACCCTCGCCGCCCCCTGGGCGCTCGCGCTCACCGTGTTCGGGCTCGGCTCGATCCTCGCTCGTCACCCCTGGGACTTCCGCGTCTTCTCCGACGTGCACCCGGCGGACTTCGGCCTGCCCTCCGAGCTCGCCTTCGTCGCGCTCGCGCTCGGCCTGCGCCGCGCCGCCCACCACCGCGACCCCCTCGCCCACGGGCTCGTCGCGCTCGGCGTCGCCTGGGGTCTCGTCGCGCTCCTCGTGCCCGAGCCCACCCTCGGCGCGACCGTCACCGCCCTCGGCTCCGCCTTCGCCGATCCGATGCGCGCGCTCTTCGCGCTCGCGCTCCTCGCCGCGCTCGCGCTCGGCCTCGTGCACCTCGTCGGCGCGCTCACCGGCGCGGCGCCCACCCGCATCACCCCGCTCGCGCGCCACCTCCCGCACACCCTCCTCGCCCTCGTCGCGCTCTCCGGCCTCGCCTCGCCGACGCCGCTCGCCGCGCTCACCGTCGCCGCCCTCGCCCTCGCCATCGGCCTCCTCGCCGAGGCCGTGCTCCGCGATCGCGACGCCGCCCCGACCCCGGCCAACGACCGCCTCCTGCCCATCGCCGCGCTCGCCGTCATCGTCGCGCTCTGGCTCCTCCTCAAGAGCCAGGCGCTCATCGCCTCCAACACCGACGAGAACATCTACTTCTACATGGCCAGGCTCGTCGCCGACGGCAAGCTGCCCTACCAGGACTTCTTCTTCGCGCACCCGCCGCTGCACATCGTCCTGCCCGGCGCCTTCTTCGCCGTCTTCGGCTTCTCGCTCGAGCTCGCCAAGCTCTTCTCGGTCGGCGCCACCCTCGTCGCGGGCCTCGCCGTCTGGGCGCTCGCCCGCCGCGCGCTCGCCCCGTCCTGGCAGCTCGCCGCCCCGCTCGCGCTCGTGCTCTACCTCTTCGGCGCCGAGGTCCTCAAGGCCTCCTCCAACATGACCGGCGTCAACCTCACCGTGATGTGGCTCATGCTCGGCGCCTGGCAGACCTTCTCCGGCCACCCCCGCCGCGCCGGCCTCTTCCTCGGCCTCGCCGTCACGACCGGCTTCTACGCCATCGCGCCCGCGCTCGCGCTCACCCTCATCGCCTTCTTCTGGCGCCCCGACCCTTCGCACGCGCCCGCCGCGCGCGCCCGCTCACCGCTGTCGAACGGCCTCGCCCAGCTCGCGACCTTCGCCCTCGTCGCCGGCCTCATCAACCTCGTGTTCTGGTCGATCGGCGGCGACACCTACCTCGAGGGCGTCTACGCCTACCACCAGGAGAAGCGCTTCGAGCACCCCGACATGGTCGAGATCTTCGGCGCCACCCCCGGCTTTCCGCTCTCCATCCTCCACAACCTCGGCGTGATGATCGGCACCGCCGACTTCCACAAGGAGGTCTTCTACCACGCCCACCTCTGGCTCGCCGGCCTCGCCCTCCCCCTCGTCGTGCTCGCCTCGTGGCTCGCCGCACGCACCGAGCGCGGGCCGCTCTACCGCGCGCTCCTCCCGACGACGCTCTTCACCTCCGGCCCCGACGGACGCGCCCTCGCCCTCTGGCTCGTCACGCTCGCGCTCTTCATCGAGCTCGCGATGTTCCGCGAGCTCTACAGCTTCTACTTCGCGCTGATCTATCCCTTCCTCGCGCTGGGCCTCGCCTACGTCATCGCCCGGGCGCTCGCGCTCCTCACCCCCTCACCCGCGGTGCCCGCGCCCACCGATTCAGCCCCTTCCGGCAAACGCCCGCTCGTCGCGGCCGTGCTCGCGCTCGTCGCCCTCCTCGGCGTCGCCCACCATGGCGTCGTCGGCCACCACACCCAGATCGTCTTCGACGACGAGCTCGAGGTCCTCGGCGCGCGCAACACCTATCAGTGGACCGACCCGCCCGCGCTCACCGCGCTCGCCGGCCTCACCAAGCTCCTCTTCTGGGAAGACCACCGCCACAAAGGCGACCTCGAGCCCGGCTACCGCCACTACCTCTGGACCAAGAAGCGCGGCTTCACCGTGCTCGCGCAGGTCGCCGCGCACATCCGCCAGGGCAGCGCCCCCGACGAGTCGATCGCCGGCTCGTCCACGCTCGCCCCGCTCGTCGCCCTGCTCGCCGAGCGCCGCATCGCCGCCGACGAGGTCGACACCAACAACAAGCGCTTCCAGACCGGGCTCCTCGACGAGAAGGACTACTGGGACGCGATCTGCGCCGACAAGGTGCGCTTCATCGTGTCCGCCCCCAGGAGCTACTTCACTCCGCAGAAGGTCGAGAGCCTGCCCGTCATCGCGCGCGCCTTCACCCGCGACGCGCGCTTCGAGGATCCCACGCTGCAATACAGCGCGCCCTTCCCCATCACCCTCTACCGACGCATCGACGGCGCCGAGTGCCGCTGGTGATTGATCCCGCGGCCAAAGCTCGTCATCCTCCGCCGGTCCCCTGGAGGCCCCGATGTCCAAGACCCAGTTCACCGCGCTCCTGACGTCCTTCGCCCTGTCCTTCGCCGCCTGCGGTGACGACGACGATGGCGGCGGCACCGACACGGCCGACACCACCCAGGAGACGACCGCCGACACCGGCCCCGAGACCACGACCGACACCCGACCCGGCGACACGGCCAACACGACCCCGTGCGATCCGATCCTCCAGTCCGGCTGCGAGGCCGGCCAGAACTGCACCTACGTCGGCGCCGAGACCACCGCCTCCTGCGTCGCCGCCGGCCCGGTGCCCGCCAACGCCGAGTGCTCGCCCGAACAGCGCTGCCAGCGCGGCGTCTGCATGTCGATCAACCAGACCGCCAATCGCTGCTATCAGGTCTGCGCCGAGGACACCGACTGCGGCGCCGGCACCGCCAACGTCTGCCTCACGCTGACGGGCGCGCCCTTCGAGGTCTGCAAAATCCCTGGAATCTATGAGGAATGCAACCTCCTCACGCAGGACTGCGCCGACGCCGGCAAGGCCTGCTACGCCGTCGCCGGCGAAGACGAGCCGATCTGTCTCGCCGAGGGCATGGGCGCGCCAGGCTCGGAGTGCGCGACCGCCGGCGCCTGCGTCAAGGGTCACGCCTGCGTCAACGACGTGTGCCGCCCGCTCTGCGACCCCGATCTCGCGGACGCCTGCGGCGACAACGCCACCTGCAACGACTTCTTCGACGACGCCGGCTACTGCGCTCCGAATTGATGTCAGCGCCTGAGCGGCGCCACGACGCCGGCCGCGACGACCAGCACCACCCCGACGAGCGCGTGTCCGACGACGAGGTGCGTCACGTCGCGCGACGGACAGTGCAGCTCGAGCAGCGAGAACGCGACGAGCCCGCCACCCGCCATCGCCGCGCACGCGCGCGCCATCACCGGCACCGACGCGCGCTGCATGAGGAAGACCGGCACGCTCACGAGCGCGCCCGCCGCGATCCCGATCGTCAGGCAGCCGAACCCGACCCCGCGCTCGAGCCCCACCTCGGCCGCGGGCATCACCGCCAGCACGAACGGCACCGCCAGCCCGAGCCCGATCACCGCCCACGCCCAACCCTTGAGCGGCCGCCGGTGGATCCCGCGCAGGCTCACCGCGAAGCTCGCGGCCGCCAGGAGGGTGAGCCCGGACAGCGCCAGCACCACCCGCTCGGTCGCCGCGCCCGGCCCGACCTCGCGCACCCCGACGACCAACACCATCATCGCCGCCAGCGTGAGCGCGATCCCGAGCGCGATCGTCACCCGCGCCCCGGTCGGCAGCTCGCGCAGGCGATCCCGCCAGGTCGGCCGCGCCGCGACCGTCGCCGCGCGCACGCCCGCCCACAGCGCCTCGGCCTCAGCGGATGGCAGCGTCGACGCCCCCGCCTCGGCCTGACCCGCGCGCGCCAGGCGCTCCTGCAACGCATCCGACTCGCCCTCTCCCTCTGTCGCGCTCTGACCCATACCTTCGCCTTGCTACGCCGCGCCCCGGCGTCCGGTTACCCCAACGATCGGTCGCGCCACGCTCATCGCTCTCCGAGGATCCGCCTGAGCTCGCCATAGCCGCGGTGCGCACGCACCTTCACCGCCGAGACCGTCGCGCCGACCAGCTCCGCGATCTCCGGGAACGACAGGCCGTCATACCAGTGCAGGACGATCACCTCGCGCTGGATCTCCGAGAGCTGCATGAGCGCCCGCTGCACCAGCCGATCGCTCGCGCTCGACGCCACCGGATCCACCATCGGCTCACGCAGCTCCGCCGGGTCCTGCATGTCGACGGCGATCTCCTTGCGACGCAGGCGCCGCCGCCCCTCCTCGCGCCGCACGTTGAGCGCGATCGTGTAGATCCACGGCCGCACCGGCCGCCCGACCTGATAGTCCTTGCGCGCCCGATGCACATGAAGAAATGTTTTCTGCACGAGGTCCGCCGCGTCGCTCGGCCCGCGGTCGCCAAAGCGCGAGAAGAACGCGTGCAGCCGCCCCGCGTAGCGCGAGAACAACGCCGCGAAGGCCGCCTCGTCACCGCGCGCGCGGTAACGCTCCATCAGCGCCTCGTCGCTCTCCTCGTCGCCGGCGCCCATCGCTCGCGGCTCACCCGGCCGCCGGCGCCGCCTGCCTCGCCTCGAGGATCGCGCGCACCGCCTGGACGATCTCGTCGAGCGCCGCGCCCGGCCCGAAGACGTGGGCCACGCCCTGCGCCTTGAGCACCTCGACGTCCTCGGCCGGCACGATCCCCCCGACGAAGACCGGGATCTCCGCCGCGCCGCGCGCCGCGAGCTCGCGCATGACCTCGGGCACGAGGTGGTTGTGCGCGCCCGAGAGCACCGAGAGGCCGACCAGGTCGACGTCCTCCTGCACCGCCGCCGCCGCGATCATCGCCGCCGTCTGGTGGAGCCCGGTGTAGACGACCTCCATGCCGGCGTCGCGCAGCGCCCGCGCCACGACCTTCGCCCCGCGATCATGCCCGTCCAACCCGGGCTTGCCGATCAGCACCCGATAGCGCACCGCCTCATCTCCCCTTGAAGTCCGGCGCGCGCTTCTCGAGGAAGGCGCGCGTGCCTTCGCGCATGTCGTCCGTCTTGAACATCGAGCCGAAGAGCATCGCCTCGAACTCCATGCCGACCTCGAGCGTGAGGTCGTAGCCGCGGTTCAAGCTGTGCTTGGCCGCGCCGACCGCCTTGGGTCCCTTGGCGGCGATCGCCTTGGCGATGCCGCGCGCGCCCGCGAGCAGCTCGGCCTGCGGATAGACCGCGTTGGCCAACCCGATCTCCAGCGCGCGCTGCGCCTTGACGATCTCGCCGGTGAAGATCATCTGCTTGGCGATCGCGCGCCCGACGACGCGCGCCAGGCGCTGCGTGCCGCCAAAGCCGGGGATGAGGCCGAGGCCGACCTCGGGCTGGCCGAAGGCGGCGTTGTCCGAGGCGAGGATGAAGTCGCAGGCCATCGCCAGCTCGCAGCCGCCGCCGAGCGCGAAGCCGTTGACGGCGGCGATCACCGCCTTGGGGATCGACTCGATGTTGGCGGTCAGCGCCTGGCCGAGGCGCGCGAAGTCCTCGGCCTCCTCCTGCTGCATCGCCGCCATCTCGGCGATGTCCGCGCCGGCGACGAAGGCGCGATCGCCCGCGCCGGTCAGGATCATCACGCGCGCGTCGGAGTCGTGGCGGAACTCGAAGAACGCGCGCGACAGCTCCGAGAGCGTCTTGCGGTTGAGCGCGTTTCTGACCTGCGGCCGGTTCACCGTCAGGGTGACGATGAAGTCCTCGCGCTCGTAGAGGAGGTTCTCGAAGTAGAGCGACCCCATGCTCAGAGCGCCTCGATGACGCACGCCACCGCCTCGCCGCCGCCGAGACAGATCCCCGCGGCGCCGTAGCGCTGGCCGCTCTGGCGCAGGTGGTGGAGCAGCGTGACCAGGATGCGGTTGCCCGAGGCGCCGATCGGGTGCCCGAGCGCGACCGCGCCGCCGCGCGGGTTGACCTTGTCGAGCGGGATCCCCACCTCCTCGGCGACCGCCAGCGCGACCACCGCGAAGGCCTCGTTGATCTCGAAGGCGGCGATCTCGCCGACCCCGAGCCCGGCCCGCTTGAGCGCCATCTGCAGCGCGCCGGCCGGCGCGGTGGTGAACCACTCCGGCGCCTGCGCGTGGTGCCCGGTCGACACGATGCGCGCCAGCGGCGTGAGCCCGAGCGCCTTGGCCTTGTCCGCCGACATCAGCACCGTCGCCGACGCGCCGTCGTTGATCTTCGAGGCGTTGGCGGCGGTGATGGTGCCGTCCTTCTGGAAGGCCGGCGACAGCGTCGGCACCCGCGCCGCGTTGCCGCGCCCCGGCTCCTCGTCCTGCTCGACCACGACGGGCGGGCCCTTCCTCTGCGGCACGTTGACCGGCGCGATCTCTTCCTTGAAGCGTCCCTCGGCGATCGTCGCCAGCGCGCGCCGGTAGCTCTCGAGCGCGAACTGGTCCTGCGCCTCGCGCGAGATCTTGCGCTCACGCGCGCAGAGCTCGCCGCAGTTGCCCATGTGCTGGTCGTTGTACGGGTCCCACAGCCCATCGAGGATCATCGCGTCCTCGATCTTGCCGTGACCCATGCGATAACCGTCGCGCGCCTGGCGCAACAGATAGGGCGCGTTCGACATCGACTCCATGCCGGCGGCGACGATGATCTCGGCCTCGCCCGCGCGGATCGCGGTCGTCCCGAGCAGGACCGTCTTGAGCCCGGAGCCGCACACCTTGTGCACCGTCGTCGCGCCCACGCTGTCGGGCACCCCGGCGGCGATCATCGCCTGACGCGCCGGCGCCTGCCCCTGCCCGGCCTGCAGCACGTTGCCGACGAGCACCTCGTCGATCTCGCCCCAGCGCTCCCTGGGCAGACCCGAGCGCTCGAGCGCCGCCGCGATCGCCGTCGCGCCGAGCCTGGAAGCCGGCAGGCTCGCCAGCGACCCCTGGAAGGACCCGATCGGGGTCCGCGCCGCACCGACTATCACCACGTCTCGCATCGCCGCCTCCCTGCTCCGGAGCCCACGCGCGAGCGCGCGGCTCATCGGCGTTTGGCCTAGCACCGCGCGCGCGGCGGTGTCAAAGCAAGGACGACACCGGCGCCCCGCGGGAATCCCACCCCGACCGCGAGGCTTGACAGGCGGCCGCCCGGGCGCTCGTATGCGCCCCGCTTCCGGTCAGCCGAGGACCCGCTCATGCGCTTCATCGCCTCCATCGTCGCCGCCGCCCTCTTCGCCTCGCCCGCCCTGGCCAGACCCGACAAGGACCTCGCCGAAAAGGCGCTCACCACGCTCGAGCGCGGCGTCAAGGCGGGCGATTTCGAAGTGCGCGCCCTGGCGATCGAGGGCCTCGGCTTCGGCCCGAAGAAGCGCGTGCTCGCCGTCGTCAAGGATGCCCTCGCCGACCCGCAGTGGAACGTGCGCGCCTCGGCGATCCTCGCGCTCAAGGCCCTCAAGGAGCGCGCCTGGGAGGCCGAGGTCAAAAAGGCGGTCTGCGAGATGCCGGTCGAGCCCGAGCTGAACCTGCTGCCGCTCGTCGACGCCCTCGGCCCGGCCAAGGCGAGCGCGCTCATCATCGACGGCCTCGAGGCCAAGGACTGCCCGCGCCCCGACCGCTACGTCAGCCTGTTCATCCGCAAGGGCGCGGACTGGCTCCTGCCCGCCTTCAAGCTCGGGCTCAAGTCCTCGTCCAAGGACGTGCAGGCCGCCTTCGACAAGGAGCTGCCTACCCTGCCGCTGTCGCACGCGCTGCCCCTATACAAGGAGGGCTTCGCCAAGTACCCGCCCGAGCTCCAGCAGACGCTGCTCACGCGCCTGGCCGAAGCCAGCGCCGGCGAGGTCGAGGACGTCTCCTTCGTCAAGCCGCTCCTCAAGTCCTCGAAGGATCCGAAGGTGCTCTTCCAGGTCGCCTACCTCCTCGGGTTGCGCGGCGACGCTGCCGGCAAGGCGACCCTCGTCGCCGCGCTCGGCGGCACCGATCCGGCGCAGAAGGTCATGGCGCTCAAGGCCCTCGAGCACGTCGCCGACGCCGAGGTCTTCGAGCTGATGAAGGGAATCATCAAGGAGCGCGAGACCCCGTTCGAGCAGCTCATCCTCGCCTACCAGGTCTACCTGAAGTCGGGCTCGACCAAGCTCGTGAGCTATCTCGAGGGCGAGCTCCAGAACACCGACGTGCCGCAGCGCGCCGCCGCCGTGCACTTCCTCGGGCGCGTCAAGGGCAAGGCCGCGCTCGCCGATCTGCACCCGCTCCTCGGCAACGCGCCCGAGACGATCCGCGTCGCCGCCTGTCACGCCATCGGCGAGCTCGCGCAGCGCGAGTCGATCCCGGTCCTGCGCGACGCGCTCGCGCGCGAGACCAACAAGACGATGAAGCTCGCCATGCTGAAGGCCCTCGCCACGATCAAGGACGCCGACGTGATCCCGGTCGCGCGCTTCTACATCGCCGACTCCGACGTCGACGTGCGCCGCCTGGCGGTCGAGGCCCTCGTCGCCGTGCCGGATGCGCGCTCGGTGCCCGACCTCGAGATCGCCACCCGCGATCGCCAGAAGGAGATCCGCGAGATGGCGTTCTTCGCGCTGATCGGACAGGACCCGGAAAACCGCCTCATGCTCTTCGAGCAGAGCCTCGAGTGGCTCTCGCCCGAGGCGCTCGCCGACTTCGTTAAAAAGCACGGCGACAAGGTCCAGCGCCACGTCGCCAAGGCGCTCGCCTCCAACCGCGACGACCTGCGCAGCACCGCCTGGTCCCTGACGAGGGGTCTCTCCAAGGCGACCCAGGTCGAGCTCGCCACCGAGCTCGCGACCAAGAACGAGCGCCAGCTCATGCGCCTCGCGGCGATCCAGCGCCTGGTCGATCTCCAGGGCAAGGCGGCGATCCCGACCCTCGAGGCCTTCACCAAGGACGGCGACGACAAGGTGCGCGTGCTGGCGATCGCGTCCCTCGGCCGCCTCGGCCACAAGCCCGGCGTCGAGGCCCTGCGCGCGAGCCTCGACGATCCCGCGGAGCGGGTGCGGGTCGCGGTCGCCGGCGCGATCTTGAGACTCTGAGCCGCGACCTCGGGACCCCAACGTGCAGGACAATGTTCCGCACGGCGCTGGACCGGTTGGCGCTTTCGGGTATCGTGTGCCGCGCCAAAGCCACGAACACGAGGCATGCCATGCGACTCGCCGTCACCTTCGTCAGCGTCTGCTTGTTCCACGCCCTCGGCTGTGACGATCCCGGCGGCACCTCGGGCGTGACCGGAGACGTCACGACAGGTGAGACCGCCGACGCCCTCTCGGAGGTCGCCGCCGACACCGCGCCCGCCGAAGAGACGAGCACGCCCGACGAGGTCGTCGTTCCCGCGGATACCACGCCCGCCGAAGACACCACCCCGCCGATGGACACGGTCTTCCCCGACACCGCGCCGGCCGAGGACACGAGCCCGCCGGTCGACACCACGCCGGCCGACACGGCCCCGCCCGAGGACACGAGCCCGGCCGACACGACCCCGCCGAGCGACACCAGCGCCGCGTGCGAGGCCTGCCCGCCGGTCGGCGCCGGCCCGACCGGCATCTCGATCGTCAACGACTCGTCCTCGACCCCGCCGGTCCTCGCCGGCCTCGACGGCGGCGCGCCGATGTCCGACGCCTACGAGATCCGCGCGATCACCGTCTACACCAAGGGTGCCTTCGACGGCTTCTTCGTCACCGGCGCGACCGTGTCCGACAACGGCCAGAGCAGCGGCACCGCCAACTTCGTCGGCGACCGCTGGGCCTTCTTCCTCGACCTCGATCTCACCTTCACCGCGCAGACGATCCTCGGCGAGCAGGGCGGCAGCTCACGCAACGAGATCCAGGGCGGCGGCTGCTTCACCCTCGCCGACAACGAGATCGTGTCCGACACCTCGGCCTGCGCCGAGGGCTGGCCCGAAGGCACCGAGCCGCCCGACCGCGCCGAGTTCGGCTACGACGACGCGACCGGCCTCTTCGAGCTCAAGATCGTGCTGGAGAAGGAGTTCATCACCGCCTTGATCCCGCCCGAGTACCAGAGCATCGCCTCGAGCGCGATCGTCGGCCCGATCACCTTCATCGCCGAGCTCGAAGCGGCACCCTGAACGGGCACGAGGCGGCACCCTGAACGGGCACGCCTGATCCGGTGACGATCAGGTCCCGAAGAGGTCGAGCTGCGCCTCGGCCTCGATCGCCCGGCCCTCCAGACAGGCCACGCAGGCGCCCGCGGACAGACACGCGCACGCGCGCACCTTGACGTGCGTCGCCCTGGCCGCGTCCTCGATGGGAACGAGCCGCGCCTTGCGGACCTGGAGCGGGATGATGCGCCGCGTCGCCGAGCCGACGCTCGAGCCCGGCTGCCGGAACCAGCCGGTCACGAGGCGCGCGGTGCTCGGCGAGACCTCGGCCTCGATCTGCTGGTCGAGGCCGGGTGCGTCCTCGATCCAGCGGGGCGCGATCGCGTCGATCCCGTAGCGCGCCGCCGCGCGCACCATGTCCTTGAGGAGCTTGTCGTCGTCGTTGGCGAAGGGCACGATCGGCCCGAGCTCGAGCTCGACCCGGGCCCCCGCCTCCTTGAGGGCGCGCGCCAGGGCCAGACGCTTGACGCTCGGCGTGAGGCCCACCTCCCACTTCGCCTCGAGGCGCGGCTCGAGCGCGAAGACGCCGACCCGGACCGTGAGGGCATCACCGACCTCGCGCGCGAAGCGCACGAGACCCTCGCCGTCCTGGAGGTCCGAGCGCGTCGTCAGCGCGACGCCGACCCCCTCGCGCACGAGACGCCTCATCATCTGGATGATCACCTCGCGCCGGCGCGGCGTGCCGGTCGCGGCGAACGCGTCCTCGTGCGGGGCCATCACCACCCACGGCGGCAGGCGCACCCGGCGCGCGCGCTCGATCGCGATCTCGAGGTCCGCCTCGACGATCGGCGGCGCGATCTCCGTCGTCCGGGCGGCCGACCGGATCCGCGCCCGGTCTGGGCACCACGCCGCGCGCCCCACCCCGACGATCCCGGTCTCGACCGACCAGACCGGCGCCCCGCACGCGCGCGGGCGCACCGAGAGGACCGCGCGGTGGTGCGCGCTCGAGCCAGGCTGACCGACTGGCTGACCGGACGGCCGATCACCGGCCTTACCTGGAAGGACGTTCATACTGAACACCTGTATCCACTGGACGCGCCGGGGTCAAGGTGCGAATGCCCTTACGCACCTTTTCCAGAACCAAGCGGCGCCGCGCGCGTAGACACTCGCCATGTCCCTCAGACACACGGGGAGCTCCCAATGATCTCTTTGCCTTCACGTTCCGCGTCGGCGATCGCCTCCCTGGCGCTCTGTGCGTCGCTCGCATCGCCCGCGCTCGCCCAGACCGGCGATGACGGCCCTCCCTCGGAGGTGCGGCTCCCGCTCGCCCAGTACGAGGCCCTGATGGCGCGCCACCGGGACCGCGGCGGCGCGCACGCCACCTGGAGCACCGCCACGCTCTCGGCGCGCCTGCCCGACGCCGGCGGCGCCTTCGTCGCGCTCGAGCTCGAGGCCGAGGTCCAGGTGATGGGCCAGGGCTCCGGCCTGGCCGAGGTCGCGCTCCTGCCGGGCCACGTCGTGCTCGAGGACGCGCGCATCGACGGCGCGGCGGCGACGCTCGTGCGCACCGACGGCGCGCACGTCGCGATGATCGAGCTCAACAGCGGGCGCCACAACGTGACCTTGCGCTACCAGGTGCCGACCCAGCCCGCCTCCGACGGCGCCACGCTCGCGGTGGTCCCGCTGCCGCCGGTGCCGGGCGCGCGGCTGTCGCTCTCGCCCGGGGCGGTGAGCACGCCGCCCGAGGTCTGGCCGAGCGGCAACGTGATCACGCCCGGCCAGAACCTCGTCGTGCAGCTGCCCTCGACGCCCGCCGTCGTCATGCGCTGGGGCTCGGGGCAGAGCCTCGTGCGCCGCGTCGACTACAAGCTCACGATCAGCCCGGGCAGTGACGGCGCGACGATCGCGGCGACGATCGAGGTCAACCTCGAGGGCGCGCGCGCGCAGGTACCGCTCCTGCCGGCGGCGGTCGCGCTGACCGACGTCACCGAGGGCGGCCGCCCGCTGCCGACCAGCGTCAGCGCGGG
The DNA here is from genome assembly GCA_011526585.1 of Deltaproteobacteria bacterium. GTDB lineage: Bacteria > Myxococcota_A > UBA9042 > PHBI01 > PHBI01 > WYBB01. Next base: position 91,646 of record WYBB01000041.1, read on the forward strand.
CTGGCACCGCGCGGTGGTGACCGGGCCAGGGCGGCACGTGCTGACCGCGTCGTTCCGCACCGGGATCGACCGCAGCCAGGGTCAGCCGCAGGTGACGCTGCCGCTCGCGCCCGCGCCGATCCTGCGCGTCGAGACGGTCGTGCCGGGCAACCGCGCGGTCACCTTCGAGCCGAGCGTGCCGCTCGAGGTCACGACCGTCGGCGAGGAGCCGGGCGGCACGACCACGGCGGTCGGCTTCCTGCCGCCGAGCGAGGACGTGGTGATCTCGTGGACCGAGCCGCGCACCGCGCCCGAGGAGATCACCAGCGTCAACAGCGAGACCTATCAGCTCGTGAAGATCGAAGAGGGGGTCGTGCGGAGCCGCGTCGAGATCCGCTACGAGATCATCCGCGGCACGCTCAAGGAGCTGCCGATCCAGCTGCCCGATCAGGCGGTGCTCTACAAGGTCTCGGGCGACGGCATAGAGGACTGGCGAACCTTCGCCGCGACCGAGGACGAGCCGCGCCAGGCGCGCGTCTTCCTCGGCAGCGAGCGCGACGGCAGCTACCGCCTCGAGCTCGAGCTCGAGCAGGTCGCGCCGCAGACGGTCGGCCAGCCGCTCGAGATCCCGATCGTCAGGCCGCTCGGGGCGGCGCGCGAGATGGGCGTCATCGCGCTCTTCGACGGCGACAAGGTCGGTTTCGCCGAGGCGGTGACCGAAGGCTACGTGAAGTCCGGCGAGGACGCCCTGCCGATCGACGTACGCCAGAAGCTGGCGGGGGACATCGTGTCGCAGGCGTTCAAGCACATCGGCCAGCCGGCCGCGATGCGCTCGCAGGTCGCCGCCGCCAAGACGCGCGAGACGCGCTTCGACGCCGCGATCGAGAGCCTCTACACCTTCCAGCAGAACACGCTGACCGTGCACAGCTCGGTGACGATCGACGTCAAGTCGGGGCGCACCGATCGCATCGTGCTCTCGCTGCCGCGCGGCGTGAAGGTCGGCAGTGACGTCTCGGCCCCGAGCCTGAAGAAGGCCGACTGGGTCGACGCGCCCGCGCCCGCGCCGGGCACGCCCGAGCCGCCGCGCCAGGACTACGAGATCGTGCTCACGCGCGCGCTCGAGGGCACCTTTCGCATCGAGCTCTCACTCGAGGTGATCCTCGGCAGCGACCTCGCGAAGATCGCGCTGCCGGACATCCAGCTCGCCGACGCCGACGTCAAGAAGGGTGACTTCGGCATCACCGCCGACGCCGGCATGGAGATCACGCAGGCCTCCTTGTCGGGGCTGCGCAAGCTCGACGTCGCCGAGCTGCCGAACTCGGTCAAGCTGCGCTCGCGCCGCGAGGTGCAGCTCGGCTACAGCTACAGCTACGTCGACGAGCCCTGGAAGCTCGAGCTCGACGTGCGCCGCCACAAGACCGTCGAGACGCTGACGGCGCAGGTGCAGCAGGCCTGGGTCGACACGACGATCTTCGAGGAGGGCGAGGTCGTCTACCAGGCGACCTACCTGCTCGAGAACAAGGACCGCCCCTACCTCAGGCTCTCGCTGCCCGAAGGCTCGCGCCTGCTCGGCGTCACCGTCGCGGGCGAGCGCGTCGAGCCGATCGCCGACGAGAGCGGCGCCTTGAAGATCCAACTGCCCAAGCAGCAGGCGAGCTTCGTCGAGGTCGCCTACATGACCAAGCGCGATCCGCTCTCCCTGCTCTCGAGCGTGGCCCTCGAGGCGCCGCGCCCCGACGTCTTCCAGACCGACTTCCAGTGGCGCGTGCGCGTGCCGAAGGACCTCAATGTCTTCGGCGTCTCGACCGACCTCGCCGAGCTCATGCCCGAGCGCTGGCGGCCGGTGCCGTCCGAGGCGAGCTCGGGCGCGATCACGGTGCGCCTGCCGCCGACGGAGGACTACGCCGAGCGCGCCTTCTCGCTCGACGTGCTCGACGCGGGCGACGCCAAGGCGCTGACGATCGCGGTGCGCACCTTCGGCGCGCCGCCGTGGATCGGCACGCTCATCCTGGTCGCGGCGTTCGCGCTCCTCGCGCTGGCGATCTGGCGTCGGGCGAGCGGGCGCGTCGCGCGGGCGGACCGGGCGTTCGTCATGGCGCTGGGCGTCGGCCTCGCGCTGCTCGTCATCAAGGCGATCGCCTGGGGCGTGAGCGGCGGTGAGGCGGTCGTGGTCGTCGTCGCGTTGCTGATCGTCGGCCTGGTCGCGTGGATGCAACACAAGTCCAAGGAGGCCGCATGAGATCGCCATCGTGTGGGCGCGCCGGCGCGGCGCTCGTCGTCGCGTCGCTGATGACGCTCTGCGTGAGCTGCGTCGGGAAGTCCGACGAGGCGCCCTCCCCGATCCTCTCGGTCGACGAGCCGGCCGGAGGGGCGCCGATGCAGCCGGAGGAGGAGGAGGGGTCCGAGGAGGAAGATGACGCGCGCTGGGCAATCCAGCCCTCGACGCGCAAGGCCGAGCCGAAGGTCGCGCCCGCGGCCGCCAGCACGCCGGAGCCCGCCAAGCTTGCCAAGCCCGACGCGCCGCCGCCGCCGGTGGTGCGCTCCGACTTCGCTCAGCCGATGCCGGCGAGCGAGGCCGTGACACGCGAGCGCTCGCAGGGGCCGCGAGCGGGCGAGCTCGGTGACATCGGCACGACCGGTACCGCGGCGGGCGGCGTCGTCGACACGCCGCCGGCGGACGCGCTGAACGCGGCCCTCGCGCTCGGCTGGCGCGGCGCCGACGACGGGACCAAGGACATGCCGGGCGAGGACGAGAAGAGCGTCGATCGGGACATGGACGCGATCCTCGACGTCGACGACGCCGAGGTCGTAGCGCTCGAGGGTGAGGTCGAGCCTGACGCCAAGGGCCTGCTCCAGAGCGGCGAGGAGAAGAAGAAGGAGGCGCGCGACGAGCGCGAGCACCCGGGCAAGCAACGCCCGCCGCGCGCCGCGCACACGATCCGGCCCAGCGGCGAGGATCCTTCGACCTTCGTACCGCCGGCGACGACCTTGCCGCGCATGTTCTACTTCGAGAACACCTACCTCGGCGGCTCGGCCGCCTACGCCGAGCGGCTGCGGCGCCTCGACCGGGCGCTGTCGGACTCGGAGCGGCCCTACGAGGTCGTGCAGGCCGAGGTGCAGCCCTTCGATCCGCCGCGCACCGAGGGGCTGGCGGTGACGGCGAGCGTCGACGCGACGCACTTCGAGCGCGCGCGCCGCGTCTTCCTCCAGGTCGGCCTGCGCGGCAGCTCGCGCTACGGCTGGCGGCGGCCGCCGCTCGACGTGGTGCTGGTCGTCGACCAGCCGGCCTTTTCCCGCGGGGCGGCGTTCGTCACGCGCTTCGTCGTCGACCTGCTGCGCGAGCTCGGGCCGGCCGATCGGCTCGGTATCGTGCTGGCCGGCGGCGAGGCGCCGACCTTCCTCGAGCTGGCGCGGCTCGGCCCGGCGCAGCAGCACCTGGCCAACCGCATCGACCAGCTGGCGGCCCCGGCGGCGATGGGGCCCCACGACCTGGCCACGGCGATGACGAAGGCCGGCGCCATGCTCGAGGCGGCCTCGGATGACGAGGCGACGGTGCCCGGCACAAAGACGCTGATGGTGCTCTCGGGCGAGCGCGACGAGACGCGCATCGCGCACGCCGCGCGCGCGGCCCACCAGCTCACGGTAGAGGGGTGTGTCACCTCGGTCTTCGCGCTCGACGCCGAGCGCAGCGAGTGGTGGCAGGTCGCCGACGCGGGCTACGGCAACCTGCATCGCATCGACGAGGCCGGCGCCGCCGACGCGATCGACGAGGAGATGCAGAGCCTCGCGCGTGTGGTCGCGCGTCTGGTGCGCGTAAACGTGCGCCTGGGCAAGGAGAGCAAGGCGATCCGCGTGCTCGGCACGCGCGTGCTCGAGCAGCGCGAGGTCGAGGAGGTCAAGGCGCGCGAGCTGGCGACCGACCGTAACTTGTCGAAGTCACTCGGCATAACCTCGGACCGCGGCGAGGACGACGACGGGATCCAGACGGTGATCCCGTACTTCTACGGCGACGACTCGCACGTGATCCTGATCGAGCTCTGGGTCGAGGGCCCCGGCGTCGTCGCCGACGTGACGGTGCGCTACAAGGACATGGTCAACCTCGACAACGCCACGGCGCGCACCAGCGTGCGCCTCGGAGCGCGACCGCGCGCCCCGACCGAGGAGCAGGTCCTCATCGCGCGCAACGTGCGCGGCTTCGAGCTGGCCGAGAACCTCCAGCGCGCTTCGGCCGCGGTCGAAAACAACGACTACGGCGCCGCGCTCAGGAGCCTCGGCGCCGCCGCCGGCGCGGCCGCGGTGACCAATACACGCGACACGAAGGCGGTCGAAGGGCTCAAGGCGATGGTCGAGCGCGGCGACTGGCAGCACGACCCGGCGCGGCGCGCGACCCTGCAGGAGACGCTCCTTCTCTCCGGCCAGCGGCGCGTGGGCGACACGCAGACGCTCGGCAAGTAGCCTCACGTCTTCAACGCCCAAGGGTCGCCAGATCGATCTTCAGGAGGCGCGCGGCGTTCTTCCAGTAGACGTGCTCGAGCACGTCGTCGGGCAGATCGATGGCGTCGATCGTCCAGCGGCCCTGGATCGGCGTCGGGTGCGGGATGCCGCGCTCGCGACCCTCGAAGAAGCGCCAGTGCGCCTCGTAGAAGGGGCGGATGTCGGCCTCGGTCGGCTCCTCGGCGCCCTGGGACCCGAGCATGATCCCCCGGTCGGACAGGCCGATGTCGGTGCCGAAGAGGATGCGGTTCTTGTGCGCGATGAAGAGCGCGCGCACCTGGTCCGGCGGGTGGCGCCCGATCTCGCCGAGGCGCGCGGCCGTGTCGACGTAGACGTTCGGGTAGGTGTCGAGGATGCGCGCGACGTAGGCGAGATCCTCGGCGTTGTTGCCGAAGTGCACCGAGATGAACGTCGTCTTCGGGTGCTTGCGGAAGACGTTCTCCAGTTCGCCGAGCAGCGCCAGCCGGTCGGGCCACTGCGGCCCATGGAAGGACCAGCGCGGGTGGAGCGCGAGCTCTTCGTAGCGCTCGTTGTCGGGCGTGGGTGGCAGCCAGAACGCCCGCGGATCGGCCGTGTGGATCGCGACCGGCACGCCGAGCGCAGCGGCTCGCTGCCAGAGCGGGTCGAGCTCCGGCCAGTCGACCGGTACGCGCCGACCCTCGGCGTCCTTCAAGTAGAGCCCGAGCACCTTCGGGATCTTCAGGCCACGAAACCCGTGCTGCTCGACCGCCGTCTCGAGCTCGGCGGCCATCGCCTCGCCGAAGCCGGGTTCGGCGCGACGTCGCCAGTCGACGTTGAAGAAGTTGATCATGCGCGGAAAGGTCCGCGTGAGCTCGGCCATCGGCGCGGCGGTCTCGCCGTCACCGCCCGAGAGGTTCACCATCAGGCCGAGGCCGTTGTCGACCATGGTGCGCTCGAGGCGCGCGAGCCCCCGCGGGTAGATGTGGCCGTGCACGTCGATCACCGGCGGGCGCACATAGCCCGGGCGCCAGGCCGGCCCGCCGCTGGGCGCAGGCGCGGGCGCGGGGTCCGAGCGACACGCGCCGGACGCGAGGGCGAGCACGAGCGGGACGATGAAGTGGCGCACCATGGAGACTCCGTAGGACAATGATGCCGTGACATGCGACGTTCGCGATAGTCGATCGTCGCCGCGGTGACGATCGCCGGCCCGCGCGTGGCTCCCCGGCGGGCCGTGCGTGAATACCCTCCGCGCGACGGCGTCTTGGCGGCCGTGACCCGGTTGACCCAGGAGAATCACATGACCTCGACCCCTTCGAACCCGAGCCGGCGCTTCCTACGCACCCTGGCCGTTGCGTTGTCGGCGCTCCTGGCCGCGCCCCTCGTCGCTGCGGAGGCGCGCGCGGACTCCGGTGACGAGGCCACGCACGAGGTGAACGAGCGCCGTCGGCCGCCTCCGGCCTACCGCCCGCGCCCGCGCCCCTACTACCGCCCCCGCCCGCGCCGGGTCTACGTCGCGCCGACCTACTATCCGCGGCCGCGGCGCGAGGTCGAGCCGGTCTACAACCCGATCTTCCACTTCGGGATCGGCGTGAACGGGACCTCGGCCTTCGGCTCCGACTCGGCGATCACCGATCTCGGCAGCGGCGCCGGCTTCGACGTGAGCTTCGGCTGGCGGATCGCGTCGGCCTTCTCGCTCGACTTCAACTGGATGATGAGCTTCCACGACGGCAGCGACATGGCCGCCGGAGACGAGGCCGCGCTCACCCACCTCTCGATCGACGGGCGCTTCTTCCTGACCGATCGCAGCCGCCAGGTGCAGCCCTACCTGCAGGCCGGGATCGGCGCCTACATCCTCGGTCGCGACAGCTGGCAGTACGACACGCTCACCGGCGTCGGCTTCCAGCTCGGCGGCGGCGTCGACATCTACCTCTCCCGCCACGTCTCGATCGGCGGCAAGCTCCTCTACCGCGGCGCGCACCTCGACAACGCCGAGGATGCCTGGCCACAGTTCCCGACGGAGAGCGCCTGGCTCAACGCGCTGACCTACGGCGGTGATCTGAAGTTCCACTTCTGAGCGCCCGGCACGCCTCGCCACCTCCCTCGCACCCTGGTAGCTTGCGCGCGTGGGCATCGCCATCGACATCCTCGTCGTCCTCTTCCTCCTCTGGTCGCTGATCCGCGGCTGGCGGGTCGGCTTCCTCTATCAGCTCGGGATCCTCGCCTTCCTCGTGCTCGCCTACTTCGCGGCGCGCGGGCTGGCGTCGATCCTCGACAAGTCCGTGGCCAGGCTGCTCGAGCTCTCGCCGCTCGTCGCCGGCACGGTCACCTTCTTCGCCATCTTCTTCGTGCTGGGCCTCATCGGCGCCATTCTGGTCAGGCGCATCACGAAGGACCTCGTCCCCGACCAGAGCTCGCTGTCGAGCCTCAACCGCTTCCTCGGCGCGCTGGTGAGCCTGGCCAAGGGCGCGCTCATCGCCTACCTGGCCATCGTGGTGCTCCTCCAGATCCAGCGCATCGCCGGCAACACCCCCTTCCCGTGGCAGACCAGCGTGAGCGCGCGCTTCGTCGCCCAGCACAACTTCCTCGATCGCGGCGAGCTCGGCGCCCTGGTCAAACTCGGCTGGCTCGTCTCCACGCGTGATCTGGGACAGCTCTCGCAGGACCCGCGCGCCCAGAAGCTGATGAGCCACCCCAAGGCGCAGGGCCTCTACACGCCCGAGATGCTCTCGGCGATCCGCAACCAGGACTACGTCGCGCTCTTCGGTAACGACGCGCTCTGGGACTACCTCTCGGATCCCGAGGTGCAGGCGACCCTCGACACCTTCGAGTGGTTCGACGAGGAAGGCGCCAAGGCCCCGACGACGCCCTGACGCCATCGGAGCTCGCGCGCCCGGACGCCGTACCCGGCCCGCGCCCCCGGACGCCGCTACCCGGGGACGCGCGCGAGCACCAGCCCCTCGACCGAGCACGCCCCCGCGGCGAGGCACGCCTTGGCCGCCGCGCGCATCGTCGCGCCGGTGGTCATCACGTCGTCGACCACCAGCACCGGGCGGCCTGCGATCGGCGCGCGCCGGGCGCACAGCACGCCGCGCATGCGAGCTCCGCGCGCGGCACGCCCGAGGCCACGGCTCGGGGTCGGGTCGCGCGCGAGCTCGAGCGCGCCCGCGGCGAAGCGCACCCCCAGCCGCCGCGCCAGTGGTCGGGCGAGCGCCGCCGCCGGATTGAAGCCCCGCTTGCGCAGCGCCCGGCGCGTGCTCGGGACCGGCACGACCACGACCTCGGGCGACAGGTCCAGGCGCTCGGCCCCGCTGACGAAGCTCGCGGCCAGCGTCCGCCCGAGGCTCTCGTCGGGGCGGTTCTTCCACGCCGCGATCGCCTCCTGCAACGCGCCCCCGTACGCGAAGACGCCTCGCGCCCTCGAGAAAGGCGGTGGCTCGCGCGCGCAGGGACCACAGCGATGCCGGCCGCCGCCCGGCGGTGGGTCGAGCCAGACGACACCGCAGCACGGGCAGCAACTCTCGAGCCCGCTGACGAGCGAGCGCTGGCAGACCGCGCAGAGCGCCTGCTCTCGCACACTCGGTGCGCGACACGCGGCGCAACGCCAGACGAAGACCAGGTCGGCGAGCGAGGCCCCGAGGGCGACGAGGGAGGCGAACATGCCATACACCCAAGCACGCGGCGTGCCAGCGCCGTTCGTTCTCTCCGAGGCGCCAGGCATGGGCTCGGCGCATCGGACGGCGCCCGCCCGAGGTGTCCCGAGTGTCCCTCCGCGGGACGGATCGCGGGACACCTGGGACACCGCCGGGTGTTCGTGCACGCCCCACGCATTTCCATGCCTTGACCCGAGGGTCGTCGCGCACTAACGATCCGGCTGTTCGGGCTCAACGATCGAGGTCAAGTGACGATCCAGAAAGCGACGCTCTCCTATGAGGACCGGGATGCCTTCCGCGAGGTCTGCGGTCCCAACGACGACCACCTCAAGATCGTACGAGACCTCCTGCACGTGTCGGTCGACACCCGCGGCAACACCGTGTCGCTGTCGGGCGAGGAGCACGATCTCGAGGTCGCGCGCTCGGCGCTCGACCAGTTCTACGAGCTGGCCAAGCGCGGCTACAACCTCTTCGCCAGCGACATCCCTCGCGGCGTGCAGATCATCGCCCAGGGCGCTGGCACGCGGCTCACCGACGTCTTCCTCGACACGCTCAACGTGCCGACCGCCAAGCGCAAGATCGCGCCGAAGAACCTGAGCCAGAAGCGCTACGTCGACGCCATCCGCGAGAACCCGCTGACCTTCGGCGTCGGCGCGGCCGGCACGGGCAAGACCTACCTCGCGATGGCCATGGCCGTGCAGGCGCTGCTCGCGCGCGACATCAAGCGCATCATCCTGACGCGCCCCGCGGTCGAAGCCGGCGAGAAGCTCGGCTTCCTCCCCGGCGACATGGCCGAGAAGGTCAACCCCTACCTGCGCCCGCTCTACGACGCGCTCTACGACATGCTCGACCTCGGGCGCGTGCAGAAGCTCATGCAGGAAAACGCCATCGAGGTCGCGCCGCTCGCGTTCATGCGCGGCCGCACGCTCAACGACGCCTTCGTGATCCTCGACGAGGCGCAGAACGCCACGCGCGAGCAGATGCGCATGTTCCTGACGCGCCTGGGCTTCAACACCAAGACGATCGTGACCGGCGACGTGACCCAGACCGACCTGCCCGATCGCGAGCGCTCCGGCCTCGCGCACGCGATGCAGATCCTCTCCGGCGTACGCGGCGTCTCGGTCATCGAGTTCCAGCCCGAGGACGTCGTGCGCCACCCGCTGGTGCAGCGCATCATCCTCGCCTACGCCGACGACGACCAGCGCGAGGCGATCCGCAAGGCCGCGCACGGTGGCCAGGGCTCGCACCGCAGGAACGGCTCCGAGCCCTGATGCCGGTGCACGTCGCGAGAGAAGGCCTCGCCGCCCGCGAGACCGCGCTCGGCCGCCGCCTCGCCGCCGAGGCGCGCGCCCTCCTGGCCGCGGTCGAGCTCGGGCGCCGCTCGCTCTCCCTGCTCCTGACCGACGACGCGCAGATCCAGGCGCTCAACCGCACCTGGCGCGACGAGGACAAGGCGACCGACGTGCTCTCCTTCCCGATGGACGAGCCCGACCTCGACCCGCGCCCCAGGACGGGCCCGCTCGGCGACATCGTCATCTCGGTCGAGACCACGGCGCGCGACGCCGCGGCGCTCGGCTGGGCGCGCGACGACCTCGCGAGCTTCCTGCTCGTGCACGCCTTCTGTCACCTCCTCGGCCACGACCACGGCGAGCCCGGCGAGGCTCGCGCGATGCGCGCGCTCGAGGACCGCCTCTTCGCGGTGATCGCGCCCGACGGCGTGCGCCCACCCACACCCTATTGAAGTGCCCATGCACCCCGAGCTGACGATCACCTGGCACCTGCCCGACGGCAGAACGCTCGCGACCCCCGGCTGGTCCAAGCTCAACCTGCTCGCGCACGCGGACACCCACGACCTCGAGCTCCCCCAGGCCTGCGGTGGTCACGCCGAGTGCGGCACCTGCCGCGTGCGCATCCTCGCCGGCGAGCTCACCCCCGCGCGCCACGAGGAGCGTGAGCTCATGACCCGCCACGCCAGGCGCTTCCGCCAGGCCGAGCGCCTCGCCTGCCAGGCGCGGCCCCTCGGCGACGTCACGGTCGAGGTGCTCGCGATGATCCCGCCCGACCTGCGCGACGTCGAGGACGAACCGGGATAGCGCCGCCTGGTCTTGTCGAAACCACCGCGGAGGGCGCGGAGGGCGCGGCGAGGGTGCCAAGGCGTGCATGCCGAGCGACGCCTTCGGAGGTCCTAACCCCGCACCCGGGCCAGGCGTTGCTCGAGCTCGCGCCGCACCCAGGGATCCTCGATCGTCGCGGCCACGCGCTCCGCACGCGCCACGTCACGCCGCGCCATCACGAGCTCGAAGAGGTGCGCACGCGCCTCGTCGCTCGCCTCGGCCAGCCCCTCCAACAAGGTCTCGGCCGCGCGCCGCGCACCGAGCCGCCACAGGCACGGCGCCATCGCCAGCTTCGCCTCGAAGACGAGCGCCCGATCACCCTCGACCTCCCCCGCCACGGCCGCGCGCGTCAGCGCGTCGAGCGCCGCCTGGGCCCGACCGAGCGCCCCGAGCGCCGCCCCGCGCACGAGCTCCGCCCGCGCCGTGAGCGCGCCCTCGACCTCGGCGAGGGCCGCCGCCGCCTCGCCGCCCGAGAGCAGCACCTTCGCCCGCGCGACCGCATGCTCCGGCCCCGAGCGCCGCCGCGAAAACGCGCGCGCCCGCCCGCGTGACAAGACGAGCAGCGCCTCGCCCGCGATCACGTCCTCGCGCACGACGACCACCGGCGCCAGCGCCCGCGCCGCCTCCCACAGCCGCATGAGATCGACGCGCGCGATCCCCACGCCCTCGGCGTGCCGATCCGCGACCGCCACGTCCAGCGCCAGCACCTCCTCGGCGCGCTCCCACATCGCCGCCAGCGCCGCGCACACCTCGGCGTCGTGGTCGACCCCCTCGCCCGAGACGGTGTTGAGCGTGCCCGAGCACACCACCGCCGCCGCCCTGCCCACGGCCCCGCCCCCGAAGCTGTCGACCGCGGCGAAGCGCGCCCCCGGGTCGCCCGCGTGCGCCGCCTTCGCGCGCCCGATCGCGCCCTCCCGCACGTCCTCGCCGTGATAGCTGCCGGCAAAGCCCGCCTCGCGCAAGACCGGCAGGAGCGCGCCCTCCCCGCAGCCGACGTCGATCAGCGACGGCAGCGTCTCGACCGGCGCCAGCGCCTCGACCATCGCCCAGAGCCTCAGCGCGTGCGCCTCGGCTGACTCCCAGCCGACCCGCCGCGCCGCGTCCCCGTGCCCGCCGAGCGCCCCGTAGAACGCCTCGGCCGCCTGCTTGCGCGCCTCGTCCCGCTCGGCCATCGCGTTCCTCAGAGCAGCGGCGAGAGCAGCCCCGCGAACGCGTGCAGCACCCGCCGCGGGTAGGACAGGTTCATGTGCCAGGTCGGCCCGATCTCCCGCGCGAGCAGGAGGTCGGCGCCGAACTGCTGCATCAGCGCCCGCGCCGCCGCCTCGTCGTACGCGAACGCGTTGATCTCGTAGTTCAGTTGGAAGCTCCGGATATCCATGTTCGACGAGCCGATCGTCGCCAACCACTCGTCGATGACCATCGTCTTGGCGTGCAGGAAGCCCGCGCCGTACTCGTAGATCCGGACCCCCGCCTCGAGCAGCTCCGGGTAGTAGAAGCGCGACGCCCAGTCGACCAGCCGTGAGTCGGACTTCTTCGGCACGAGCAGGCGCACGTCCACGCCGCGCAGCGCCGCGGTGACCAGCGCCGTCTGCAGCACCCGATCCGGCACGAAGTAGGGCGTCGTGATCCACACGCGCCGGTGCGCCTGCGCGATCGCCAGGAAGTGCAGGTGATGGATCACCGCCCACGGCCGGTCGGGGCCCGAGCCGATCACCTGCACCGTCGCGTCCCCCGGCGCATCGGCCACCGGCGCCGGGAAGTAGCGCCCGTCGTCGAGCAGCTCGTCGGTCGAGTGCAGCCAGTCCTCGAGGAAGATCTGCTGCATGCCGAGCACCGCCGGCCCCTCGATGCGCACGTGCGTATCGCGCCACTGACCGATGTCGGGGTCGAGCCCGAGGTACTCGCGCCCGATGTTGATCCCGCCCGTCAGGCCGACCCGGCCGTCGGCGATCACGATCTTGCGGTGGTTTCTGAAGTTGACGTGATCGCGCCGCCGGAACATCGGCGCGATCCTGACCGGCGCGAAGACCGCCGCCTTGCCGCCGGCGTCGGTCAGCGGCTTCCAGAAGTCGTTCGGCAGGCGATAGCTCCCGAGGCCGTCGCAGAGCACGCGCACCTCGACGCCGGCGCGCGCCTTCTGCACGAGCACGTCGCGCAGCGCGCGCCCCGACTCGTCGGGCTGGATGATGTAGAACTCGATGTGCACGTGGTCGGTCGCGTCCTCGATCGCCGCGCGCATCGCCGCGTAGGTGTGCGCCCCGTCGATGAGGAGCCCGACCGCGTTGCCCGCGCAGGCGTAGCTGCCAGCCGCCGTCGTGCCGAGATCGACCAGGCCGCGGGTCCGCGCCGGCAGCCGCTCCATGCCTTCGCCCCTCGCCTTCCGCGCCACCTGCCAGCGGTGGTAGACCTCGCGCATGCGCACCGCGACGCGCTCGCCCTTCTTCGAGCGCTTCACCTTCCGCCTGAGGCCGATCACCAGGTAGAAGAGCCCACCGATCACCGGCAGCAGCACGACGCCCAGGATCCATGCGAGCGTCGCGTTCGGGTCGCGCCGCTCGACGATGACGAAGCCGAAGATGATCACCACCTGCAGGACGACGATCAGGAAGACGACGAGCGTCGTGTCCATCGCGGGTCCCGCTCAGTCCGACGACGCGACGACGCGGTTGCGGCCCGCACGCTTGGCGCGCAAGAGCGCCTCGTCGGCCGCGCGGATCGCGTCGATCAGCGGCGCCGGCGCCGCGACCTCGACCGGCGCGACCCCCGCGCTGACGGTGATCACGCGAGCGTCCGGGTTGGCGACGTGCGGGATCTGGCAGGCCTCGATGGCCGCGCGCATGTGCTCGACCCGCGCGCGGGCGTCGCCGAGCGGGCGCCGCATCACCGCGAGGAACTCCTCGCCGCCGAACCGATAGAAGCCCTCCGGCTCGCCGACGTGGCTCGAGAGGACCTGCGCCACGCGTCTGAGCACGTCGTCTCCCGCCAGGTGAAGGTAGGTGTCGTTGTAGCGCTTGAAGTGATCGATGTCGAAGAGCGCCACGCTCAGTGGCTCCTTCGCCTCGAAGAGCGTCGCCTCGAACGCGCCGATCTCCTCCTGCATGCGGCGCCGGTTGCCGACGCCGGTCAGCGCGTCCTTGCGCCCCGACTCGAAGAACTCGCGGTTGAGCCGCTCGAGCTCGGCGGTCTGCACCTCGAGCCGCCGGTGCAGCCGGGTCACGCGCTCGGCCGCGACCAGGCGCAGCATCAGCTCCTCGCGATCGAGCGGCTTGGCGAGGTAGTCGTCGGCGCCGGCGCGCATGCCGGTCAGGCGGAACTCGCGCTCGCCCAGCGCCGTGAGGATGATGAAGTAGGTGTAGCGCCGGTGCTCGACGGCGCGGATGCGGCGGCACAGCTCGATGCCGTCGACCCGTGGCATCATCCAGTCGCTGATCACGACGTCGAAGCCGTCCTGCTCCAGGCACTCCCAGGCCTCGTGACCATCACTGGTCGCCGTGCAGGCGTAGCCGAGCTGCTCGAGCGCCTTGACCGTCATGAAGCGCGAGACCGCGTCGTCTTCGGCGACCAGGATCTTCATCGGCGGGGGAGTCGACCTCGTGAGGGAGAGCGGCGTCGGGCTGGCGTCATGGAGGATGGCGCGCGAATGCACGGTTGACGATCGGCACGAGCATACGCGATGTCCAGGGTCATGAGCACCTTCTTCCAGCCGGACCTCCTCACGGGCAAGGTCGCCTTCGTCACGGGCGGCGGCTCGGGCATCGGCCGAGCGATCGTTCAGCGCTTCCTCGAGCACGGCGCCGACGTCGTCATCGCCAGCCGCAACCTCGCGCGGCTCGAGCAGGCCGCCGCCGAGCTGAGCGCCGCCACCGGGCGCCGCTGCCTCGCCGTGCAAGCCGACGTGCGCGAGCCCGAGCAGATCGAGGCCGCCGTCGACCGCGCGCTCGCCGAGCTCGGCCGCATCGACATCCTCGTCAACAACGCCGCCGGCAACTTCCTCGCCCCCGCCGCCGCCCTCTCCTACAAGGGCTTCGCGACGGTGCACGCGATCGACACGCTCGGCACCTTCAACGTGAGCAAGGCGGTCTTCGCCCGCTGGCTGCAGCGAAACGGCGGCGTGATCATCAATATCTCCGCGACCCTGCAGTACACCGGCACCCCCTTCCAGGTGCACGCCGGCAGCGCCAAGGCCGCCGTCGACGCCATGACGCGCCACCTCGCCGTCGAGTGGGGAGCGGCGCGGATCCGCGTCAACGCGATCGCGCCCGGCCCGATCGACGACACCGAGGGCATGAAGCGCCTGGCGCCCGGCGACCTGAAGGACAAGCTCGCGCGCCAGATCCCGCTCGGCCGCTTCGGCCGCGCCGACGAGATCGCGCAGACCGCGCTCTTCCTCGCGTCCGACGCGGCGAGCTACGTCACCGGCGCGATCTTCGTCGTCGACGGCGGCGCCTGGCTCACCGGCCAGCGCCTGGACATGTAGGCGGAGACGATGGCCGAGCGCGACGCCGACGAGCTCGACGCGCCGCCGGGCGACGCCGCCGGGAGCGAACACGCGACCCAGCTCAGCTCCTCGCGAGGGGGTCGCCTGGCGTCGCTGACCGGCGCAGGGCTCGGCCTCTCGTCGGCGGTGCTCGGGCGCAAGCTCCTCTCGGCGGTGACCTTCGCCTCGAAGGAGCGCCGCGAGGCCGCGCTGGCGCGCACGCTCGAGAAGGAGGGCAGGCACCTGGCCGAGGTGTTGGGGCGCATGAAGGGCGCCAGCATGAAGCTCGGCCAGATCCTCTCCGCCGATCCCGATCTCGTCCCACCGGAGCTCGCCGACGCGCTCGCGACCTTGCAGACCGAGTCGCCGCCGATGCCCTGGCCCGAGGTCGCCAGGATCCTCGCCGGCGCCTGGCGCACCACGCCCGCGCGGCTGGTCGGCGAGGTGCTGGCCGAGGTCGACGAGACCCCGCGCGGTGCGGCGTCGATCGGGCAGGTGCACCGCGCCGTCTTGCCCGACGGACGCGCGGTGGCGATCAAGGTGCAGTACCCCGGCGTCGAGGCCGCGCTCGACAGCGACCTCAAGAACCTCAGATCGCTCATGCGCCTCTCGCGCGTGATCTTCGACAAGCGCCGCGTCGAAGGGTGGCTCGCCGAGGTCGACACCCAGCTCCGCGCCGAGCTCGACTATCTCGCCGAGGCTGAGAACCTCGCCACTTTTTCAAGCATTTTCGAAAAGTTCGAAGACTTCGCCGTGCCGCGCCCGATCGGCGAGCTCTGCCGCAAGAACGTGCTCGTCATGACCTGGCTCGACGGCGACAAGCTCGACCGCGCCGCGCTCGCGTTGCCCATCGCCGCGCGCGACGACATCGCCGCCCGCATGGCCCGCACCTGGATCGCGCTCTTTTTCCATCACCGCTGGCTGCACGGCGATCCTCACCCCGGCAACTTCCTGCTCATGCCTGACGGGCGCATCGGCGTGCTCGACTTCGGCGCGACCAAGCGCCTGCCGGCCGCGCTCACCGACGGCGTGATGCAGCTCTTCCGCCACCTCTGGCGCGGCGACGACGCCGGCGCGTTCGCGCTGATGGGGCGCCTCGGCTTCGGCAAGGAGGGCGACGCGCAGCGGGTCGACCCGAAGCTGCTCGGCGATTTCCTCCGCCTCGTGCTCACGCCCTTTCTCCACCAGGGCCCCTTCCGCTATGGCGCCTGGAAGCCGCACGCGGCGATCAAGCGCATGACGCTCACCCACCCGTCGCTGTGGAAGCTCGCGCCACCCGAGGATCTCCTGCCGGTCCTGCGCGTCGCCAGCGGGCTCAAAGGGCTCTTCACCCGACTCGACGCGAGCGTCGACGTGCGCGCCATGCTCGAGGCCACGCCCGTTCCGCCGGTTTGACCCGGGAATCGTCTCGGGTACAACTGGGTTCGCCGCCCGGAGGACGCCATGCCAACGCTCAGAGTAGTCGCCACCATCACCTCGTTCCTCGTCGCGCTCGGCATCGCCTCCCCGGCCTTCGCCGACTGGCGCACGCAGTACGAGGCCGCGCGCGAGGCGCTCAAGAACAAGGACTTCCGCAACGCGGAAAACGCCGCCATCGAGGCGCTCAACGAGGCGGACAAGTTCGGCAAGGCCGACGAGCGGCGCCTCGCCACGCTCGAGGTGCTCTCCGACATCTACCGCGAGTCGCGCCAGTGGGCGGCGGCGGCGACGCTGCTCGAGCAGATCATCGAGGTGCATCGCGAGCAGGGCACCGAGGGCTCGCCCGACGCCGGCTACGTCTTCAACAAGCTCGGCGTCGCCTATCACCAGATGCGCGAAAACGACAAGGCCCAGGCGGCCTACGAGACGTCGCTGGCGATCAAGCGCAAGAAGTACAAGGACAACGTCACCAGCATCGCCACCGTCGTCACCAACCTCGGCGAGCTCTACCGCCGCAAGAAGGACTGGCCCAAGGCGGAGGAGCTGCACAAGCAGGCGATCGCCGACAAGGAGAGCGAGCTCGGCCCCGAGCACCCGAGCCTCGTCGCGAGCTTCAACAACCTCGCGCTCGTCTACAAGGAGACCAAGCGCTACGACGAGGGCATCAAGCTCTTGTCGCGCGCGCGGGAGATCGCGCAGAAGGGCGACAACAACGGGCGCAACGCCGACATGGCGACGGTCCTGCACAACCTCGCCGACATCCACTCGATGCAGGGGCAGAACGCCGAGGCGCGCCCCCTCTACGAGGAGGCGATCGCGCTGCGCAAGGAGGTCCTCGGCCCGCAGCACCCCAACGTCGCCGAGTCGCTCAACAACTACGGCGGCGCGCTGATGGGCCTCGACCTCCTCGACCTCGCCCTCGTCGCCTACGACGACGCGATCGCCATCCGCAAGCTCGAGTATGGCGCCAGCGACCCGCGCACGACCCTGGTGATGACCAACAAGGCGATGGCGCTCGACCGGCTCAAGCGCTTCGACGAGGCGACGAAGCTGCGCGACGAGGTGAAGCAGCTCGAGGAGCGACGCAAGTCCGGCCAATGAGCACGCGCCTCGCCTACTTCATCGCCCTCGATCTGCCGCTCGACGTGCGCGAGGAGCTGATGCTCATCGCCTCGGGCGTGCCCGGCGCGAGCTGGGTCGACGAAGACCAGCTCCACCTCACCTTGCGCTACCTCGGCGAGATCGACGGCGCCGTGCTGCGCGACCTGCAAGGTGCGCTCGCGCGCCTGGAGCCCGAGCCCTTCGAGCTGCGCCTCCAGGGGATCGGCTTCTTCCCGCCGCGTGGTGAGCCGGAGGTGCTCTGGGTCGGCGTCGACAAGTGCCCGGAGCTCCACGAGCTGCGGCAGCGCGTCGACACGCTGGCGACGCGCATGGGCGTCAAGCCCGATCGCCGCCGCTTCGCCCCACACGTCACGCTCGCCCGCCTCAAGGATGCGCCGGACTCGCGCCTGGCGCGCTTCGCGGTCGAGCACGCCCTCTTCAAGAGCCGCGTCTTCTCGCCGCGGTCGTTGTCCCTCTACGCGAGCCACCGCCGCCCGACCGGCGCCGAGTATCGTCGCCTGGCGATGGTGCTCTTCAAGGGTCAGGACGAGGCGAGCCCGGCGACTCCGGCGGAGTGAGGGGCACCCAGAAGAGATCGGCCTCGCGCTCGGGCAGCTCGCCGTCGAACGCGCGCCTGGCCGCCTCGCTCGCGCTGGCGACCGGGATCACGATGAGATGGCGGGTCGCGCCGAGGCGCGCCGGGATCCCGAGCCCGCGCTCGACGTGGCCCAGCCCCGCGCATACGACGATGTGCGCGTGATGCGCGAGCGCCTCGAGGATCGCGCGCGCCATCGTCTCGTCCCACAAGAGCTGCGCGAGGTAGTAATGCTCGAAGGCGTCGTCGCTGAGCGCGTGGGCGGCGTGGCCGTGCGCGGCGGCCTGCATGCGCTCGCGAAACCAGGCGCGGTGGGCGTCGTTGCCGCTGTCGAGCGGTGGCAGCTCGGCGTGTCGCTCCGGCGGCACGCCGTCGACCCCGCCGCGCGCGACCAGGCGCGCCAGCCCGGGCTCCGCGTTGAGCGGCACGATGGGCGCGCCAACGCGCCGGGCGGCCTCCAGGACCCGAGCATACGCCGAGAGCTCGTGCCCCCAGAGCTCGTCCCAGCGCACGGCACGCCTGAGCTCGTCGAGCGTCGCCGGCGGCGTGGCCACACCGAAGCCCGCGAGCGCGAGCCTCGCCGAGCGTGGCAGCCACTCGACCCCGAGCGCGACCGCGCCGGGCTTGCGCGCGGCGACGAGCTCGAGCACCTCGCGCTGGACCTCGTGGAAGTACGGGTTGCCGTGCTCCTCGCCGACGAGGATCACACGCGCGCCGAGGAGGCGCCGCGCGACCTCGTGCGCATCGAGGACCTCGCCGCTCTTCGCGTCGAGCACGCGACCGCCGAGCGGCGCGCCGTCGGATTCGTCACGCAAGCTGCCTCCACGTGTCGCGCACGCCGCCAGCGTGAACGCGACGATCGCGATGATTCCCCTCACAGCGCCTTCGGCTTGTTGTGCCGGCGATCCCAGGCGAGGTTTTCGAGCTGCTCACAGCCGCAGCCCCAGCTCGGCGGGGCCTCGTCGCAGATCGCGCGGGCGATCTCGCGGTGCCCCATCGCGTTGGGATGGATCGCGTCGAAGCCGATGAGCTCGGGCCGCATGAACCAGCGCGGCAGCGCCGCGGCCTGGTCGATGAGCGCGTCGAGGGCGGCAGCGCGCTCGGCCTCGGGCACGGCGGCGAGGCGGCGCTTGACCCACGCCGAGCGCTTCGCGGTCCGCGCGAGCCTGTCCCGATCCCTGAGCGGCGCGTCGCGATGGCGCAGCGCGCCGCTCCAGATGTCGACCGCGATGTCGGGCAGCTCGCCCGGAAAAAAGCGGCTCGGATCCGCGCGCCCCTTGATGTTGGTGGCGCCGAAGGCCTCGAGCGGCGTGAGGCGCCCGAGCACGAAGTCGACCGTCTTCTGCGTGTGCTCGAGGTAGGCGAGCCCATCGACGCCCTGCCAGCGACGATCGGTCTCGGCGCCCCAGGGGTTGACGGTGACGCCGATCGTCCCGAGGCCGGCGTCCTTGGCGAGCTTGAGGGTCCTGGCCACCTCGAGGTTGGTCTTCTCCGGTGAGCCGACGCTGTTGAGGCCGCCGAGGAAGACGAGCCAGGTCTTTTGGCGCGTCTCGGCGTCGATGCGCCGGTTCTTCAGCACCTCGGCGACGAAGCGCTGACGCAGCTCGGTCGCGCCGAGCTTGGCCTTGCCGCGGTTGACCAGCTCGATCTCCGAGCACACGCTCGAGAGCCACTGCGGGAAGCCGCCCGCCGGATAGGCCGAGACCGAGCCGCCGATGACCACGACCTTGACCGGCCTGGTCTCGTCGCTGAAGCGCCAACGCCCGACCGCGTCCTGCGCGTGTGACAGCGTCGGCACACCCGCCGCGACGACAGCGGCGAGCAAGAGCGTGACGAGGCGCGCGCTCATCGCGGGCTCACCCTTCGGACGCCGCCTCGGCCGCCGCGGCCTCGGCGTAGACGTCCATCACGTCCTGCAGCAACTTGACCGCCTCGGCGCGCGGGCGCTGGAAGGCGTTGCGCCCCATGATCGATCCGAAGCCGCCGCCGGCGGCGATCTGGCGAACCTCGTCGAGCACGTCGGCCTCGCCCTTGGTGGCGCCGCCCGAGAAGATCACGATGCGGCGCCCGCCGAAGCACGACTCGACGACGTCGCGCACACGGTCGGCGAGCGTGTCGACGGGGCGATCGTCGTAGGCCTTCCTGGCGGCGTCCTGCTCGATGTGCGCGGTCGGCGGCTTCACCTTGACGAGGTGCGCGCCGAGCTGGGCAGCGATGTGCGCCGCGTACGAGACGACGTCGATCGCGGTCTCGCCGGCGCTGGAGATCTGCGGCCCGCGCGGGTAGGACCAGATGACGACCGCGAGGCCCTTGGCCTTGGCCTCGGCGGCGATCGCGCGGATCTCCTCGTACTGGGCCTGCGCGTGCGCGCTGCCGGGATAGATCGTGAAGCCGATCGCCGCGCAGCCGAGGCGCAGCGCGTCGTCGACCGAGCCGGTCACCGCCTGGTCGGGCGACTTGTCGTTGAAGAGGCTGTTGTTGTTGTTGAGCTTGAGGATGAGCGGCAGCTCACCGATGTAGGCGGCGGCCGCGCTCTCGAGCGCGCCCAGCGGCGCGGCGTAGGCGTTGCAGCCCGACTCGATCGCAAGCTCGAAGTGGTAGCGCGGATCGTAGGCGATCGGGTTCTTGGCGAAGCTCCGCGCCGGGCCGTGCTCCCAGCCCTGGTCGATCGGCAGGATCACCAGACGGCCCGTGCCGGCGAGGCGTCCGTGGTTGAGGAGGCGCGCGATGTTGGTGCGCACGCCGACGTTGTCGCAGTCGTACCAGGAGAGGATCTCGCGCACGCGTTCGCTGTTGTGCATGGGGCGGCTCCGGGAGCTGGGTGAGGGCGCCCGCCTCGCGAAAGGCGAAGCTGGATCGGGCGCCTTGGACGCGGGTCAGGCGGGCGCCGGCTCGGCGTCCTTGGGACGCGAAGGCAAGCTGTGGTAACCGCGCTTGAAGAGGACCGTCAAGGTGCCGTCGGCGGCGATCTCCTCGACGATGCCCATGCCGTGCATGGTGTGGAGCACGACCTCACCCTGGCGGTAGGACTCGTGCGCGCGGTGCGGGCGACCGTGGCGCGACATGACGCCGGCGGTCAGCGCCTGCCAGCGCTTGTAGAGGTCGTCGTCCTTGGCCTTGGACATGCCGTTGGGGCGGGCGGCGGCCGTGCCCTGGGGGGGCGCGGTGATCGGCTGCAGCGGCGGCAGCGGCGGGCGCGGGGGCGCGTCGTCGACGATCTCGCGACCGGTCGACGAGATCACGCGGCGCTGCGTGCGCGCGCGCGGTCGCGGGGCCTCGGAGCCGCTGCCGACATCGACGACGCGGCGCGAGGCGGGGCGGTTCTTGGGGTCGATCGGCGGGCGATAGCGTTGGGAGGTGCCGCAGGTCTTGCAGGTGACGGTGACGATCTCGCTGCCGACGACCGCCATGATCTCGGCGTCGCCGTTGTCCTTGCACTGCGAGCAGTGCGCCTGGATGATGTCGTTGACCTTTGGAGCCATGAGGCGAGGATCCTGGCTGTGCGTCGGGGAGACGCGTTCGAGGCGGGACGCTCCGTTCGTCGTTACGCAGGCAGCGTGGCGCGACCATCGGTCGCGACCTCCTTGACGAGCGCGAAGCGCGAACGGGCGCCCCTGATGGCGCCGCGTGGAGATGGCTCGAAGGTAGCGGTTGCCGCTCGGGCTGACAAGCTCGTTGAGGTGACGACAATGTCACCGGGCGCGGGTTTCAGCGGGCGCGCAGGTGCGGCGCGAGCCAGGTGAGCCAGCGCTCGGAAAAGGAGCGCCAGGTCGGCCAGGTGTGTCCGCCGTCGGCGAGCACGAGCTCGTGGGGGATCCGGCGCGCGGCGAGGAGGCGCGAGGCCTCGCTGCTCCAGCCGAGGAAGCGCTCGGTGTCGGCGCGACCGCAGGCGAGGAAGATCGCGGGGTGCGGCCGGTCGGGGCCGAGGTGCGCCGCGAGCGCCATCGGCGACGTGCGCGCCCAGTGCGCGCGGTCGGCTGGGAAGCCCCAGACCTTCTTGTAGATCGCGCGGTGGGTCGGCGGCTCGGGAAAGAGCGCGCCGGCGATGGAGACGACGGCGCGGTAGCGATCCGGCTCGGCGAGCGCGCGCGACATCGCCCCGTGGCCCCCCATCGAGACGCCGACGATGGCGGCGCGTGAGGTGGCGATGGGGTAGCGGTCCGCGGCGTGCGCGAGCACCTCGTCGATGAAGGCGCCGTAGCGCTCGCGCGGCGCGCCGAGGTGATCGGTCCAGTAGCCGCCGCCGCCGTCGGGCGCGAGCGCGATGAAGGGCGCGAGCCGGCCTTCGCCGATGAGGCGCGAGAGCGTCGGGCGCAGGTCGCCGAGCGCGGGATCGAACCAGTCGGCGCCCTGGCCGCCGAGCCCGTGCAGGAGCACGACCACCGGGTAGTCGCCGCCGTCGGCGTCGTAGCCCGGCGGCAGCCAGGCCAGGTAGCGGCGCTGGCCGCCGAGCGCCTCGCTCCGGAAGGTCACCGGCACGACGCGATCCGCCGCGGGCTGGACCTCGGGCGCACGCGCCGTCGGATCGGCGACGAAGAGGAAGAGCAGGAAGGCGAGGTCGGTGAGCATGTGTCCTTCTCGAGACCGGACGACGCGGAACAACGCGCGGCGGTGGCGCGCACATCCCGAGCCGTGCCAGACTACGGCACGATGACGGACCGGCGCGAGCGGCGACGATGACGAGCAAGGCGAACGAGCGCAAGGGGCCCTGGCAGCAGGCGGCGGTGGCCGCGCTGCAGGGGGCGAGCATCGAGGAGCAGCTTGGCTTCCTCGATCCCGATCTGGTCGAGGTCGAGGACGTGCCGGCGCTCGCGCCCACCGGGCCGGGCCTCGGGCTCGGCGCGCTGCCGGTCACGGCACCCGCCGCCGCGCGCGCGGCCGCGCCCGACGATCGCCTCGCCGAGGCCGAGGCCGTACGCACCTGGGGTCGCTGGGACGCGCACGGGCGAGGCCGCATCGCGCGCCCGTGATCGAGCGCCCGTGATCGAGCGCGAGTACGGATTCGACCGTCCCGGTGCGGCGCGCTATACGGACACCATGTCGCTGTCGGTCGAGGAACGAATCCACGACGAGGCCGCGCGGTTGCGGCGCCTCTTCGCGGGGCAGGATGCCCAGCTCGTGCAGTATCTCGCCGGCCAGCTCACCACGCTCAAGACCTATGCCCAGGTGCTGGTCGGCCTGTGCGGGCTCACCGTGACGGTCACCGGCTTTTCCGGCGCGCACATGATCCGCGCCGGGTCGCTGTCGGCCGCGCTCATGGTCGCGGGCATCGCGCTCGTCGTCATCGGCCTCGTGCTCTGCCTGCGTACGCTCACCGTCTTGCGCTGGGTCAGCCAGGAGCTGCGCGACGACCTCGTCGAGACGGCCGTGCTCATCATCCAGCGCCGCAACCGCCAGCAGCGCCAGGTCGGGATCGCCGCTGTCTTCGTCGCCGCCGGCCTGGTCTTCTACCTCGCCGCCGTCTCCGCCGCGGCCTTCATCGCCTCGAACTTCGAGCCGCGCTGACCGCCTCGTCCGCGCTCAGGGCCCCGGCCGAATCGGGACCTCAAGGCTTGTAGAATAATCGAGTTCGCGAGCGAAACGCGCGCGGCCAAGGAGCAAGCGCCGGGAGGGAGGAGGCGACCTCACGGTCGCCGCACGACCGACCAAGCGCAGCGACGCCGGCCCCGCGCGTTGCAGCCGCGAAC